>NYZA01000194.1 GCA_002686955.1 Gemmatimonadota bacterium
AGACGCGTGTTGATGCTGTCGCTACCACCAGTGTTATCGCCATTGATATAAGGTGATAATACCTCATAGCCATCCATACAAGCCTGCATGTATCTGACCGGGAACCAGGGGACGAGATGGGCCGGGGGTCTGCTCTCACTCCACGTCCACAACCAACAGATTCGTGAGCTCAGACGCCCAATCGCCCATGGGACCTGCCAAGACCTGGAAGGGGTACTCCTCGCCGGCGCTCCATGATGCGGGGACTTCGGCGGCCACCTTCAGAACGCCATCGTCGGGGACAACGCCAAGCTCCCACTCGAGGAGGAGGGGCAGCTCGAGGTAGAGATCCCCGTAGGGAGTCGGCTGGGGCTGATCCTGCATTCCCGAGCCCAACCCGAGCGCGACTGGGTCCCTCCCGGGACGGTCGACCACTCCGATCTCCACCATCTCTCCAGGGACGGCCTCGCCGACGAAGTAGAGGTGCAGATGGAATTCGTCGGCACCGATGTCCACCGCCGCGTCAATTACGCCGTTCACACCAGGCGGCTCGAGGCTCCCGGGACTCCCGCCCGTGATCGGCTCAACATCCGCACGTAGCGAGTCCTCACGATCCCGCCCGTCCAGATTTCGACCGGTCGAGAGCGCCGCGGCGCCCGCGATCCGGGGGTCCCCCTCGAAGTCCACCCCGGGCAGGCGAGGAGCCGAGCTGTAGCCGGCGTCTTTGCACGGGGAGTCCCAGGTCAGGTGAAAATCACCCGCCGGAGGGTCGGCGAAGAGCGGGTTCGCCGTGATCATCCCATCGCCCCAGTTCAGCACGCAGTCCCAGCCCACGTAGATGGAGGTCTGGCCGCCACCGACATCGGAGTAGCTGATGTGGAGCCTGGTGGGCGTGGGAGGGCCCTCTCCCTCAAGCAGCATCATCTCCGGCCCTCCCGCGGCCTGGTCACCGTAGAAGATGCTGTTCGTGATCGTCAGCTCCGTGCCTTTTGCATAGATCCCACCCCCCTGTGTCGCGACGTTCATGGCCACGGTGGTATTCACGATCTCCGGGGACGAGCAGGAGTCGAACCTCATCGCTCCACCCCACCTTCCGGTGTTGCCCGCGAAGATGTTGTTGACGATCGATGGCGAGCCGTCCGCGCAGTCCATCCCTCCTCCAAGGCCCCCGAAGAACCCGTCGCAGACGTTGCTCGCAATCACGTTCCCGCTGATAGTCGGCGACGAGAAGAGCGTACACCTGATTCCGCCGCCGTTGTATACCGCCGAGTTCTCCGAGATGACATTGCCCGTCAGATCGGGTGAGGCCTCGTAGCAGCTGATTCCGCCACCGAACTTGGCCGAGTTGCCCGAGATTGTGTTGCGGGAGATCACCGGGGAGCAGTCGGCACAGCTGATGCCCCCACCGCTGCCGTTCGGAGCGGCGTTCCCGGTGATTCTGTTGCCGTGTATCCGCGGCGCTGGGCTTGTGTACCAGCCTCCACAGTGGATCCCGCCGGCATTCATGTTTGAGATGTTGTCCGATATCACGTTGCCCGTGATGTTGGGCGAGGATCCCTCGAAACAGAGGATCCCCCCTCCAACGTGCTCACAGAAGTTCCCCGCAACGACGTTGCCCCTGATGGTCGGTGACGAATCCAGGCAGAATACCCCGCCCCCCCCACGGAACCACGAATGGAGGTTCCCTGTGCCGCCCGTGAGGGTGAAGCTGTCGAGAATGGCCCCCGTTTGCTCTCCGCTGTCGAAGGTCACGACACTTCCGCGGTTGGGGTCCTCCGGTGCCCCACCGTCGATGACGGTTTCGGCAGGTCCGTCGTCGCTCCTTAGGAGGATCTCCTTTCCGGAGAAGTCGATGTTCTCCACATACGTTCCGGGCCGGACAACCACCGTGTCGCCGTCGGAAGCCGCGTCGATCGCATCCTGGATCGTCGCCAGGTCATCGGGGACGTGGATCGTAGCTCCCTGCGCCAGGTTGGCCGCCAGGAAGGAGAGGAGACTCGTGGGAACGAGCTTCAAAGAGAAGCGTACTCGGCTCATGCTGAGACCTCCGCACAGTCCGTGTGGGTTCCCGACCGATGACGGGGGGATTGCGGTGCCGGCATCGATGCCCTGGGAGTCGCTCGGATTCGAAGGGCCGGTGGGGCCGGGTTGTTGATCGCTTCCGCCTCGGTGGGCTCCCCATTCCGGCTCGTGCAGCTCTCATAGTAACCACCG
The DNA here is from genome assembly GCA_002686955.1 of Gemmatimonadota bacterium. GTDB lineage: Bacteria. The sequence goes on from NYZA01000194.1 coordinate 2,194, forward strand.
ATACCGGAGGCGTGTTCCGGTGACGCAGGGACGGCAGCTCGGTGTGTCCGAGCCCCAGTGCGGGTCGGTGACGTTCGAGCAGCGCTTTGGCTCCGACTTGCGCGTCAACCCCCCGATGGGCTGCGGGCGGAGCCCATCGGCTCGGACTTGGAGCTGACCGCTCCGCGGCAGCTCAAGTCCTCGACCACGTTCTCGCATTGGACGGGGTGTACTCCGGCACGGACGGTGAGGATCCCGAGTTCCACCGGGTCCCCGGACCGACGGCAGCGGAGCTCGACCAGCTGGCCGCGACCGTCCACCGCCGGGTGCTCCGAGCGCTTCGCAAAGGTGGCTGGGTGGACGAGGAGGGGCACTGGGTCAGTAACGGCGAAGAGCCTTCCTTATGTAGGCAACGTGCGGTACCGGTTCAAGCGCCCCTGGAGGAACGGCACCACCCACGTCGACTATCGGCCTCTCGAGTTCCTGGAGCGGCTGACGGCACTAGTGCCGTTGCCCCGCTTGCACCTGATCCACTTCCATGGCGTGCTCGCACCGCGGTCGCGGCTCCGCCCCCTCGTCGTGCCCGCGCCGCCCCGGACGGATCGGCCTTGCGCCCACCAAGCCCGGAGGGACGACGCCTCGGTCACGCTCACCAACGACCAAGACCCGCCCCCCGACATCCCGGACTTCCCCGCGCGTCAGCTCTCGAAGAGGACTTGGGCGGAGCTAATCGCCCGGCCGTTTGGAGCCGACCCACTGAAATGCCCCCGATGTGAGGACGGCCGTATGCGGATCGTGTCCTTCATCACGAAGGGCGAGACAATCCGGAAGATCCTCGAGGCCGTTGAACTGCCCACCGAGCCTCCGCGCCCCCCTCTCTGCCAACATGCGTGAGACATTTTCCCATCCCGCAATTAGTGTAGACGGGCGAGAGGTGACGCACCTTGTCGAGAGAGAAGCAGAGCATGACCGGTGGGGCCTTCTCCACTGTCCACGACGTGCCCGACGAATTCGCCTCTATCGGAGCCGCCGTCGATGCCGCCGCGATCGGCGACACTGTACGAATCGCTCCGGGGCTGTGGACAGAGAACCTGGGCCTCGGCGAGAAGGGCTTGTTGCTCACTGGAACCGCGCCGGGCAATCCCGCAATCGTGGCGCAGACCGTGATCGACGGCTCGGCCGAAGTGGCGCCGACCGTGTGGATTGGAGGTTCCGGAACTCTGCCGGTGCGTCTGAGAGGGCTGACTGTCCAAGGTGGCGCGGGGGCTCTCGTGTCCACTCCTCACTGGCGTCGCATCGGGGGCGGCGTCTATTGCGAGAGCGGCGAGCTGACGATCGATCATTGCCGCATTGCCGACAACCGTTTTGGGAGCGGATCCGCGGCGGGAGGCGGCATCTTCGTTGGCGAAGCTGGGGCGCTCACGGTTCGGGCGAGCAGCCTCGTGGACAATCGGGCGAATGAGGGTGGGGGGCTTGCGGTGGAGGGCGGCTCGGCAGTGCTGCGACTGGTCCGGATCGCCAACAACAGCGCGGACGAGGGCGGGGGCATTCGCATAAGTGCCGGTGGGGAGCTGGATGCCGAGGATTGTGTCTTCGAGGCCAACGGTCCCGATCAGTTCGATTACCCGTGGCTGCGAGGCGGCGCGGTCTTCTGTGGCAGCGGCGGCGAGATTCGGCTTATTCGTTGCGATCTGTTCGACAACCATGCTGACAACGGGGGCGCCGTCGCCAGCCAAGGGTATTTCGAGATGCGCGGTGGCACGATTGCGAGGAATCGAGCCAACTCGGGGGGCGGTGGACTGCTCATCCTCTCCTCCGGCGCTGCCGATCTCGAGGATGTGGTCATCGCCAGGAACTGGGCGCTTTGGCGAGGCGCCGCAATCAACAATGATGGTGGAGGACTGAGGCTCGGCCGGAGCACCGTGGTCATGAATGGTGGCGGCGACGTCATCGCCCAATCCGGGAACGCCTGGGCCGAGATCAGCAACTCCATGCTCTGGAGCAATGCATCCGGTGGCGTCACCATGGGAAACGACCTCTGGGCCTGGAGCAGCGACGCCACTCAGCTCAGTTACTGCCTGGGTCCAGAGGACTTGGTTGGCGAGAGCAACGTGCTGGGTCCCCCTTATTTCATCACTTGGCGCGGAAACGAGTTCGTTCTGAGCCCAGGAAGGTGGGGCGATAGCGACGCGGCGCTTCCGCGTTCGCCGGCCATCGACGCGGGGCCCCCGCGTTTGAGCGATTGGTTGGATTGGCCAAAGGGGTACGACAACGGGCGCCGCAGCGACATCGGCATCCATGGTGGTCCGGGAGGGGTGCTGTGGCAGAAGAAAGAATGAGATCGGCTCCGCACATCAAGAAGGGCCATGCCCCCAAATCTCGCACGTGGCCGCTGCCGATCGCAACGATCACGGTCATCGGCGGCCCCTCGGTCGCCACGATTCACGACGTGCCCGGCGATTTCGCGACGATTTGGAGCCGCCGTCGATGCCGCCGCCAATGGCGACACTGTGCGGATCGCTCCTGGGCTGTGGACCGAGAACCTGGAACTAGGCGACAAAGACCTCTTGCTCACCGGCCCCGCACCGGGCAATCCCACGATGATCGTGCGAACCGTGGTCGATGGTTCGGCCGAGATGGCGCCGACCGTGTGGATCGGGCGCACGGGGACTTTGCCGGTACATCTGAGAGGACTCACCATCCAAGGCGGCAGCGGTGCGCTGGTTTCGACACCTCACTGGCGTCGCATCGGAGGTGGAGTTCTCTGCGAAAGCGGCGAGCTGGAAATCGATCGGTGCCGTATTGTCGACAACGACACCGGAGGAGGATCCGCGGCTGGAGGAGGCATCTTTGTTGGCGAGGCGGGAGAGCTGCTGCTCCAAGCGAGCACTTTGGCCAACAACAACGCCGAGAGAGGTGGAGGGATTGCCGTGGAAGGCGGTTCCGCTGTGTTGCGGATGGTTCGGATCTCCGGCAACACTGCGCCGGACGACGGGGCTGGTGCGCACGTCACCGATTGGAGACGCTTGGAGGCCGATCAGTGTTCGTTCGAGAGCAATCGAACGACAGCGTACGTCTACTCAGAGCTCGGTGGCGGGGCGATCAGCATCGATCGTGGCGGTGAAGTGAGCTTGGACCGATCCGATCTGGTCGGCAACCGGGCCCTGCAGGGCGGCGCTGTCGCCAACGCGGCGAGCTTCGAAATGCGTGGGGGCTCCATTGTGGGCAACGAGGCCAACAGGTACGGCGGAGCGCTCCAGGTCTTCGCTGCAGGAAGGGCGCTTCTCGATGGAGTGGTTATCGCAAAGAACTGGGCCCTTTGGAACGGCGGAGCCATCCAAAACGACGGAGAGCAGCGCGGATCGACCGGGCCGATCACGAGCCCGGTGAGAGCTGGCCCTGGTGCTTGCCGTCGGTGATCCGTCCGCGCCGAAGCTCCAGCACGGTCCGCCGGTGGGCCCGGAGCAGCGTCTCGTAGGCTTGTCGGTCACGGGACTCGGTCTCGATCGACGGATCCCGGGCCCGCCCCTCCAGCTCCTGCGCCCAGGCGACCATCTCGGGGACCGGGTCACCCGTGTCCACGTCGTAGTAGCGCCAGTCGCGCCACGCGCCGTTCTCTTCCTTGGCCACGTTGAAGTAGGTCATCTGCACCGGGGGAAGAGGCGTTCGCAGGGCCACCACGTCACCCAGCGCCCAGTTGCCGAGCTGCCCCTTCTCGTACTGGGCGCCGGGGAGGGTGTAGAAGCCGTACTCGGTGATCGCCAGGGGCAGGGACGGAGCCCGTGCATGAAGAATCGCCGAGGCGGTCGCGAAGATCTCGTTGTACGTCGTGACGTCGAGCCCATAGCCGGACTCGAAGCCCTGGAGGCCCACGATCTCCACCGCGTCCTCGCCGGGGAAGGCCGCCACGGCCTCGCGGAGGGCACCGGGGGCCCCGGGGGTGGCCGCGATGCAGTAGACGAGCGCGACGTTGGCGGCAGCGGCGTCGTCGCGGAGCCCGGCGATCCGGCGCAGGGCGTCCGACACCCGCTCCGGCGCCCCGAAGGCGGACCACGGGTACCACCAGCCGTTCGCCTCGTGGAGCGGGGCGATCTCCACGCGTCGCCCGAGCGTGGCGAGCTCCCCGAAGAGGGTGCCGAAGAACTCGTCGTAGCCCCCGGCGGCGATGTCGCCGAGCACGTCCTGCTGCCCAGCGGGCCACATCTCGAGCGTGACGTGGGGCGTCGTGCCGGCGTCCACGATCGCTTCGACGTTGGTCACGATGGACGGAACCGCCCCGAGCTCCGCGCCGGTGATGCCGTGGAAGTACTTGAAGAGCGTCGTCGGCTGGTCGAGGAAGCGGTCCGACAGGGGATTGTCGGGCTCCGGCGCCGCGTCCGAGACCGGGTCGTTCGACCAGAAGGTGTTCTGGGCCGAGTGACGCGCCGGTGACGCTCGAACGAAGGCGAGGTCGAAGAGGGCAAGGGATCCCCGGCGGGAGTAGGGAAGGCCGCCGTCCCTCGCGGCGAACTTGAGGTGTCGCAGCTTCGCCAGGTCCAGGGCGGGGTTCGCGTCCTGGAAGCGCGACAGAGGGATCGAGACCCGCTGCTCGCTGGAGGTGATCTCGCCGATGTCGATCTGCAGGTGCGCCTCGTTGCCGAACCCGTCGGGACCTTCGTGCACGTCTTCGAGCACGACGTAGAGGAGGGGCGCCCCGTCCGGGTCCACCGTCCAGCCCGCGACGGAGAAGGCCAGCTGCACTCGTTCTCCCGACAAGTCGCTCCCCAGCCCGTCCGCGAGGCGCGCCACGAATCCGACCCACGAGTGGGCATCGATCTCCTCGTTCCAGTACAGCAGCACGTAGCGCCGCCCCAGGTCGAAGTCGGGCGCGTCGTAGCTGTCGTCGTCCTGCACGTCCACGCCGAGCCCGGGCACTCCCTGCGGGTAAAAGGTGTCGCGAATGAACTGCTCCTGCGCCGGATCGCCGAGGTCGATCTCGAGATCGCTGCGAATCACGCGGTGCTCGTGGCCGAGGACGCGGTAGCGTCCCACCCGCCCGCGGCCGTCCACCACCGCGCCGGGAGGGACGTCACTGGGCGAGATGCCGTAGAGGATCGCCCTGACTGGTCGGTCCGGCGTCGCCAGGGCCAGGGCATCGAAGGGCTCCCGCAGGCGATCGGCGGAGACCCCGATGGAGTCCGGACGCGCCACCACGAGGTATGCGCGGCGCAGGTCCCAGTCAGGGCCCCCCAGGGGACCCGTCCCCGCGATCGCCAGCTCCTGCCACTCCACGTCTTCGCTCCGAAACGGGCTGCCATCGCGGACCATGAAGTAGAGGGGATCCCCGAGCTCGTCCGTGAAGGAGTAGCCCTCGCCATAACCCCCTTGGAATCCCCAGCTCCCGTCGAGCTCGTGCAGCCCGCTCGTCTCGAACGCCGACTGCAGGTGGTCCCGGAACGCCGCCTCGTCCGGGGCCAGCACGTCCCCCCATCCGAACTCGATGGCGGGCTGCAGCGCGCTGGCCGGCGTCCCCAGGAGGAGAACCCAAAGAACCGAGGGCAACCCCACTCGAAGCAGCGATCCACATCGGTCACTCATAACGCCTCGATCCTAACCCGTACCCTCCACCGCGCCTTCGGCGCGTCCAACGGGCCCGACTCTCGCCCATAGGTGCGAGGATGCGCATAAGGCTAGCATGACAAGGGTGCCCCCGTATCCGGAGCGCCTTTTCACAACGTTCTCACTTGGCAGACCGCTTCCGACTGCTTCCGGGTAGGGACCGGGGCCGGACGTGAAGAATCCCCTCATGCGGTTCCTCTGTTCGAGCGATCCGCCCTCCTGGCCCGGACATTTCCGCGGGTGTCGTCGCGAGCCGGCCTTGAGCTGCCCCTGGGGGGGCTCCTAGCTTCTCCGGACGGTGCTGTCGGGTGCCGGGGCAGGCTCGGCCGCCGAGACCGGGGAGGAATCGATGCGCAAGCACTGGCTCCGTGCCGCCCTGGCCATGTCCCTCGCGTCCGGCGCGGTGGCCGAGTAGCCGGCCCGGGCCGGCGGCGGCCCCTTCGAGATGAGGCGTCCCGCGGTGATCCCCGCGGCGAGAACGCCGGGCTCGCCTGGCGAGCAGGAGGCGCCGTCCCGACGCAGAAGGTCGAGCCGAGACCCCAGGTGGGTGAGAGACTGAGACACGACCAGTCGGAACCTCCTCCGACTCGGCCGCGTGGACGGGTCTACCCTGGAAGCGCCAGGTTCGGACTGCCAATCGCCGCAAGGCCCAGCTTTGGAGCGACGCTCACGCGTTCGGCGGACAGGAGGCCACGGTCGACACCAATCGGCATCCGATCCAGGCTCGTCTTCCGTACCGCATCCACGGGGTGGGGCACGAAACGCAGCTCAAATCTCCTGGCCGCCGCCCTGAGCGGTCGGAGCGACCAGGAGAGCACGATGGACACGGATGCAAGCCCCAGCGAGGCTCGCCCATTCGCCCAGCCCCCCCCGGGTTGGATCGCGAAGAGCGGCTAAAACCCCCCGCGCGCGAGTGGCGAGTTGGGGGGAGGCACCCGAGCGTCGCACCCTTGGGCACTTCCTCCGCAATTGGCACGCCCTCCGTGATGGACGAACGACTGCTCCGCGACGAGGTCCCTACGGCGTCGACCGAAACGATCGAGCGACTCCGAAGCACCGCCGCACCTCCCTCCCTCATCCGATCGACGGGGAATCGGCCAGGGGCTCGCCCCGAGCGCCACGTCGACGAAGCCACTGCGACGAAGTATCATCCCCCTGAACCCGACAGCGCATCGGCGACGCCGAGTGGTCTCTCGTTCGTCCTGCCGGGCCTGGGCAACCGATGCCTTGCCGGTGGCGCAGGATCCGTCGGGCGGGACTCGTTCTGAGTCACCAGCGCATTCGCCGGGCTCGGGGCAAATGACACCGAGGGGAATCACCGACTCTGGGAGACCAAGTGCCATGAGAAAGTTGCTGACGGTAGGATTGCTCCCTTTCCTTCTCGGCGCCTGCACCGATGGAGTGGAGGGCGAGTGCAGCGCAGAGGCCCAACTCAGAAATGAGCTGGGCGTGGACGTGCAGGTGGACGTCGAGGTGGAGGAGGGAGAACTCTGCGCCGACCTACCGCTAACGGTTCGCGCCGGTGCCACCAGTAGCGCGCAGGTCAATTTGGTAGTGGGAAGGGACGTGACATTCATCATCGTGGATGGTCCCCCCGATGTCGCCGGATCCACGATCCACTGCACCACCCACGACAAGGGTGACGAGATCAACTATGTGCGCGTTCGATTGAGCCCAGAGGGCGTGCTCAGCTGCGACTGTGGTTTCGAGCAATTCTACGATTCCGGCTTCCCGCTCGATTCCTGCGGGTAAGGCGGAGGTTGGGTGCCAACTCGGGCTCTGGCTGGCCGGACGCCGGAATCCGTTTTGCGCTCCCCCCTGGTTCGTCCCTGCATGAAACTGTCCGATCAAAGGCCAGTGCCGGTTCATTCGTCTAACGAAACCATTCGGTGTTTCGTTGTGCATTCAGCCCAGCATTGACTCAAGACCTTCACTACTTCTTCGTACGCAATTGCGACATCGGTGCTGTGTAGGGACTTACGGCTGCCCCTGCTAGAAATCTCATCGGCCGGATCTTGGCTACGAATTAGGGGGCGTTGGCCTCGCCCTGGGGGAGGGAGGCATCGGGTCTTTCTCAGTTTCAAAGGCATGTATGTGGGGGCGGTGAACACGACGGGGGAAGGCTCGCAAGGGCCCTGGGGAGCCTCCCTGTTTCCGCTGAATCCGGTGGGTAGGATCCAGCCGAGCAGAGCGGGAGTTACGCCGCCCTTCGCTCGTATCGATGATGGAGGCCACCGACTTCAGGGACCTCCACTACCCCACCCATCGTCGTGGGCTGGACAGGGCGGGGCAGCGGCGTGTCCTTCTCCAATCCGAGATGAGCTCTCGCCAAGTGGTGGTAACGGAAATACGAGGAAAGAACCCGCCGGAGATGTCTTTCGTTGAGGATGATCAGGTGGTCGATGCCCTCTCGCCGGATCGATCCGATGATGTTCTCACCACCGTCTGTAAGTTGGACAGATCCACCGGTTTGGATTGGACAGTCGCGGGGTAGCTGGGCCGGGCCGTGGAGTGAGCTGGAGGGGCGCGGATTCTGGACTTCGGCTGACTCCAGCCGGTTCCGCCGCCGTATCCCGTAGCGAACGATCTCCCATGCGGTTCAAGGGGCGGAGCTTGCCCGGCGCGGGCGCTTCCCGGGCAAAAAGGCTCCCTCCTACAACGACCTTGATCGCAATCGTTCCGCATAGCGCCCGAAACCACGGGAGGGAGGGGAGCCGGGGGGAAGATCCGTGAGAAGACAGGGGTATGATCGTAGACGGGTTGGCTATACTGGAATGCGGAAACTCGGTTTGGAGTGCCTATCCGCTGGAGGTCAACGATCGCGACTCCCGGTTTCATCCTTCCCATCTGGGCTTGGGCCGCCTCTGCGCTGGGTGGCGTGCTCTCCACGCCCTATCCGTCCATGGTCGCCGGGGAGCACCGCGCCGGCTACGGCGTGCGCCCCCTGTTCACGGTGGGCGAGTCCATTCGTGGCTATCGCTTGCCCGGCCGTCTCGACGGCATGGCGGCGTTCGAGCTGGACGCCACCACGACCCGGATCTTCGTGAGCCACGAGCTCCAAGACGCGGAGGGGTACTCTTACACCACCGTCGACGTCCCCGCACTCACCGGCGCGCGCGTCTCCTTCCTCGACGTGGATCGCAGGACCCGCGCCATCGTCGATGCCGGTCTCGCCTATCGCCGGATTCGCGATCGCCAGGGCCGGCGCGTGGTCGACCCTGCCCAGATCAACGAGGACGCCCAGGCGATGCACGGCTTCGATCGCTTCTGCTCCGCCCAGGGCTATGTGAGCGGGCAGTACCGGTTCGTGGACGACATCTTCTTCACCTGCGAAGAGGCCTCGGCCCTCTCTGGGCACCCGCACGGGGGCAGCATCTGGGCGCTCGACATCCGACGGGCCGAAATCTGGGCGTTGCCGCGGCTCGGCCGTGGCGCATGGGAGAACGTCGCCGCCCTCGACACGCCCAATAGGCGATACGTGGCGATGCTGCTGGGGGACGATCGGGGGGGAGCGCCCCTCTACCTCTGGGTGGGTCTGAAGGACGGAAAGGGCACCGGCACCTTTCCCGATCGCAACGGTCTTTCCTACGGCGGGCTCTACGTGTGGCGCTCCTACACGGGCGACCTGGACCCCGACGCGTTCAATGGGACGGGCGCGGTTCGCGAGGGCGAGTTCGTGCCGATCGCGGTTCGGGACCCGGCGCAGGCCGACTCCTTGGGCTACGACGCCGAGGGGTACCTGGACGACTACACGCTCCGCGACGCCGCCGATTCGCTGGGCGCGTTCTCGTTTTCCCGCCCGGAGGACCTGCACACAAACCCCGACCTGGGGACGCAGGCCGTGCTCGCCTCCACCGGCCTGGGAAGCGTCTACCCCTCCGACGATTGGGGAACCATCTACCTCGTGGACATGGAGATGGGCATCGGCGACTCGCTCCATATAGAGGCCACCATCTCCATCCTCCACGACAGCGACGATTTCGGAGATCACGGCATCCGCAGCCCCGACAATCTGACGTGGGCGGAGGACGGGTACATCTACGTGCAGGAGGACCGATCGACCCAGATCGATTCTTTCGGGGAAGAGACCGGAATCGAGGCGTCCGTGTGGCGGCTCGATCCCGTGACGGGCGATCACCTTCGGGTCGCGGTCGTCGACCGCGCGGTAGTCGCACCGGCGGGCTCGACCGACGCCGACTCCTCGACCATCGGTGCATGGGAGTCGTCGGGAATCATCGACGTGAGCAGGAACTTCGACACGGCACGAGGAGAGCTGCTCCTGCTGGGAACGGTACAGGCACACACGGTGAACGACAGCTTGATCGGCGGCGGGGGCGATCTGGTGGAGAGCGGCCAGATCTACTTCGTCAACCGGTGGGATCGGATCGCGACGGAGTAGGGGGACGTCCACGCGCGCGCTCGCCGCCCCTCGCGCGCGTCATGGGCTAGGATGCCTGGTGAACTCGAAATGCGTAGCAGGAGGCCGACAGTGAATGCGGAAACGGTTGTTGTTCTTGGGTTGTTTATGTCGAGGCGGACAGAGAGCTGAATCCGGACATGAGAATTCAATGGGCGAGACTCGACTTGGAGGATTGCCCATGACAAGCCGAGTCCCACGCGCGGCTGAGGCGATCCTGCTCTGCATTGCACCCGCATTCGCCGCCACCATCACGGTCCCCACCGATTTCCCCCTCATTCAAGATGCCATCGGCTACGCGGCCGATGGCGACAGCGTTCTGATACTGCCCGGCACCTACCTCCAGAACTTCTCCTTCGAAGGCAAAGGCATCACCGTCACGGGCAGCGATCCCTCCGATTGGGCGGTGGTCGAGAACACAGTAATCGATGCGGAAGGCAATCGAAGCGTCGTCGGCTTTCGCGACTGGGAGCAACGCTCCAGCGTGCTGGCCGGATTGACGCTGACCGGAGGCACGGGCTCCATCTACGATGTCGGCCCTATGGGCGGCAAGAGCGTTGCGGGGGGCGGCATCTTCTGTGATCGATGGACTCGGCCGGTGATTCGCTCGTGCCTGGTGAGCGGCAACGAAGCGATCGGCGAAACCGCCTACGGCGGCGGTGTGTTCTGCCATGAGCACAGCAGCCCTCTTCTTGTCGACACGCGCATCGAGAACAACGAGAGTGTGGACCGTGGCGGAGGAGTTGGTGCTCGGTCGGCAAGCCCTCTGATGCTGCGTTGCTCCGTGGCGGACAACGTGGCCCTGATCTACGGCGGCGGCGGCTATTTTGCCGACCCGGCAACCAATTTCAGAGCAGCCATCTTGCGCTGCGAGATCGATCGCAATCAAGCGATAGCCGGTGGAGGGCTCTGCGTTGTGGGTCGTACACTCGTGATCGTCAACTCTGAGATCCGTGACAATGTCGCATTGTCGGACTCGGGAGCCCTCAGTTTCACCGGCGACGGACGCGCCCTGCTCTATGGAACCCTGATTGACGGCAACAACGCTGAACGAGACGGCGGCGCCATCAGTTGCACCTCTTCGGGGACCATGTACGCTGAAAACTGTACCATCATCAACAACACGGCAGGAGATGACGGATCGGCGATCATGGCTTATCATTCGTCCTACCCGGTTCTCCGAAACACCATCCTCTGGGGCAATGGTCCAGATCCGCTCTTCGTCGGCGGAGACGCCTCCATCACCGCCACCTACTGCAACATAGAGGGCGGCTGGCCCGGCGACGGCAATATCGATAGCGATCCTCTCTTCGCCGACCGCTACCACGGTTTCGAGCATCTGCTCAGCACCGACTCACCCTGCATCGACTCCGGCGATCCGGCAATCCTAGACGCCATCTACGACACAGATCCCCGCTGGCCCGGCGGCCATGTGGACGGCCCACGCTCCGACATGGGCATGTACAGCGGGATCGGGAATGGGTTGTGGTTGCGGTAAGTGCGCTTGTCAACCACCTACCAGTCAGAAACCGGGGACCCGTTCCGGAGCAAGGCAAGTCGGTATGAGTGCGGCCCGATGCTGAGCAGGCAGTTGGGCCTGCGGCCGACTAGCCCGCATTTCTCACCAACTTTCGTCGCGAGGCGGCGCAGATTCGTGCCCTGGCGGTGCTTCGCACCGTTTCGCGCGGAGGCGTGCTGGTTGCACG
>NYZA01000195.1 GCA_002686955.1 Gemmatimonadota bacterium
CAGCGGCGCAGCAGGATCGGAGATGCGTTGTGCAGATCGTGCAGGCTCACGCCCGCGGTGGCCTCGGCGATCGCCAGGAGCCGCTCGGAGAGATCGACGGAGAGCGCTGCATCGGATGTCGGGATGGTGGCGATCGACCGCGGGCCGAGCTCCGGGTCGAAGATCCGCACCCCCGCCCAGTCGCAGGCGACCGCGACGCGCCCCGCGTCGGCCGCGAGATCGCGCACGATTCCATCGATCTGTATGCGGATCGGCTCGCGGCCGAGATTCCCGGCTACGACCGTGTGGCCACCACCGCCGACGACGAGATCGCCGCACCAGGTCACGCGCGTACATTCCCACGACGATGCCGTCTGCGCCGCGAGAACGAGCGTTGCCGCAAGTCCGATCGATGTTGTCATCTCACCTCTCCCGCATCATCGGCTGCGATGAGCAACCACTCGTCGTTGTCCGGTCCGCCGTATGCCCCCATGTCGCCCCGAACTCCGTTCGGCACGTTCGGCGGCCACCAGGGATGCCGGTCGTAGATCTCGTCCTCGACCTCGGGATCGCCCGCGTCGATCGCGGGTGAGCCGGGGCCGAGAAGGTAGTCGAGTCCCCCGTAGGATAGGAAAACCGGATCGCCGTCGATGTTGCCGTCTCCCTGCCACCCTCCCTCGACCAGGCTGTAGCTCACCTTCACCGAGTAGAAGGGCTCAGGGCCGATTTCGGGACCTTCGTTTCCCCAGACGATGCTGTTGATCACCCGCGCGTAGCCGCCGCCCGGCGGCACAGAGATCCCGGCGCCGACCTCGGCCCGGTTGCCCGTGATCGTGACGCCGTCGACCTCGGTGGTGTTTACGGCGGAGCGCAGGCCCCCGCCGCTATCCGCCGAGTTGCCGATGAGGAGTGTGCGTGCGATCTCTCCTCCGTCGAGGTACACTCCTCCGCCTCCGAGCGTGGCGACGTTGTTTCGTACGATGCAGTGACGAATGGTGCAGCCGGAACCGTAGATCCCACCGGCGTCGAGCGATGCGCGGCTCGCCGTGATGATGCATCGATCGATCTCAGCGATTCCAGTCCTCAGTCCACCGCCGGTCCGCGCTCTGTTGCCGAGGAACTCGCAATCTCGGATCGTCGAGATCGACGCGTCCCGATAGCCGCCCCCGTCCTTGCCCGCGCGGTTTCCGATGAAGCGGCAGGCTTCAACCTCGAGCCTGTACCCGGAGGCGCCCCCTCCGTTTCGGTCCGCCGAGTTCCGGAGGAAGACACAATCTTCTAGACGCAGATCGATTTCATCGGAATGAAGCCAGAGACCCCCTCCATCCAGCGAAGCATGGTTGCGATCGAAAAGGGTCCGGCTGATGATCGGCGTGCCGCCGCTCCCCCCGATTCCCCCGCCCGATCCGCTGCTGCGGTTGCCTACGATCGCGCAGCGAACGATCCTCGGCGAGGCGTTGGGCCGGCAAGCGATGCCGCCGCCTTCTTCTCCCGCGCCTCCGGTGATCGTCAGACCTTCAACCCGAGGGTGTCTCCCTCCGGTGTCTTCGGCTTCGATCACCGGCCCCTCGCCCCGCGCATCGATCACGGTCGCGGCGATCACCGTCGGATCGAAAGGCGCGGTACCGGTCAGAACGACCTCTCGGTCGCTCAGCTGCAGACCCGATTCGGTGTAGGTTCCGGGCGCGACCAAAACGGTGTCTCCATCGCAAAGATCGGCCGACAGCGCCTCTTCGATCGTGCCGACATCTTCCGGCACCCGGATCGTGTGCATCCCGATGCGGGCATCACAGCCCAGCCCCCGGGCGCCCATATCGCTGCCGCTCTCACCGCTTCCCAGACAGGGGGATGCCGGCGCCAGCGTCAAGCTCCCGATCTCACCGCAGCCGCTCTCGCAGAAGAGGGGGTAGCTGTCGATATTGCCCTCGCCCGGCCAGCCCCCGTGGATGTCGCTGTACGATGCGAACACCTCTTCCCTTTCGCCTGCGATCGCTTCGGAGCCGTTCCCCCAAACGATGGAACTCGTGATTTCAGTCCGTGAATACCCGTAGTTGTAGACGCGGTAGAATGCGGCTCCATTGTAGGTGCCGAAGTTAGCCACGACGGTGCAGTGATCGACGAACGCGTCGGCGACAGCTTCGCAGTGGATCGCTCCGCCACGTGTTCCGGAGTTCTCCGTGAAAAGGCTGTAGTCGAGCCGGATCTCCTGACCTCCTTGGTAGATGCCTCCGCCGCTGCCGCCGGCCGTATTTCGCTCTATCGAGCAGTGGCTCATAGTCTGGGATCCGCTGCCGTAGTACCCCCCGCCATCATCTTCCGCCGTGTTGTCGGCGAGTCGACACCGGACGGCGCTGCCGGAGACGCCGTAGAGTCCGCCGCCACGCCACGCGGAGTTGCCCGAGATTTCACACTCCATGAGCGCGGCCGTTGACGCGGAGGGGTCTCCGCCGATCCCACCCCCGCGCTCGGCCCGATTGCCGCGAATTCGACAGCGCTCGAGCGTCAGAGAAGACCATTGGGTAGCGGAAACACCGCCGCCTCTATAATCCGCCACGTTCGACTCCACCACGCAGCCGATCAGCTCCGCGTTCGATTCCCAGAACGTGCCTACGCCACCCCCGCTCCAGGCCCGATTGTCGCGAATTCCGCAGTTGCGAATCGATGCCGACGACCAGTCGCAGAGGATTCCCCCCCCGTCCTCTTCCGCGGAGTTTCTTTCGATGCGACATTTTTCGATGGTCGGCGCCGCGAGAAAACAGGAGATGCCACCACCATGCCCAAGTGATCGATTGTCGCGAATAAAGCAGCGACGGATCGTCGGCCCGGTGTCGGGACGGCAAGTTATCCCTCCTCCGCGCGACTCGGTTCCGATCTCTCCCAGGCCTCCGGTGACGGTCAAGCCGTCGAGCACGCTCGTCGTGTCTTCGAAGCTGTGAAAGAGAAAGACCGTTCCGCGTTCGCGGCCGTCGACGACCGTGGAGGCCACGACCGCCGGGTCGTCCGGCGCCGATCCGGTGACGAGGATCGCCCGCCCATCGAAGGCGATCTCATGCTCGGCATAGGTCCCGGGCAGGACCAGGACGGTGTCCCCGTCGACCGAAACGTCGATCGCTCCTTGAATCGCGGGGAAGTCGGTCGGGACGGTGTGGACCGCGGCGCAGCAGTTCGCCGCCAGCGCCGCGGCCGCCGTCGTCGCTCCCAGGATCGATCGGCTCATGAGGCCCCTTCGTTCGCCGCGATATCCTCTTGGGGTCCGCTAGCATCGCGAACCTCGCCTTTTCGCGCTCTGCTCGCTTCAAGTGTAACATACTCCTCCCCGCCGCATCGAAGAGGCACAGGCCCTGATGACCGACCGCCGGAGTCCCATTCTTCCGCAGAATCCCGGACAGACGAAGAGCCGCGTCGGGTCTATGCTCTCATGAGTTTGTCTATCTCCGAAGATCGGCATGGCCCGCGAAAGTGTAGGCAGCCGAGCGTTGCCGCCTGGCCCGAGAGACCGGCCGGCGAGGGACTGAATCACGGGGCGACAATGCACTTCTGTCAGGTCGAAGATGTGAGCGCAACCCCATGCATGGACCGAGGTGCGGGCGGAGACGAGTCGGCGGCGGAACTTGCTGCTCTTGTGGCGGCATTGCCCGACGCACTGATCTCGGCCATGCCGAGTGGGCGCATTCGCAGCTGGAACCCGGCCGCGGAGCGGATGTTCGGCTATCGGGCGGAGGAGGTCATCGGGCAGCCCCTTGCGCTCCTCATGCTCGACGAGCTGCGAGCGGAGGGCCGGGAGATCCTCGCCCGCATGCTCGACGGCGAGCAGGTGGCGGAGTACGAGACCGAGCGATTGACCAAGGACGGGCGTCGAATCCCAGTGCGAATCGATCTGGCTCCGATCCTCTCATCCGGCGGCGCTCTGCTCGGCAGCTCAGGAATCGTTCACGATCTTTCGGGGGTACGGCAAGCGAGGCGAAAGGCCCGCCTGCGCACCGCCAGTTTCAGATCGATCATCGAAGCCGCTCCCGTCGCGATATGGGAAGAAGATCTGACGAATCTCAAGGCCGCTCTGGACCGCTTGGTGCCGATCCACGGCCCCGCCCTGGCGAGCCATCTCGAGAACCACCCCGAGGTCTTGAGGGAGCTGATCGAATCGGTCCGGATCCTCGATGTCAATCCCCGGGCGCTCCGGATGCATGGGGCCGGCAGCAAGGAGGAGCTGCTCGCCGGGCTCGATCGGGTATATCTGCCCGAGACGATCCCGTCCTTTCGCGAAAACTGTCTCGCCCTCGCACGAGGCGAGACACTGTTCGAGAACGAGACGGTTTACGGCAGACTCGATGGGGAAGCGATCGAGGTTCGGGTTATCTGCAACATTCCGGGCAATCCTCCCGACTAATCACGTGCCGTCGTGATCGTCGACGATATCGGTGCGCTCAGGCGGGCCGGTATCTAGCTGCAGCGCCGCGCCTTCGCATTGACTCGCTCCAACGCCGAGTTGGAGCAGTTCGCCTACTCCGCCTCGCACGACCTGCAAGAGCCGCTCGCGGTCGTGGCCCGATTCGCCGAGTTGATCCAATCCAGATATGGTGACACTTTGGAGGGCAAGGCCGGCTCATGGCTCGGCTTCATCGTCGGCGAGACACGGCGAATGCAAGAGATGATCGACAGCTTGCTACAGCTTTCGCGGGTCTCGACCCAGCCACCTCGTTTCGAAGTGGTCGATCTGAGCTCTCTGGTGGATGAAGCGATAATGCAGCTCGAAGAAGAGATCGAGGCCTGCGGTGCCGAGGTGCGTCGAGACGAGCTCCCCACCTTGAAAGGTGACCGCGCGCTCCTGGGGAGCCTCTTCGCGAATCTTATCGCCAACGCCATCAAGTTTCGGGGCCACGACGCGCCACGCATCCACATTTCGGCCTCGTTCGACGACGACGGTGTTTGCGCGTGCAGCGTGAGCGATAACGGAATCGGCATCGATCCGCGTTTCGCCGAGCGGGCTTTCGAGCCCTTCAAACGTCTCAACCGCCTCGAGGACTACCCCGGATCGGGAATCGGTCTGGCACTGTGCAAGAGCGTGGTCGAGCTCCACGAGGGGCGGATCTGGGTCGAATCGGTCGAGGGACAGGGCGCCCGATTCCACTTCACCTTGCCTCGCGATTCGGAGGGGAGGCGGTGAGCGGCGACACGAGCCGTGATCCGCTGGCGGTCCTCCTGGTCGAAGATCACCCCGCCGAGGTCGAGCTGATCGGGGATATCGCGCGGCGCTGTGCCGTCTCCGTTCGGCTGCAGGTCGCGAGTGACGGAGAGGAAGCGCTGGCCCAGCTTGCCGATATCGGCGATTCCGATGCACCCGATCTCGTCGTGCTCGATCTGAACCTGCCCCGGATGGATGGGCGCGAGCTGTTGGAGCGACTGCAGGCCGATCGGGCGCTGCGCTCGATTCCGGTGGTCGTGTTCTCCTCTTCCAGTGCCGCGGACGACGTTCAGAGCGCCTATGGGGCCGGAGCCAGCTTCTACCTGGTCAAGCCTCGAACGCTCGCCGATTTCACCGCCGAAGTGGAGCGCCTCTTCGAGTTCTGGAGCGGCGCGGTTCTTTCGCCTCGGCCGGAGCTGCCGATCGCCCCGAGGCGTCCCACCCTCCGCTAGAGATCCGGGTTAGGGTGGCAGAGCCGGTTATCCCTCTCTCCGCCCGTTGCGGCGAAAGCCCCAGAAAGCGAGACGCCATGCCCAGACCGATCGTGTCCAAACACGCCAAGACCAGATTCGTCACAGGCCTGATCACGCTCTCCTCTGTGAGCGCCTGGTCGCTCGCCCCGGCCGCCGACCTTGCCCTGCCGAACCACCGCCGGGTCGAGATCCGGGCGAATACTTTCACGGGCAACCTGCAGGAGCGATCCGCCCTCGCCGTAGATCGCTCCGGGAAACTCCTCGCGGTCTGGGCCAGCCGCCGACAAGAGGCGGGCACTTACGGCGTCTTCGCGCAGCGATTCGATCCTCTCGGCCGACCCCTCGGAACCGAAATCCACGTCAACCAGTTCCTCCCCAGCGCCCAGAGCTTCCCCGCTTCGGCCTTCGACCCGGAGGGCAGTGCCTGGATCGTCTGGCAATCGGCGGCGCAAGACGGCAGCGGGTCGGGCGTGTATCTGAGGCGCTTCGGCCTCGTCGATGGCGTCTTCGGGCCGCTGGGCGAGGAGCAGCTCGTCAACATCACCACCGCGGGCGACCAGTTTCAGCCGAGTGTGCTCTGCGGCCGGGGGGGCGGTGCGCTGGTCGCGTGGTCTTCGGTGAACGATCGATCGGAGACCCGCATCGTCGCGCGTCTGTACCGGTCCGACGGATCGCCGGCTAGCGGTGAGCTTCAGCTGAGCGCCGAATCCGCTCGGGGCCGGGATCACCTGCCCTCGATCGCCCACGCCGGGGGAGGAGAGGGCTTCCTCGTTGCCTGGGCCCACACCACGCCCGATCACCATCCCGGCGCCATCATCGGCCGCTTCGTCGAGCCGGGGACGGGACCGAGCGGGGAGCCCTTCCCTATCAGCGACCCCCTCGATACGCGCGAGCAGATCGAGCCCAGCATCGCGGGCGGCCCCAGGGGTGAGCTGGTTTGCGCGTGGATGCGCTCGCGCGAAGCGGCCGATGGCTACGATATCGTCGCTCGTCGGATCGGTGCCGCAGGGGAGGCGATCGGCGCGCCCTTCGTGGTGGCCGACCAGGCGAACGGGTGGCGGAGCGGTGTGGCGATCGCCATGGCCGAGGACGGTCGGTTTGCCATCTCGTACAACGAAGACGGCACCAAGGAACAGCACACCCATCGCCATCGACCCGTGACGCCTTCGACCCTCTTCGCTCGACTCTACGATCGCTCGGCGAATCCCCAGGGCGAGGCGTTTCGCGTGAATCGCGACGGCGAGGGCAGGCATGCACACCCCGCCGCTTCGAACGCCGCGCGCTCCGTCTGGAGCGCCCAAGATCAGCTTGCCTTCGTCTGGGACGGCCATGTCGGCGGTGATCGGTCCGGAACCGGCCTGACACTCTTCACGCCCGAGAGCCTGCGCGCGCCCGATCCGCCCGAGACGGAGCCGCGCGCGGCGGCTGTGGAGACGCAGGGAAGAGACCTGAAAACGGCGCCCGATTTCGATCCGGATTGGATCGCCCAACCCTCCGCGCAAGACCTCGACGCCGCGGGACCGGACTTCGGCTTCATGGCCTTTCAGACCACCGGTTGGCAGCCTCCAGACCCCGATTGCGCGGCTGGCGCCGGCCACATCGTCTCGGTCGTCAATATGACCCTTCGGGTGCACACCAAGGAGGGCACGCTGGTATCGGACGAGCTCTTGGAGGACTTTTTCGCGGCTACGAGCGGCGGCGATTTCCTCTTCGATCCGGTCGCTCTCCACGACCACCATGCGGATCGTTTCGTGATCGCCACCGCGGATCATCAGGGCAGTCAGGATGGACTGAATGTCGCGGTTTCGCGGTCGAACGATCCGGCCGACGGTTGGCACAAATACTATTTCGACACCGACGCGATCGGCGATTTCATCGATTTCGAAAATCTCGGCGTCGGCGTCGATGCGTACTACATTACGGCCGACTACTTCGGATCCTGGCGAAATGTGATTCACATCCTGGAGAAGACCCCGATGTTGAGCGGGGATCCAGTCACGCTTCGCCATCACCGAACCGCGAATACTGCTCTCTCATTGGGGGCGGTCAAATCGTACGATCCCGCCGCGCCGGCCCAGTATTTCGCCTCGTCCTGGATCTCGTCGACCAAGATCAGGGTCTACGCTCTGCGCGATCCCCTGGGGAGTCCGATCGTCGATTCGTACGATGTAACGGTTCCCTTCTTCACCAATCCGCCCGATGCTACCCAGAAGGGGTCGTCCAACAAGGTGTCCACAATAGATGACAGAATCAAGAACGGGGTCTATCGGGCAGGATCGCTCTGGCTGACACACAGCATCGGCGAGAACAGCACCGCGCGCGTCCGCTGGTACGAGATCGCTATGAACGGTTGGCCGGTCAGCGAAGGCAATCCCGCTCTCGAGCAAAGCGGCACGTTGAACTTCGGAAGCGGGGAGCACAACTGGTTCCCCGACGTTAGCGTGAGCGATGACGGCGATGCGATCATAACCTGCAGCCGATCGTCATCGAACGACTATCCCTACATCGCTCGTGCCGGGCGAAAATCGTACGACGCGTCCTCCACTTTCCGGCATTCGGTCCGCTTGAAAGAGAGCGATGGTCCGACCACCAGCGACCGTTGGGGTGACTACAGCGGAAACGACGAAGATCCGATCGATCCCGGTGTGGTTTGGAGTCACGCGATCTATAACACGACCGGATCGAACTGGCGCACCTGGGTCGCCAGGGTGGACACCGATAATCTGATGGTTCTCGACGACCCCGGTCCCCTGACGCGGGGAGCTAACGCGACGATCACACTGCGGGGGGCCAAGGCTTCGGGCACCATCCATGTCGCTTACAGCCTGAGCGGCCCGGGAGAGACCGATGTTCCGCAACTGGACGCGACGCTCGATCTTGCCGACGCGGAATCGGCGGGCTCGACCGCCGCGGCGCCGGACGGCAGCGTCACATTTGGCGCCTTCGTGCCTGCTTCCGCGCCGGTGGGCCCCATCTATATCCAGGTTATCGAACAGAACAACACCTCGAATCTGATCGCGACGACCATAGAGTAGTCGGAGGTTCGAGCCGGAGCGTGCAACAGGCTACGAGGCGAGACGCCACGAGCGACCCGAAGGAAGAGCGGCGGCTCGGGCGGGTGCGCGAGACGCACCTCGAACAGCTCTTCGACACCATGCACGAGGGATTCGTGCTGGCCGAGGTCATCGTCGACGACGCTGGAAACCCGAGCGATCGGCGCTATCTCGACGTCAATCCGACCTTCGAGAGACTGGTGGGCAAGAGCCGCGACGAGGTGATCAATCGCACCGTAAGGGAGGACTTCCCCGAGGTCGACGCCACATTCGACATTCTCGCATCGCCGCAACCCAGCGGTCGCTTCACGCTGCTCTTCGTCGATGTCAGTGCGCGGGTCGAGGCGGAGCGAGAGCGGCTCGAGGCGGAACGGCGGGTACAGCCTGCTCAGCGGGTCGAGAGCCTCGGCGTCCTCGCCGGAGGCATCGTCCACGATTTCAACAATCTGCTGGTCGGTGTGCTCGGTTTCGCCGGCTTCTTGTAGAAGCCCTACAGGCGGCGGCAGTTGGCCGCCGAGCTCAAGGCGGTGTTGGGCTAGGATCGGGCCGCGCGACCGAAATCACCCGCCGGCGGCGGACCATGAAGCCCGATCGAAGCCCTTTCATACTTGCGGTTCTTCTGCTCCTTTGGGGAACCCACGCCGATTCCGCACTCGGCGTCGAGATCTCGTTCGAGGAGCCCTTCGCCGATCGTGATCCGATCGACGCGGCCGTAGCCGCGCTTTCTCCCTCCGCCCCCGCCGACACCATCGCCGCCCGCCTTCTGTCGGCGCTGCTCGCGCTCGGGCACGGCGAAGCGGAGGTCGCTGTCGCGCGGGACGACTCGTTCCAGCGGGCGCGCCTGAGGCCCGGTCCTATCTGGCGCCTCGGCGAGATCCGTTTCGTGGGCTCGCGCCTCTTCGAGGAATCGGAGCTTGTCGGACGGCTCGATCTGCGGCCCGGGCGACCTTTCGAGACCGGCGCCGTGGCGCGCGATCTCTCCCGCCTACTCGAGAGTTGGGGGCGACGGGGACATATCTTCGCCCGCTTCAAGCTCCGCCCGCGTCGCGTGGCGGACGGGCGGGTCGATCTCACCGTTGTCGTCGACGATGGGCCGCTGGTTCATCTGGGTGAGCTGAGGGCACGGGGCAACGAGACCACCGGAATCCGGACCCTGGAGCGGGCATCCGGCCTGCGCCCCGGTCGGGTGCTCGACCGGCGAGTCTTCGACCGATCGGCGGAGCGCTTGCGCCGCCTGGGCTACTTCAGCGAGGTGCGCGGACCGGTGCTCACTCGGGGAGCGGCGGCCGACCTCGTCGATGCCGAGCTCGCGCTCGTCGAGGCCCCGACGCATTCCGCCGAGGGAGTGCTCGGCTACGCGCCGGCCGAAGAGGGGGGTGAGGATCAGCTCACCGGCTATCTCGAGCTCTCGCTGCACAACCTCTTCGGCACCGGAAGAGAGCTCGACCTGAGCTGGGAGCGGGTACGCGCCGAGGAGCTCACACTTCAGGTCCAGTGGCGGGAGCGCTGGGTCTTCGGCTCCGACGCTTCGCTGCTCGCGAGCTTCGCGCAGGTGGTCCAGGACTCGACATTCCTGGAGGATATGGTCGGCGTGGAGATCGCCTACCCGATCGGCTGGGGTTTCGATGGATCGCTCCGCTTTCGGCGTGAGCGCGTGGTCCCCGGGCGCCGGCGTGACCGACTCGCGCCCGCCCGCAGCAGTACGAGCAGCGCCGGGATAGGACTGACGCGAGACGGGCGGGACGCTCCCTGGAATCCACGGCGAGGAGTCTTGCTCGTGTCGGCCCTCGATCTTGGACGCCGCGGCAGTGAAGCCATGATCCGCGGGCGTGGGCTGGTGGAGCTGAGTCTCCCTTTGGCAAGTCGTCAGTCGTGGTTCGCCGGTCTGGATCTCATGGCGTTGGAGCCCCCGCCGGGACCGGTTCAGCTCCCCGATCTATTCCGAGTGGGCGGATCGGGCTCCCTTCGCGGCCAGCGCGAGGACGAGCTCCGGGTGCTCCGGGGTGGCATCGCAACCGGTGAGCTACGCTTCCACACCGGTGGGATGTCGAGGGTGGCGCTCTTCGTCGATGCCGCCTATCTACGGCGCGCCGAAGCCGCCGCGCAAGGAGCGCGCTTGGTGTGGCGCTCGCACGTGGGCTACGGTCTCGGCCTTCGGATCGGCTCCCGCGCCGGCTTGCTCGGCATCGATTACGGAGTAGGCGCTGGGGACTCTCCGATGAACGGCAAGATCCACCTAAGCATCCAGAATCTTTTCTAAAAGCTCGCGCCCATGCTCTCTTCGCTCTTGGAGCTGACCCGCCCGATCAACTGTGCCATCACCGCGGTGGCGGTGGCGCTCGGGGCGTTGCTGGCCGGGGGCGATATCGCCTTCTCGGCTTGGGTTCTGGCGATGGCCTCGGCCGCGCTCGTGGCGGCGTCCGGGAACATCTTCAACGATGTGATCGATCTCGAGATCGATCGGCTGAACCGCCCGGATCGTCCATTGCCGAACGGCCGGGTAGGCAGAGGCGCGGCCACGGTCCTCGGCGCTCTCGCCGGCGCGCTGGGAGCTGCTTGTGCCTACTGGATCGGTCCCGTCCATCTGACTCTGTCGCTCTGCGTGCTGGTGGCGCTGGTGGTGTATGACCGTTGGCTCAAAGGGGTCGCCGTCGTGGGCAACCTTGTCGTGAGCGGGGCGGCGGCTCTTGCCCTCCCATACGGGGGGCTCCTCGGCGACGCATGGTCGGAAACCCTGGTGCCATCGATCTTCGCCTTTTGTCTGCACATGGCACGAGAGATCATCAAGGATGTCGAGGACATGGATGGCGATCGTCTGGTCGGAGCGAGGACGCTTCCGGTTCGAGTCGGTCGCTACCGGTCCCTTTCCGTCGCGATCTACTGGCTTTTCGCGCTCGTCGTATTGACGCCGCTACCACACCTGCTCGGCTGGTACGGACTGGCCTATATGAGACTCGTCATCCTCCTCGATGCCGCGTGTATCGCGATCATGATCTCTCTGCATCGCAATCCATTTCGAGGGGGACTCTCGCGGGCATCGAACGGTTTGAAGGGACTGATGCTCTTGGGAATCCTCGCGGTCTATCTGGGTTGAGCGTTCTTGTAGGTCTTCGTGCAGGATATAGCCCCGATAATTAGCTTCTATTACCGCCCGCTCTCCCGTAAAGGCTACTCTTATAGAAGGCGTGCCACGCACGCGGGGCGGTCAGAACTCAGTTAGGGTCCGCGCAAGAATAACTTGTCATTTGGCATCCCATCTGCGCCACATCTCCGGCCGATCGGCGAGCCCCGAAATCCTCGAAATAGCCCGA
>NYZA01000196.1 GCA_002686955.1 Gemmatimonadota bacterium
GACGCCGGCGTCCGGCGACCAGCGATACTTCTCGGCGACACGCGACTCTCTTCGTTTCGACGATCCCTGCTTCCGCACGGAGCGTTCCGCCTCGAGCAGACGGTTCAGGATCGTCCGCTCTTGGCGAAGGATCGACTCCGATGGCGCTCCCGCGCGCAAGGCGTCCTCCACCTCTTTCATCCTCTCTTCGATCGCGCGCAGGTCACCGACTCCGCCTCCCTCCTCGCCAAGGGCCCGACGGGCCTGCGCCACGAGCTCCCGGATCCTCGCCTGTTCGCTCGCCATGCGCGCGAGCGACGCTCTCTCGCCGGGGCCGGGCGCCGGTCCTCTGGGGATCGGGAGGGTCTCTTCGCCTTGACCCAAGAGCTGCGCCTGGGCTTCGGCGGCAGCGGCGAGCTGCTGCATCGCCTCGGGGTAGCCGGTCGATGACGCGGCGTTGCGCAGCGCCTGCATCCCATCGAGTAGCTTCGCGCCCGCCTTGTTCAGCTGCGCCATTGCGCGCCTCGTCTCGTTTCCGGCGGGTTTCGCGTGCCCTTCGGCGAGCTCCCGGCTGGAGCTCTCGAGGGCGTCGGCGGCCAACATGAGCCGACCCCGAAGATCGGGAGTCACGAAGAGGCTCTCGCGCTCGAGGCTCTCCAGATCGGCGATGGCGCCCCGCAGATTCCGCGCGAGCCTCGACTGCAGGACCGCGCCTTCTTCGGCGTCGGCACCCGTCCGCGGCCCGTGTCGCTCGGCCCGCCGGGAGATTTCGGCCAGGCGTTTGAAGAGAGCCTGCATCCGCCTATCGAGATCCCCTTTCATCCGCTCGATATGCATCTCTTGGAGCCCGAGCAGCCTGGAATGGAGCGACTCCAGTACCCCCCGCAGCTCGCTCAGATCGCTGCGCGCGCGCCCGATTCGGCCGGCCCGCAGGTCTCGCGGAATCCGCCCGGCCCGGGCTCTGGGCACCGGCCCCAATCCCGCCTCGGCCGCCTCTTCCAGCTCGGAGGCCAGATCTTCGTCGATTCCGGAGCGGGCCGCTTCGCCGATCCGCTCCTCGAGAGCCTCCATGTCGCCGGGCGCACGCTCCTGCGCGCTCGCGGCCGGCTCGTTCTCTCCCTCTTGCACCATCTCGGCGATCCGCGCCTCGCGCTCGGCCAGCTCGGCCGCCATCGCGATCGCCTCTTCGAGCGCCTTCTCCTGCCTGAGCCGCTCCAGGATCGCAGCCGTTCGCTCCAGGTTGCGCAGTATCTCTTCGTCGAGCAGCTGTGCTCGCTCCAGACTTGGATCGAGCTCATCGGGATCGGCCGCCGCGATCGCGCGGCCCAGCTCTTTCATCAGCTCGCGCAGATCCTCATCGAGCACCTCGTCCATCAATCGGTGCACCTCATCGAGCTTGCGCGCCACCGCTTCGGCCATCTCTCCGGCGCGTGCGCCGGCCTCCTCTTCGAGATGCTCCTCCATCGATTCGATCGCGCCCCGCAGCTCCTCGCCGCGCGCCTGCATCGACTCCAGCTCCTTTTCGGCATCCCACGAGAGATGACCACCGGCATCGGCGGCCGCCTCGCGGATTTCGCGCAGCCGCTCGCCCATCTCTTCGAAGGCGTCGCTGAGCTCGCGCGCGGCCCGCGTCCCCTCTTCGCCGTGACCGGCCACTTCGGCGTAGATCTCGACGATCGTCGGGAAACGGGCTCGGCGATGCTCCGACTCTCCCCATTTCGGCCCGTCCACGGCGTCGTTGTCTCGGGCGCGGATCCAGAATTCGACGGAGTCGCCGGGCAGCAGGTCGAGCGGATCGAGCGACCAGTCGATGCCGCCTTCGGTCTCCTCACCGAGCTCCCCACGACGCAGAGCGAGTGATCCTCCGCGACCCTCCTCGATCTCGTAGCGAAGCTCCAGCGCGCTCAGCCCGTAGTCGTCGATGGCGTGCCAGGCGAGTCGGACGCTCATCCCTTCGTCGAGATCGATGTCGGTCGATGGATCGCGCAGCTCGACGACGGGCGCGTGATCGGGCAGCACCCGAATGCCGTGGAGCCGCGGAAGGCTCGGCGGCGTGCCTCGCGCATCGCTCAGAATGACGCGCCAGGTGGTGTCTCTTGACGCGGTCCAGACGGTCTGGAAACTTGCGCCATCGACCCGGCATGCGATCGAATCCTTCGCTCCGAAAGCGATCGAAGCACCCAGCAGCGGTACGTTCGAGCTGCCTTCGACGGTAATCGCGCTGCCGCTCGGGACGACCAGATCGCCATCTGATGACGCGGAGGGCAGACCGGTGTGCTCGGGCGGGGTCGAGGTCACCGTGATCCGCTCCACCCTTGGGCGCTCTCGGACAGACATGTGAACGCTGTCGGCCGAGAAGCCCGGCGCTCTCGCCGTCAGGACTAGATCGCGCCGCAGGAGAGGGAGAGCCGTGGCAAAGAGGTTGTGTTTCGCCCTGGGCAGGGGGCGCCAGCGGGTCGTTGCGTCTTCCTCGCCGGTGATCCTGACGCCCAACTCGACGGTATCGGGCGCGGCCGCGCCGAGCGCTATGACGCGGATCTGGGCGGTCTCGCCCTCGAGAAGCTCCGGCGGCGTGGCGCTTGGGGTCCGCGTAGGATTAACTAGCGATTTTGGCGCCCTGATGTGCCGCAGATGTGGTGCAGATGGGATGCCAAAGTCGCTAGTCATTCCTGCGCGGACCCTTAGCTTGAGAAGGCGGGGACCCTCCGGTTTCGAGATCAGCAACGCGCTCGGCGCGGCCAGGAAAGAGCCGGGGAAGGCGGCGGCGATCAGTCCGAGAGCGATGATTCCGGCGAGGGCGATTCGGGCGTGGGGCCAGATCGGGACGGGGGGCGCGGGGGGCTTCCAGCGCCGCGTCATTTCGGTGGCGCGCCGCAGGAGCTCGGCCCGGAGCTCGGGGGAGGATTCTTCGATCGGGGACCGCCCCTCTTCGAGCTCCAAGCCCGGGGAGAGCAGCCCCTGTAGATCGGCGTGGGTCGTGTCGAGTCGGTGCGCCAAAGGGTGAAGGGGAGGCACGCGGGATGCATCCGCGATCAGGCGGTAGAGGGCCGCGGCGGTGTACGTCCCAACCCAAATCCTCATCACCAGGGTCGAGAGCACGGCCAGAGGGACCGCGATCGCCAACGCCCAGGGCAAGAAGGCGATGATTCTCAGGGCGGTGCGTGCGAGTGTTCGGGCCCGGAGCGATCGGCGGTGGCGGGCCAGCAGGCGGTGGGTGGGGTGCGTCATGGGCGATCAGCGGGTGAACGCGTGCACGACGATGTTGGCGCCCATCCTCAGAGCGGCGCGGCGAAGCTCTTCGGGGTCTTCGTGAACGCCGGGGTCTTCCCAGCCGTCGGAGAGGTCGGTGTTGAAGCTGTAGAAGAGGGCGAGGCGATCGTTGAGGTAGAGGCCGTAGGCGTGCGGGGGGCCGCCGTGGTGCTCGTGGATCTTCGGCAGGCCGTTGGCGAAGGGGAAGGGGGCGGCGAAGATCGCATGGGCCGGCGGCAGCTCGACGAGGGGGGCGTCGGGGAAGACGTGGGCGAGCTCTTTGCGCAGCGATTCGTCGAGGCCGAAATTGTCGTCGACGTGAAGGAAGCCGCCGGCGGAGAGGTATTCGCGGAGCCTGGCCGCTTCGCGCTCGGAGAAGTGCACCCGCCCGTGGCCGGTCATGAAGAGGTAGGGGTAGCTGAAGAGCTCGGGGTCGGTGAGGCGGATGGCCGGCTCAGGGGAGGTGCAGAGGTCGACGTTGGTCCGGGTCGAGACGAAGCGGGCGAGGTTGGGGATCGAAGAGCGGTTCGAGTACCAATCGCCTCCCCCCTCGTAGTGCAGGCGCGCGATCGGAATGCAGGCTGCGGCGGCTGAGGTGGGGGAGAGCGAGATCGGCGAAAGGGAGACGAGGAGAGGGAGGAAGCGGATCACTTGCCGATGCGGTTGGCGGCCATCTGGTGGAGCATGATCGGGTTGCCGTCGGGGTCGATGATCATCGCCATCTTGCAGATCTCTTGGCCGTCGTCGGTCCGGTTGGTCCAGACCTCTTTGACGACTCGGGCGCCCTTTTCGCTAATTCGGGCGACGTCGGCCTCGATCGCGTCGCTCTCGAGGGCCATGTAGGGGGCCGGATTGTCGATGAATCCGGGGGAGAAGGTGTCGAGGGCGATGGTTTGGCCGTCGGGGGTGTCGTACTCCGACCAAACGTCGTCGAAGTCGGCGCTCTGGGTGAGGCCTATGACCTCTCCATAGAAGTGTCTTGCGGCTTCGATGTCGCGGGTCGGGTGAGCGATGAAGGCGACTTTGGTGATCATTTCGGGTTCCTTCGGGTGGGCTGTGGGGGTGTGGTTGCGGAGAATCAATCCGCTTTCAGCACAATCTCGAACGGTTCGGCCTCCTCGCCGGGTCTCAGCGGTGTGATCACGATCGAAGTGGAGAGGTCGTCGGCGCCGGGCAATCCGGGCCCCGGTTCACCGTCGGCATCCCAGCGGGCTCCCAGGTAGACGCGGCGGGTCGCGGGCACGCCCCTGAAGATGAAGGACCGGTCGGAATCGATGAAGCTCTTGTCGACGACGTCGGTGCTCTGGGGGTCGAGGGTGGGGACGGCGGAGAGGAAGACCGCGACCCTGCCACCACAGCTCTCGCAAAGGACCTTGCCCGACACGGTTCGAAGTGGCCGATTGGAAACCGGCGCGGGTTGGTAGCTCTGGTCGGCGCGTACGGGCTGTCGCTGCTGGGGTGAGCCGCCGGGGTGTTGTTCCGGACCTCGAGCAAGGGGAGGGCCGCTCGGCCGTTCGGCGATGCCGCCCGGGGTATGCGGTTGACCGCCGGGGAGAGCGGATCCCTGGCCCGTTCCCGGTTCTCCGATCGCCGGTCCTCCGATCGCCGGTCCTCCGAATTCGGTCGCGGCGCCCAGGTCGATCACGATCGAGTCCGAGAGTTGAGTCGGCTCCGGCAGCGGCTGGGGTCTCGAGATGCGCGTGCCCCCGATCGGTTCTCCTCTGATCACCTTGCCGCCCGGATCCCAGCGAGCCACGATCGTGAGCGTCGCGTCGTCCGGCAGGCCATCGATATCGAATCGCCAGGGTTCGCGCACCCATGCGATTCCCCGGATCAGCTCGTCACTCGGCGCCTCCGAATCGGATTCGTAGACGATGACCTGGATCTCCCCTTCGCAGGTCTCGCAATCCACCCTGCCCTTGGCCACCCGGCTTCCGATTTGGGGGAGCCCCGCGCGGCGCTGGCCGGGCCCCGCCAGGGGGCGGCGTTCGATCACCTCTTTTTCTTCGCGCGAGGGAGGAACATCAGGATCGCTGGAACAAGACGCGAGCAGAGTCGCGACGACCATCATGCGAAGGAACCTCTTAGCGGGGCGATGTTCCGGACCGCCATTCATGGTCCGTTCTCCTTTCGGGTGCTGTTATCGAAGATCGGGGCCGGACCGCCGGAGGACTTTATCAGACCTCGGGCCAGCGGCGGAGTCGCGCTTCCCCCGCCATTGGCCAACCTGCGTCGGGATCGGATCGATCGAGCCCCTTCGTTCTCTGCATGGACCAGGACGAAGCCGCCGGGGTTTTTGGGGATGAGCGAGTGCGAGAGTCGGTCCAAGATGCTGTCCGCGGGATTCGAGCTTGCTCGATCGTTCGATTGTGGGATCATTCGGCGCTCACGCGGCTCGACAGGTTTCCCAACCACGAAAAGTCGAAGAATGAAGCCCTTTACGCACATCACAGCCCGGTTTCTCGCCCTCGCCATGACACTTGCCCCATTCGCGGGCTGTGGCGCACCGACTCCGCCGGTTCGAATCGGCTATTTCCACGGAGGTCGCACGCAGCTTCTGGCGAGGATCCACAACGACTACGAGTTCGCCGCGGCGGGCGTCGAGGTCAAGATGTGGTCGCGCGATCTCAACGCCGAGGAGTTCGAGCTGATGCCGCATTCGATTCGGGAGTTCAATGCGCCCGGAACCGACATCGTGGGGAAGGTGCGGGGCACCGAGTTGATCGAGCACCTGCTTCGGGACGAATACGATCTGACGACCCCCGGGGAGAGCTCATTCATCATGGCGATGCGGCAGGGACTGCCGGTCGTCGCGATCGCCGAGCTCGGCCATGATGTGCGCAATCAGTCGGGTCACGTGATCATGATGCGCAACGGCATGCCCGCCGACCACCCCGGCGACTATTTCGGACAGGTGCTGGTCTCACGACGGGCCGGCCCCGGCGACTCGATCATGCTCAAGGAGTATCTAGAGAGGATCGGTGTCAACTTAGAGGAAGATATAGTGCAGCTCGACGCCTTGCCGAGGGATGTTGCGTCGAAAGATCTGTTACCGAACGACTTCATCTACATCGTCGACCAGCTCTACGAGCCACAGTGGGCGATCGGAACCCACAACTGCGTGATCGACGGCGGTTACTTCCATCTGATGGGGGTTCCGGCCAAGATCAAGAAGTTCTGGATCGTCGCGGCGCTTCAGGATTGGGTCGACCCGGAGCTGAGCCACGCACTGATCGTCTCAACGCCCGAATACGTGGCGGCGAACCGCGAGCGTCTGATCAGGCTCATGGAGACATATATTCTGAGGATCAAGGCGGAGCACGCGCTCAGCTATGAAGAGAGGACTCGGCGGGATGAGAAGGGGATCCAGATGGCGATGGACTATTACGGCCTGAACTTGCCGCAGTACGACATCGTGCCGACGGTCAGCGTCGAGCTTCTGACGATGATGGCGCGGCTATTGCGCAAGTACGGATTCATCGAAGAAGAGATCGACGTGGCGAGCTTCGTGGACAACAGCCTTGTCCTGGAGGCTCTGGAGAATCTCGATATCAGTGAAGAGGACGACTACTGGGGGTCGGAATTCTGATCTCTATTCCCGCGCACGTTCGCATCGTTCTTGTGGTTTTGGCGCTGCTGGGTCAATCCTGCGGCGAAGATCCAGTCGAACGCCGCCCCAACATCGTGATGATCGTGATGGACACTTTTCGCTACGATCACCTCGGCTGCTATGGGTACGGACGCGACACCAGCCCCAACCTCGACGCATTCGCCGCCGAAGGGATCCGATTCAGCCAGGCGATCGCCCAGGCCTCGTGGACCCTGGCCAACGCCGCGAGCTATTTCACCGGGCAGTATGTGCCGACACATCGCGTGTACACAGCCCAGCACAAGCTACACCCTTCCGCGGTGACTCTGGCGGAGGCTCTGCGGGCTCACGGCTACCGCACGGGGGGCTTCACCGGCGGGTTTCATATCTCGTCGATCTACGGGATCGACCAGGGATTCGATATCTATGAGGATCAACCCGATTACGGCAGATTGAGCGATGTGTTGCCGAAGGCCCGCCGGTGGATCGGGGAGGGGGAAGACGAACCCTTCTTCCTCTTCGTTCAGGCCTACGACACCCACGCTCCCTTCCGGCTCGAAGAGCAGTGGGCGACAAAATTCACAGCGGCGGGCTATGAGGGCGTCTTGAACGATTTTGAGATCGATCATACCTTGGGTGACAATCTGCAAGACGGCATCCTCACAGCCGACGATGGGAATGTGTACACTTTGGAGAAGAAGGACATCGACTACATCGTCGCGC
Organism: Gemmatimonadota bacterium; assembly: GCA_002686955.1. Taxonomy (GTDB): domain Bacteria. Next base: position 7,541 of record NYZA01000196.1, read on the forward strand.
TATACGACGGAGCGGTGGCGCGCGCCGACGCACGAATCGGCGTATTCCTCGAGCATTTGGAGCGGCTCGGCTTGATCGACGATACCGTGTTCATCATCATGGGCGATCACGGTGAGGCGCTGTTGGAGCACGGCCATCTGCTCAAGTCGCGGCATGGTGATAGCTACGAGGAGGGGATTCATGTTCCGCTAATGATGTGGATTCCGACTAGCCTACGAGATTCTCTAACGAGCTATGGGGGGTCGACCGTGATCGATACCCAGGTCCAGCTCATCGACCTGATGCCGACGATTTTGGATTGGCTCGACATCCGGATTCCGGCGGAATGCCAGGGATCGAGCCTGGTGCCCCTTCTGGAGGGGAGTGCTTCGGACGAGTTCAATCGCCATGTGTTCTCGAGTGGCGGCACGGGGGGATCGCGGCGAGAGCTCTGCATCCGTTCCTCAGAATGGAAGCTGCTGCGGTTCAGGGACGCCGCCGATGCTTGGGGCTTTCGAGACGAGCTCTATCATCTAATCAGCGATCCCGAGGAGCAGCAGAATCTCTTTGACGATCGACCCGACATAGTATCGGCGCTCGGTGAGAAGCTCGACGCGTGGGACCGAAGGGTCCGCGAGGCCGCGATCGCGGAAGAGCTGGTAGATCCCGACCTGGGCGCGCTCATGCGGGAGCGGATGCGCGAGCGAGGCTACTGGTGGCTCGAGACGGAGAAGCCGGTACGGCGTGAAGAGGAGGAGCGGGAATGACCTGGCGCGCGGTCGCCGGGAGGGCTCTGTTGGGTGTGGCGGCGGCCTTTTTTGGGGGGTGCGGAGGTGAAGCCGAGAGCCCCTGTGCTTCCGGAGAGCCGATCGATATCGGCTATTTTCATGGGGGAAGAGCGCAGCTGCTGCACAGGGCGCAGATCGTGGGGGAATTCGCGCGCGGATGCGTCGACCCGCGACTGATAGCGGGGCGCGACGCGGACGGAGAGCTTTTTGCGATCCCTGGTGGGAGCGAACCTCTCGATGCGGTTTTCGCTTCTGAAAGTGTCGCGAGATGGGGAAGCGGCGAGATCGTCGAGGCGATTGCAGGCGGAGCGATCGATGGTGGCGCGGTAGGCGAGGCGGAGTTCGTGGATGCCGCATCGCGCGGATTGCCGATCACCGCGGTCGCGACACTCGGAATCAACCGGAACGAGGCGCCGGGCTATGCGCTGCTCTTGCGCCGAGGCGTCGAAAGCGACCGATCGGCTGATCTGTCAGCATTCAGAGTCGGTGTCAACCGATCCTCTCCCTTCGACTTGGTGCTGGCTCGCGAGTTCGTCCGCCAACTCGCTCCCAAGGGCTTCGCTCCAAACATCGTGGAGCGCGGCTCGGTGCGCGAGATCACTCGGGCGATCGAGTCCGGAGATCTGGACGGCGGCTTCTATCACTACCGGGCGGCGAAGGAACTGATCGATGCCGGAGTCGCGACACTTAATCGCCGTCTCGATTGGGTGGATGCCGACCTGAGCCATGCACTTCTGGTCTTTCGCAACGATTTCTTGGAGCGCCGTCCGGAAGATGTGGAACGACTGTTGTCCGCTTATCTGCGGCAGGTTGCCTTCGAGGCCGATCTTCCCGAAGATCCCGACGAGCTCGCCCTGGGGTTTCCGGATTGGGAGCTGTACCCTCTCGTCGAAATCGGGCGCTTGGAGCGTGTGCGGGAGCTGATGCTCGATCACGGCTTGCTGAATCGTGAGGCGGAAGCGGACCTCTATCCCTTCGTCGACAACCGTTTCATTACCCGGGTCTACGTCCCCCGTCATCTGTTGGTCGTTCAGTGGGAGGGCGCGGACGCACACACCGTACAAACGATGCTGACCGATTGGGAGCTGCCGAATCTGCGCCGCTTGGTCGAGCGTGGCGCTTACTGCGACCTTTCTTCCGCCGAAATCACGGCGGAGGGGGCGCCATGGCGCGCGCGGCTCGAGCGGGAAGGAGTGCCGCTGCTCGATCTTCGGGCCGGTGCCGGCGGAAGCGACAATCGCGGTGTGACGGAGCAGCTAGTCGATCATCTCTCGGAGTCCGGTCGGCGGTCGCGGGCAGTCTTGCTGCACTACGAGGCGAACGATCGGGCAGGGATCGCGGCTTGCGATGCCGAGCTCAGAACGCTGAGCAAAACGCTAGGGGTTCTCGGTCTTGAGGATGAGACCTTGATCTATGTTCTCGGGGGACGGGCCGGTGCCGGCGGGGCGAAGACACCGGGCGCCTTCCTGGCAACGAACGACTTGGGCGTGCCCGCCGGCGCCGCCGATGCGGATGGGGTCGAGGGGGCTCTTCTTCATCGCCTGGGTATCTCGACCGCACAGGCCGGAGACCGTGCCTTGATCCGGCCGCCGCGGGGCTCGGGAGCGGGCGCCACCGGAACCGAGCCGAACATCATAATGATCGCCCTCGATGCGATTCGCGCGGATCACCTCGGCTGCCTCGGTTACGGGCGCAATACGACGCCGAATCTCGATGCTCTGGCGGAAGATGGTCTCTTGTTCGCCCAGGCGATTTCGCCGGCGGGCTACACGGTTCCGAGTACGGTCAGCCTGCTCACGGGCATGCACGCCCCGGCCCATGGAGTTCCGTTCGCTATTCAAAAACTGCCATCAACCGCAACGACACTTGCCCAGCTCCTCCGAGATCACGGTTACTCCACGACCGCGATTACCGGAAGTGTCCACAACTCGTCGATGATCGGCTACGGGAAGGGCTTCGAACGGTACCTGTCGGAGATGGAATACGGGCGCCTGAGGGAAGTGCTGGCCCGTGCGCGGCAGGAGCTGAATGACCGTTCCGAGCGCCCTTTCTTTCTCTATCTGCACGCCTACGATGCCCATGCGCCTTACGAGGTGCCGGAGGAGTTCGCGCCGAAATTCGGTGCCGGCTACGAGGGGGTTCTCGCGAATCTCACTCTCGGCCATCCGGTTGGTGGCGAGATGGATGGATCGAAGCTGCTCTCGGAGAGCGGCGCGATTCGAGAGCTCTCCCCGGAGGATCGGCAGCATTGGATCGACCGCTACGACACCGCGCTCGCCCATGCCGATCACAGGATCGGTGAGTTTCTGCGCTATATGAAGACGACCGGATTGGAAGAGAACACGGTTTTAATCGTCTTGGGCAACCACGGGGAGGGACTCTTCGACCACGGATCGGTTCTCAAGCGCAGGCATGGCGATCTGTGGGAGGAAGGGATTCACGTGCCCCTGATCGTGCGCTTACCGGAGCAACACATGCCGGCCGGTGCGGGAGGGGACGCCGCAACGCGCACGATCGACACGCAGGCGCAGCTCATCGATCTGATGCCGACTCTGCTGGAACTGCTCGATATCCCGATCCCGGAATCGTGCCAAGGTCGCAGCCTCTTCCCCCTCTTGGATGGCTCGGCACCCGCCGACTACAACCAATACGCCTACTCCATCGGATCCGCAGGCGGGAACAAATTCTCGTGGAGATCGTGCGTTCGTTCGAGGGAATGGAAGCTGCTGCGTTTTCACGCTAGTCAAGATACCGCCGCACGGGTTCATCTGTATCGCTTGGAGGACGATCCGGGTGAACAGAACGATCTGTCCGCCGAAGAGCCGGAAGTCGTCGCGGCTTTGAGCACAAAGCTGGATGCTTACGACGAGATGCTCCCTCGGGGCCATATGGATGCGATGAACGAGCGGAGGCAGCGCTGGCTCAGGACTCAGCGCGGCCTATCGGGTGTCCGGCCCAATGTTCTGTTGATCATTGTCGATACACTCAGGGCCGATCGGCTGAGCTGCTACGGATACGATCGCTTCACAACCCCGAACCTCGATGCTCTCGCCGCGAGCGGAGTCCTCTTCGAGTCGGCATACACCCAATCGAACTGGACACTGCCTTCGTTCGCCTCGTTGCTGACTGGCAGCTACCCTACGGCCCTGGGCATGCTTCGTGAAGGGGCGCAAATCTCCGACTTTCCCTACGTCGATCCGGCGTTGGGTCAAGAGGAAACGACACTCGCGGAGGCGTTGCGGGCCGATGGATACCGCACCGCCGCGTTCTTCACCGGTCGCTTCAACGATTCCCCGTACGGAATCGACCAGGGTTTCGAGCTCTACCGAAACTACAAGCGGAACATCGACAAGAATCAACTACCGATGCGCTCTTTCCCGGACTTTCTGCCGGAGGCGTACGAGTGGATGGAATCGAACGACCGCAGGCCATTCTTCGTCGCGCTCAATCCGAGCGAACCCCATCGCCCCTATCTGCCGCCTGAGATCTACATGAAGCCGTTCACGCGGGGTTACGAGGGGCCTTTTGACGGGCTTTGGATTTCGAAGCCGGTTCTGATCGGTATCGATCGAGAAGATAGCGGTTGGTCACTCTCCCTCGGTGAATTGCCGGGGGGTGCCCGATGGCCCCGGGGCGTGGAGCGGCCGTTCGGCGGGAAGGAGTATCTCGAGCTCGATCAGGCCGACATCGATTATCTCGGCAATCGGTATGACGCCTGCGTCAGCTACGCGGACCGCTTCATAGGGGAGATCGTCGATCGGATCCAGAAAAGATCGCTTTACGAAACGATCATTATCGTGACATCCGATCACGGTGAGGGCTTGGGCGATCACGGTGTTTTTCTGCATGCCACGAGTCCACCGCGGCTCTACGAAGAGATCACCCATGTGCCGCTGATCATCAAACCCGCGAAAACATGGATGCTGCCGCGGCGGCGGGTTGTGGATACACCCGTGGAGCTGGTCGATCTCATGCCTACCGTGCTCGATCTGGTGGGAGCTCCGCCGGTCTCGAGCGTGCAGGGGCGGAGTCTCGTAGGCGCGATGAAGGGGGACGCGCCATTCGATCCCGAGCGACCGGTTTTCTCCGAGACAAGAGGGTACGGATCGACGGTACGATCGGTTCGGCAGGGGGATTGGAAGCTGATCCTGAGCGAGGCCGACGGAAGCGCCGAGCGGGCGATCGAGCTTTTTGATCTTGCCTCCGATCCCAACGAGACTCGGAATGTAGCGGCGATCAAGCCAAGTGTTGTGGAGGCGCTGATCCGCTTGCTGCGGGGGTGGGCCGGGGAGAACGCGTGGCTTCAGGCGCTGGCGGGTGCGCCGTGAGCCGCCGGATCTCTCCGTGGGCGATACCGGGTCTACTCGCGTTGGCGATCGGTGGCGCTGAGTCCGCGGGCTGCACCGCCGAAGAGATCGCTATCGCTGAATCGCCAGAGAGAGCACGGGCGATCCGGATCTGGAAGGAGCGCGTCGATCGCGTTCTCGACTCCGGGTTGTTGCCGATCATCGATACTCAGTCGACCTATGACGGGCGGGTCATGGAGATCGATACGATTCGTGCCGAAATGGATCGGTTGGGCATTGCCCTGCTCGCATTCGCCCCGAAGTTTCGCGGCGCGGGAACCGGCAGCGAGGAGTCGCTGGCGCTCTGGAAGCAGCACCCTTCCTACTTTGTTCCCACGACCGCCGAGGGGACGAATGAGGCATGGTACTCACAAGACGGTCCCTTCATGGACCACATCGAAAAGGCGGCACGCAACGGGGAATACTTCCTCATGGGGGAGTTCGAGCTGCGCCACTACACACCGCCACAGAAGTTCAAGCTGGGCCTGGCACCGCATCACGACGTGTACGTGCCCCCCGATTCGCCCTGGGGGCGCAGGCTTTTCGCGTTGTCCGCCGAAACAGGACTGGTCTTCCAGATTCACCACGAGCCGGAAGACGGCCTGCTCGAGCCGGTGGAGAGGATGCTCAGAGAGAACCCGCGGGCGGTCGTCATTTGGTGCCACCTGGCACAGATCCGATTCCCGGACAAGCAGAAGCGCTTCGGACCCGCGTATGTCAGCGATCTTCTAGGCGGCTTCGACAATCTCTATTTCGATCTCGCGATGTCGGCCCCAGGCTCCCGATACCAAGGCAGCGGCTTCGTTCACAACACCTTTCAGAACCCGGATGGTAAGATCCTGCCGGCGTGGCGCGATGTTATCGAGCGGCACTCCACGAGATTCGTCATGGGGACCGACATAGGGGGAGATCGATGGAGAATGTACGCGCAGAAAGTATCGCGGTTGAGGCGGATGCTGCCGCAGCTATCCGTCGAGACCCGCAAAAGGGTAGCTTTCAAGAACGCTTGGTTCCTGATCACCCGCAGGCGATGGGATGACGACGCTGTTCGAGGAGCAAGAGATGGCTAGAAATCAACGGCCGATGAGACGGAGAGTTCACCGAAGATGAAACGCAAAACTAACCGCAAAGGACGGATAGCACTGGGGACCTTGGCCCTGCTCCTGGCCGCGTGCGCGGAGGAGCCGAAAGGCGATCCTGATCGTCCCCTCAACGTGCTCATGATCTCGATCAACAACATCGGCGCCGAGCACATGAGCCTGTACGGCTACGAGCGGGTCACGACACCCGGCCTCGATGCTTGGGCCGAAGACGCGGTCGTGTTCGACAACTTCTTTTCCCACTCCTCGTGGACGCTGCCGGTCGGCACTTCGCTATTCACCTCGCTTCATCCCTATGCCCACCGGGTCATGGACCGTTGGCACGGCAATCTGCTCGATCCGACCATCCTCACGCTGCCTCGAATCCTGCTGGGCAACGGCTACCGTACCGCCGCGTTCACCGGTGGTGTCGATTACAAGAGCATATTTGGACATATGGACGGTTTCGAAGTTACGGACAACAATCCCGACTTCACCGGGTTCGCGGTGACTCTGCGGCAGGCCAGGCGTTGGCTGGCCGGCGTTGGCGAGGACCCTTTCTTTCTCTTCATTCACGGCTACGACACCCACTGCCCCTTCGATCCGCCCGACGAGTATCGAGGCCTTTTCAGCGATCCCGAAGGCAAGAACATCACCGTTGATCATACAGTCTGCATGCGCGGATACGGCAATGCTGAAGTCGGTTACACCGCTTACGTTACTCTCGGCGATCCCTTCCGGACGAAGCGCAAGGATCCTCCCAAGTGGTTCAAGGAGAAGATAGCCGACGGGTTTCGCGAGCATGGGATCGATCCCGCCCAACTCAGTGCACAGCATGCTCTTCGGGACTCGATCGTCGACACCATCTTGAAGGTCGATCTGACCCCCGACGACATCGGCCATCTCTCCGATCTCTACGACGAAGAGGTTCGTTACGTCGATGCTTTGGTTAGCGAGTTTCTCGCCGATCTCGACGACGATCTGCTGGACCGAACGGTGATCATCCTCTTGTCGGAGCATGGTGAGATGTTCGCGAAGCACGGTCGCTTCGGGCGCGCGGGAACGACACGGGGCACGCACTACGACGATGTTCTGCACGTGCCCCTGATGATGAAATGGCCTGGCTCCACGGGCAAGAGAGTGACGGGGCTGGCGCAATTCGTCGATATCATGCCGACGGTTTTGGATCTGGTCGACATCGCGGTATGGCAGGATCACCAGGGCAAGAGCTTGCTGCCCTTGGTGGAAGAGGATCGAGCTCTGAACGACTACGCTTTCGCCGGCGCTCTCTACAATGTAGGTGTATCCAAGACGAACCGCTTCTTCCCCGAACGTAGCATCAACGAATCGATCCGGAACCACGGATGGAAACTGATCCGAGAAGGGCGGATCGAGCATGAAGCAGGTGAAGAGGGCTACACGATCGAGGACGAGTCGTTCGAGCTCTACGACATCGAGCGCGATCCCGACGAGCTGACCAATGTCGCGGATCTGCATCCGGAAGTGCTCGAAGAGCTCAAGGCCGAGTTGATCCAGGCCGCAGCACGCGCCAAGAGCACCGGTGGCGCGGAATCGGGAACGATGCCGGTCCCGGAGGATCTGATCGAAGAGGCGATGAAGAGAGGCTATTGGTAGCCGACTCTATGAAGGACTGGAGCCGCTCTCTCGATCGACTTCGTAGTCGGTGGCAACGCGCCAGTAGCTGTCACTAGAGGGCGGCGAGTCCAGCAGGATCGATCTGCGGAAGACCAACATGAACAGGTAGGTGGCGCCGAAGCCGAAGATGTAGATTGCAGCCAGGAGGGCCGCGAACAACATCTTTCGCGCGCCTCGTACCAGATCCCCGAAGAGCCCTTTCATCCCACCACGCAATTTCCCAGCACGAGACAGCCCATATCGCTTCGCTGGAAGCAGTCGATGGCGTCGTGGGGCGTGCAGACGATCGGCTCGCCGCGCAAGTTGAACGAGGTGTTGACGACCATGGGGACGCCGCTGCGCCTTTCGAACTCGTGGATCAGGTTCCAGAACTCAGGGTTGGTGTCTTTGCGCACGGTCTGCACACGGGCGGATCCGTCGACATGGGTGATGGCCGGCAACAATGCTCGCTTCTCTTTTCTTACCGGAGCAGCGAGCAACATGAAAGGGGAGTCGTCGAGCAGCTCGAAGAACTCGCTCGCGCGCTCGTGCAATACGGCTGGCGCATAGGGGCGGAATTCCTCCCGCCGCTTCACCCGCTTGTTGAGCCGCTCCTTGGCATTCGGGTCTGTGGGATTGGCGAGGATCGATCGCCTCCCGAGAGCACGTGGACCGAACTCCATCCCGCCCCTGACCCATCCCACGATCTTGTTGGCAACAAGCTGGTCGGCCACATGGGCCGCCAGTTTCTTGTCGTCCATTTCGAGGTACTCTAGCCCCTCGAATCGCAAGGCACGCTGCACCTCTTGGTTCGAGAAGCTCGGTCCCAGGGCCGCATCGTCGAGCACAAAGTCTCGCGGGTTGCCCTGTATGGAGTTGTAAACCAGCGCCGCCGCTCCCAACGCGCCGCCCGCATCTCCCGCCGCGGGCTGGATGTAGACCCTACGAAAAGGTGTACGTTCCAGAATCTTGTGGTTCAGCACACAGTTCAAGAACACTCCGCCAGCCAGACAGAGCTGATCGAGACCGGTCTGATCGTGTACGTGGCGCGCTATGCCGACCATGGCATTCTCGGTGAGCGTCTGCAGCGACGCGGCGATGTCGCAATGTCGTTCCTCGATCGCGCTCTCCGGTTCACGCGCGAGGCCCAGGGCTGCGATGACTCTGCGCCCGTACATCCTGCTGCCGGTGTTGAAGTTGAAGTACCTTTTGTCGACGCGGAAGCTGCCGTCCGGCCTGAGATCGACCATCTCTTCCAGCTTGTCGAGAAATCGTGGCTTGCCGTACGATGCGAGCCCCATCACTTTCCCTTCTCCGCCCAGGGCGCCGAAGCCCAAGTAGGTAGTCAGCGCTGTGTAGAGCAACCCGATGGAGTGCGGGTAGTGCATTTCCCTCAGAATTTCTATCTTGTTGGCGCGACCGACGCCGAAAGTCGCACTGGCCCACTCGCCCACACCATCGGCGGTGATGATGGCGGCCTCATCGAAGGGGGAGACGAGAAACGCGCTGGCCGCGTGGGCCATGTGATGTTTGACGAAGACCACTTTTCCGCGGTAGCCGATCCGCTGCTCCAAGAGCATCGGTAGCGCGAGTCGATCTTCGAGCCAGCTCGGCATCGTGCGTAGGAAATGAGGGAGGGAGAAGGGGAAGGAGCGGAGATGATCGATGACCACACGGGAGAACTTGAGATAGGGCTTTTCGTAGAAGCCGACACAATCCAGATCGGCAAAAGCGATGCCGGCGGCCTGTATGCAGTAGTTGATAGCGGCGACCGGGAAATCGGGGCTGTGTTTGTTCCGATTGAAGCGTTCCTCCTGTGCCGCCCCCACCAACTGTCCGTCTTTCATGACACAAGCGGCGGAGTCGTGGTAGTGGCACGAGAGCCCGAGGATATTCAAGGTGCTTCCTCGACGCTCGGACGAGGTTGGTCGTAATGCCCGGAGTCGAGCGACTCCTCCCAGGCGGTCAGGCGCCGCCGCAGCTCCTCGGATACGTGTGGATGATCCGCGATCACATTCCGCTGTTCCCTTGGATCGTTGGCGAGATCGTAGAGCTCCCATTCCGGTCGCTGGAGAGGCTCACCCGAGAGGTAGGTCCACCAGCTCACCTCTTTCTCGATGTGGCGGGCCTTTCGATGCAAGAGCTTCCATCTGCCCGTCCGCATTCCGGTGTCTCCGACGACATCCTGGTCCAGAAGCTCATTGATGCCAGAAGTGAACTCCAGCGGCACCTGGCTGCGGTGCCGGAAGATGTTTTCCCATAGTGGAATTCGCTCGAAGAACGCCGCTCGATCCGGGTCGCCCCTTCCCGTTTTCAGGGCTTCAACGAAACTCTCTCCGTCGATTCCGGGGAGCGGATCAAGGTCGAGTATCTCGAGCAAGGTCGGGGCGAGGTCGATTCCTTCTACCTGTTCTCTCACCCTGCGGGCCTCGACCCGGTGTTTCGGATTGAGAACCACCACCGCGCTTCGGACCTCGGTATCGTAGATATCGTAGTGACCGAAATAGCCATGCTCACCCAGATCTTCCCCATGAATGCCGTGAAGCACGATAACCGTATTGCGCAGCAGATCATCGGGGATCGACTCCATCAAATCGCCGATGAATCGATCCACGGTCCAAAGGCCGAAATCGTAGCGAGCGCGGATGAACTCCAGGTCGGTGGCGTCGAGTGACGTGCTTTCGCCGTCTCGCAGTGAGTGCAGTCTATTCTTGTAGATTCGAGAAAGCACCTTGAAGCCGAGATTGGGGAATCGGTCGAGATCGCCTTCGTAGCCGGGCGCGACGAATTTGTCTTTCTGCATCGGGTCTCCGGTGGCGCCGTACGGCCAATGTAGCGTGCCGAGAATCAGCCATAGGAAGAAAGGCTCTTCGGCCTGCTCGCGCAGCCACGTGATCGCATCGCTCGGCACATTGCGATTGCCGGTGAAGACGAAACGATCGAAACCGCGGCCGAAACTGAGGCCCGGATTCAGGCCGTCCCGGCGAAAGCGCGCTCTGCGCGAATGGAAGCTCGACATATCGGCCATTACCTCGAACGATGAGCCCATGGCGACGGTTTGATAACCGGCGGCGCTCAACGCTTCGGGGAAATAGGGGACTTCCGGCGGTAGCTGAGAAGCGAAAGAAATGAACCCATTGTTCGACGGATAGCGACCGGTGAAGATCGACATCTGGCTGATAGGCGTCATATACGAATGAACGATGAAGCTGTCGAAAAGCGTCCCCCGTCGCGCCATATCACAGATATTGGGAGCGGTCCGCCGATCGTAACCGAAGCAGGGCAGATGATCCGGACGGAATATGTCGAGCGAGATCATAAGCAGATTGCAGTCTCGACAGATCGGGTCCTCATCCGCGCCGGCTGCGACGAAGCGACGACGCACCTGGTCTTCTGGTTCTTTCTCGGTAGGCGGAAGGAGCAGGAGGGCGATGCCGCCGAGCACGGCCAAGTTGAGCAGACCCAAGATCAGGATCAGTGATCGTTGCGTTTCGCCGCGCATCGCTAACCCACCTCGCGGCCGGAATCGATACGGAACGAGCGCAGTACATCTATGCCCGGATCGACTGCGTTCTCTTTCGCCGCGAAGTAGTCGATCCGGAAGAGCCTCTTTCTCGGTTCATCGTAAAAGAAAGCCAGAGTCGCGCGATAGCGAAGCAGGTCTTCACTGCAGCCGCCGAATGTCAGGCGATCGTTGGCGAAGAGTCGAAGCATCAGGAGCGCGCTGTCACTCGAATCAATCTCTCTTGGAAGGAATCGATCCGGGCAACGAAGGGAGTGGGAGAGCTGGCCCGGATAGGGAGCCTGGCGGTCCATGAAGAGATTCTCGATCATGGCGCGGCTCTGTTGCACCAGTTCCGTAGCTTCAGCCCTGTCGAGATGCTCGCTGACTCGAATCCTCAGGCGGTCTTCCGCGACTGAGATCAGAGCCATGACCAGCTCGCCCTCACCTTGCTCGGCTTTCAGAACTCTTGCTTCCGCGGGCAGATCGATATTGGCTTTGATCGTCGCCAATAGACCCTGCACATCCGTCTCTTTGGCGCCGGGCCTGGATACGAGCAACAGAATTAGAGCAGCCGTCGACAACGAGAGAGAAAGCAAGAGCAGGGGGATCAAGCGTTCGCGCACCGCGACCTTCCAAGACAAGCGCTCATTGCTCCACCAGATAGCCGCCGATCACCAGACAGTCCATATCCGTATCTTCGAAGCAGCGTAGAGCCTCTTCGGGAGTGTGAACGATCGGCTCCGAATCGTTGAACGAAGTATTGAGAAGCATCGGCAGCCCGGTCCGCTCGCGAAAAGCCTCGATCAGGTCGTAGTAAATGCCGTTCTCTTCGCTCGTGACGGTCTGGATGCGCGAGCTGCCGTTGACATGAACGACCGCGGGAATGGCATCGATTTTCGCGGCATGAACCCGGGCGATGAATAGCATGAAGGGGCTGGACCAATCTTGCTCGAAAAACTCCGCCATGTGCTCGCGAAGCACGCTCGCCCCGAAGGGACGGAAAGCTTCGCGATGCTTGATGATCAGGTTCAGGCGGTCCTTCATCTCCGGATCGCCGGGGTGAGCGAGGATGCTGCGGTTGCCCAGCGCTCGAGGACCGAACTCCATTCGGCCTCTGAACCAACCGACGATCTGTTTCGCGGCCAACCGATCGGCGGCCTCGGCCACCAGCTCATCAGATTCCATGGCGCGAAACCGCACTCCTCGGTTCCGCAAGAGGACCTGGATCGCTCGATCGCTGAATGAGGCCCCCAATGCGCAAGACTTCAACGAGGGCATGCGCGGATTGCCGAGCACGGAATGATAGAGGTAAAGCGCGGCACCAAGAGCCGCGCCAGCGTCGCCGGCGGCGGGCTGAATGAAGATCTCCTGAAAGTCCGATTCTTCTCGAATGCGGCTGTTGGCGGTCACATTCAGAAACACACCGCCCGCCAGGCAGAGGTTCTTTTCGCCACTCTCGCGCGCGACGTGCCGGACCATATCGATCAGGACGATCTCGGTAAGCCGCTGCAGGCTCGCCGCGATGTTGCGGTGGCGGTCGTTGAGCTCTTCACCCGGCGGGCGCGGCGATCCAAAGAGCTTCTCGAACCTGCGGTTGTGCATTCTGTCGCCACGGTTGAAGGAAAAGTAGCTCGTGTCGAGCTCGAAGCTGCCGTCGCTCCGCGCGTGAACGATCTTTCTGAACTCATCGAGAAAACTCGGCTCGCCGTACTCCGCCAATGCCATGACCTTGCCCTCGCCCGAAAACACTCGGAACCCCAAGTAGGCCGTTACGATTGAGTAGAGGAGCCCCAGGGAGTGGGGATAGTGCATCTCCTTTCGAAGCTCGATCGCCGTTCCAGAACCGCTTCCATAGGCCGCGCAAGCATATTCGCCGACACCGTCGACGGTCAGAATCGCCGCTCTTTCGAAGGGAGACAACAAGAAGCCACTCGCCGCGTGCGAGAGATGGTGCTTCACATAGCGCACCGGCCTCTTGATGCTGAGCTCATCTTCGATCGTGGCCGAAACAGTAAGGCGGTCCTTCAGCCACAAAGGCATCGTATCCAAGAAGTTTCGGAGCGTGAAGGGATACCCGGCGAGATGGCTCAGGACGGTGCGCTCGAACTTGAGATACATTTTTTCGTAGAAAGTGATTTCGTCGACGTCGTAGATCGTGAGGCCGGCCTCCTGCAGGCAGTAGTTGACCGCCTGAATGGGGAACACCGGCGAGTACTTGTCACGATTGAATCGCTCTTCCTGCGCCGCCGCCACGACCCGTCCATCATGGATCAGGGCCGCGCAGGAATCGTGGTAGTAGCAGGAGATCCCTAGAATCGTCATCGTTCCTATCTGTCGCCTTTCAGAACTGCCGGTCGAGGCGATTCGCTTCGTAGCCTTCCGCGTCGACCCAGAGAGATCCCTTGGATCGATCCATAGAATACAGTTTCAGATATCGACGAGAAAACAACTCCGCTCCAAGCCGGGTTAGGCCGAGCCCGATGACATATACGAGGGCGAGGAGCACGGTGATGACAACCGCCTGGATCGATCGGCCAAGGCGCCTGCTCCACCACTTGAAGCGATCCCAATATCGTCGCACGCCGGCGAATCCTTTCGGCTACTGGTGCTGAGCCTCGATATTCAGCTTCTTCAAGACGTCGTCGAATATCTCACCGTCGACGTCCATCTCCAGGAGGTCCAACGCTTCTTCGCGAGTCACCAATCCCATTCGAATCATATTGCTCATTTCGATATGGTAGACGGAGTAACCGTAGTTCTCCATCGCCAGCTTGGAGGCCAGAAAGTTTAGATCGCAATTCGTGGATTGTCTGGGGTACGAGCGCGCGGTGTACTCCCACCCCAGTTGTTCCCTGATCACGGGCACGTACTCATCCGGCCCTCCCGGAACGAACCAGTGCGGCGAAAGCACGATCGCCTTGCTCTTGTACTTCTTCTTCGCGATTCTTAGCACCTCTTCCATCGTCATCGGGAAATCGCGGTACTTCGGATCGGTCTTGACCTGTTCTTTCATGAAGCGGCGGGTTGCCTCGGTCATTGCTTTGAACTCGTCGGGGTTCTGATCACATGCGCATTTCGAGAGCACCGAACGAGTACTCCCGGTAGTCTGGCCCTTGGTCCAGCCCGAGACGATGATCGGAACGTCGAATTGGGCGGCGATTTCGTAGGTTTTTAGCATGTACCAGAGGGAGCACACCGGACAGATGACGACCTTCGATTTTGTCTCTACGATCTTTCTGAACAGGTCCTTCATGAAGTTGGTCTGGAAGTAGACGAAATCGACTCCCAACTTCTCGACCGTCCGCTGTGCGCTGGCGATGTGTTCGTCCGGCACGAAACCATGATTGAAGGTGAAGACCAGGGGGTTCAGCTTGTATCGTTCCTTTACGTAATAGAGCGCGGCGGTGCTGTCTTTGCCACCGCTCAACATGCACAAGCAGTCGTATTCGTGTTTGCCGCGGTGCTTTTCGATGATCTTGAGAAAGTCGGTCTCGAGCAGCCCGCGATCGTCCGGCTCGGCGCAACGTTGCTCCTCGTCGAAGTTGTGACAGATATTGCACATTCCCGCATCGTCGAGTCGGATGTCGGGCGGCGCCTCGGGAAGCACGCAACGGTTGCAGATCCGTGCGCTCACTGGATGTTCTCCACGGCGAGATCGAGCTTTCCCAGTATATCGTTCATGAGCTCGTCGTCGAAATCCATCTCGAGGTTTTCGAGGGCTTCGTCGCGGCTCAGGACCCCTTCGCGGATCATTTTGCTCATCTCGACGTGGTAATGGGTATAGCCGTAATCCCTCATGGAGTTGTGAACCGAGATGAAATTCAAGGAACAGTTCGTGGACTTTCTGGGATAACTCTGTTTCGTGTACTCCCAGCCGATGGCGTCCTGGATGATCTTCACGTACTCGTCCGGGCTGTAGGGCAGAAACCAGTGGGGCGAGAGCACGACCGCTTTGTGCCGCTTCTTGGCCCGTTTGAGCATCTCCTCCATGGTCCGAGGGAAACCGCGGTACTGCGGCATATCTCGAAGCTCATCATCCAAGAAACGATGAGTCTCGGTCGCCATGGCGCGATACTCGGCCTGGTGCACGTTGCACCCGCACGAAGACATGACCTCCTGCTTGACCGACTGTCCCTTGGTCCACCCGGCAATGATGATCGGAGCATCGAATCGCTGCGCCATCCTGTAGGCCAGATCCATGTACCATATGGAGCAGGGATGGCAGATTACAGCCTTCGATTTCGACTCGATCATCCTCTTGAACATCTTTTTCATGTAGTTGGTTTTGAAGAACACGAAATCGACGCCGAGCTTTTCCACCGCATTGCGGATATTTCCGATCGCTTCGTTGGTTTCGAAGCCGTGATCGAAAGTAAATGCGAGAGGATTGACCTTGTACCGTTCCTTCATGAAATAGAGCGCTGCGGTGCTGTC
Source organism: Gemmatimonadota bacterium (assembly GCA_002686955.1). GTDB lineage: Bacteria. The sequence goes on from NYZA01000196.1 coordinate 23,307, forward strand.
TTTGCCCCCGCTGCACATAA
>NYZA01000197.1 GCA_002686955.1 Gemmatimonadota bacterium
AGAGGCGAATCGTTCGAGGACCCCCTTCCTCTCTTCCTCCACCTCAACGAGCTCGGGAGCCAAAACGGCATCGGGCGCGCCGACATCGTCGAGAACCGCTTCGTCGGGATCAAATCGCGCGGCGTCTACGAAACCCCCGCCGCCACCATCCTCCACATCGCCCACCGCGACATCGAGGGGATCGCCATGGACCGAGAGGTGCTGCGCCTGCGCAATATGCTCTCGCCGAAGTTCGCCGAGCTGATCTACAACGGCTTCTGGTTCAGTCCCGAAATGGAGTTCCTCCGCGCCGCCATCTCCACCAGCCAAGATGTCGTCGACGGCGTCGTCCACCTTGCCCTCTACAAGGGGAACGTCACCGTGCTCGGCCGCTCGTCGCCCAGCTCGCTCTACGACGCCAAGCTCGCCAGCATGGAGATCGCCGGCGGCTTCGACCAGGCCGATGCCGAAGGGTTCATTCGGGTGCACGCCACCCGCCTCAAGGCACACCATGCAATCCTCGAACATCGCGGAAAGCGTTGGGCCGGCTCATGAAGCTCTGGACGGAAGAGGGGAAGGAGGGAGGAAACCAGGCGATCGAACGTTTCCTAGCCGGAAGCGACCCCGACCTCGACCTGCGGCTCGCCGAGCACGATATCGCGGCCAGCAAGGCCCACGCACGCATGCTCCGGTCGGTCGGTCTGCTCACGCCGGCGGAGGGGGAAGCGCTGGTCGCGGAGCTCGATCGCCTGGGTAAGGCGGCCGAGCGAGGGGAGCTCCATCTCGAGCCTGCCGACGAAGATATCCACACGCTGATCGAGCGGCTCCTGACCGAAGCACTCGGCGATATCGGCAAGAAGATCCACACCGGCCGTTCGCGCAACGACCAGGTGCTGGTCGCCATGCGCCTGCACGCCAAAGCGGCGATCGAGCGGATCACCTCGCTCGGCACCGAGCTGATCGCGGCGCTCGAATCGCGCATCGACGTCGACGGTACTCTCGAGCTGCCCGGCTACACCCACATGCAGCAAGCGATGCCGACCACCTTCGCGCTCTGGGCCGGCGCCTACCGAGACGCCCTGCGCGACGATCTCGGCCTCCTCGCCGCCGTCCGCCACCTAGTCGACCAGAACCCCCTCGGCAGCGCCGCCGGCTACGGCTCCCCTCTGCCCCTCGACCGCGACAGGACCACCGCCGAGCTCCAATTCGATCGTGTTCAGGAGAACCCGATCTACTGCCAGAACAGCCGCGGCAAGTTCGAGGCCGCCCTCCTCTTCTCCCTCGCGCACATCGGCCAGAGCCTGAACCGCCTCGCCGGCGATCTGCTCCTCTACACCACGCGAGAGTTCGGATTCTTCCGCCTGCCCGACTTGGTTACCACCGGTTCGAGCATCATGCCGCAAAAGCGGAACGCCGACGGGCTCGAGCTCGTCCGCGCCCGCACCGCGCGCCTGCCCGCGCTGCTGACCCAGCTCATGGCCACCACCCTCAATCTGCCGAGCGCCTACAACCGCGACTACCAGGAGCAGAAAGCGCCATATTTCCGCGCCATCGACGACATCGAGGGCTGTCTCTACGTCATGCGCGAGACGATCGAGGGCTTGACGCCGATCCCCGACCGCATTCGCGAAGCGACCGATCCCGCGATCCACGCGACCCACGCGGCCTACGAGCTCGTGCGCCAGGGCATGCCCTTTCGGGACGCCTATCGAGAGATTGCGCGGCGCCTGAGGGCGGGGGAGTCGTTGGGATAGGCCCGGTGGCGGCGTGTTTGCCCTGCCTGGGCGCTTCCCCTCCCCCATTGCTCCAGCAAGAGGCCAGGACCGAGAAAAGGTGAACCACGACGCACGAGGTCGATATGAAGCGCGCGTGCGGGCACTCGAGGCTTTTGGGCACCGAGGATCCGCCTCAGCACAACATGGTGGGCCCATTACGAACGTTGCATTTCCATAACGGGTGTTATAATCTCGCCCACGATCAGCCACCAGGAGGATTCCATGCGCGACGTCGACACCATAGTGATCGGATCGGGGGCCGGAGGCCTCGCCTGCGCCGTGGCCCTGGCCCAGGCGGGACAGCGCGTGCTCGTGCTCGAGCAGCACGAAGTGCCGGGCGGGTGGTGTCACTCGTTCCGCCTCGGCGGTTACCAGTTCAGTCCGGGCGTGCACTACATCGGTGAGCTGGACGAGGGGGGAGGTCTGCGCAGAGTTTATGAAGGGCTCGGGGTCTCCCGCGATTTGGTCTTTCTGGAGCTCAACCCCGACGGGTTCGATCATGTGCTCATCGGCGGGGAACGATTCGATATTCCGAAGGGACGCAACCGCCTGGAAGCGCGGCTGATCGAGCGCTTTCCACATGAGTCGCGCGGAATCCGCGACTACCTCGAGCTGGTCGACCGAAGCGCGAAAGAGCTCGGGCAGGCACAGAAGATCGGCTCGCTGCCCGATCTCCTCTCGCTGCCCTGGCGCGCCCGCCACGTCTTGCGCTGGGGGCTGGCCTCGCTCGACCATGTGCTGGATCGCCACGTCCACGATCCGATGCTCCGCGCCCTTCTCTCGATCCAGGCGGGAGATCATGGCCTGCCACCCTCCAAGGCGCCTTTCGCTCTGCACGCCGCGGTTCAAGCCCACTATTTCAATGGCGGCTTCTACCCCATGGGTGGCGCTCAATCGCTGCCGAAGGCCTTCGCTCGCGCGCTGCGCAGGGCCGGCGGCGGCATCCGTCTGAACGCGGCGGTCGATCGGATCTTACTCGGCGAAAATGGTGCCGCTTGTGGGGTCCGGCTGGCGGGGGGCGAAGAGATCACCGCAACCCGCGTCGTTTCCAACGCCGATCCGGGCATCACCTTTGGTCGCCTGGTCGGTCTGGAGAATCTTAGCACCCGCCTGCGTAGCAAGCTCGCGCGCACCCGTTGGTCGATCTCAGGGCTCTCGCTTTTCGGTGCCACCGATCTCGACCTCGCCGACATGGGCTACGACTCGGGCAACTACTGGTACTCGCGTTCCACGAATCTCGAGGCCTCCTACGACTTCTCGAACGGGTCTACCGGACTCGACGACGAAGAGCTCCCCGGCCTCTTCCTGACGATTACCACGCTGAAGGACCGCACCAAGAAGGCCAAGGGTCACCAGACTTTCGAGGCTTTCACCTTCGTGCCTTTTGGTGGATTCGATCGTTGGAGCGACTCCCGCCATGGAGACCGCCCCGGCGACTATGTCGAGCTGAAGAAGAGACTCGAGAAGCGCATGCTCCGGGCGGCCGACAAGGTCGTGCCGGGCATCTCCGAGCATTCCGTCTTCGCGGAGCTCGCAACGCCGCTCACGAACGCGCACTACGTGCGATCGACAAAGGGCTCGTTCTACGGCACCGAAAAGAGCCGCTGGCAACTGGGTCCCTTCGGCTTCGGTGTGGCGACCGAGGTGAGCGATCTTTGGCTCTGCGGAGCCAGCACGCTGGGCCACGGCGTCATGGGAGCCACCGCATCGGGTTTGGCCGTGGCCGCGCGGATCTTGCGTTGCTCGTGGCGCGATTTGCTCGATCAAAGAGGCCCCGATCTGCGGATCTACCCGGCCGATGATCCGAGCGCATGGCCGCCACAGCTGCGCAGGAAGAGGCGCAGCGCCGACAACGCCTTGGCGAGGTCGGCGAAGCCGTGAATGGCGAGAGCTTGGCCACCGCGCACACGGTGCGTGATCTGCGTCGCACCCAAATTATGACGCAGGCACGCGCGATCGTCGCGAAAGAAGGACTAGAGGCGCTCACCTTCGGTGCCCTAGAAAAACGACTGCATTTCACCCGAGGCGTGATCACCTATCATTTCAGCAACAAGGACGAGATCATCGAGGCGGTTCTGTGCAGCGCTGTGAACGAAATCAACGAGCGCACGCGCGAGGCAGCCATGGCGGGCGGCACGCTCGCCGAGAAGATCCACGCGGTGATCTCGACTACGACGATAGGGTTTCTCGAGAACATCGAAGCGACCAGAATTATCGTGTCGTTTTGGGGTCGCATCCAGTCCGATCCCTCGGCCCGCCGCCGAAACGCCGAGCTTTACGACGGTTTCCGAGAAAAGACACGCTCTATTCTGGCGCAGGGGATCGTCTCCGGCGAGCTCGATCCCGACATAGATACCGACGCCGTCGCGGCGGCGATCGTAGGCATAGTCATCGGAATCGTGACACAAACACACTTTCAGCCCGAAGCAATCGATCCTCAGAAGTTGATCAAGGTGTCCGTGCGTGGTGTGTTGGCATCTCTATCCTCCCCATCGCCTGGACCATTCTCGCCCGCGTTCGCTTCGCGAGCTCGGTGAGAGCGGGGCGGTTCTCGACGGTCTTGAATAGTGCGACGGGATCGACCGCCGACACGACGATCTCGGCGGCCGACTCCGCCACGACTACATTGCAGGGGAAAAGCAGTCCCGCTGCCGGCTCCTCGGCGAGAAGCGAATGCGCGATCTCGGTGGCGCAGATACCGAGAATCAGATACTTCGTGAAGCCCGCTCCGGAGCGCTCGATCGATCCGGGTTCGGAGCTCTTCTCCAGCGTTGCGCCCATGTCGAGCTCGTAGAGCACGCGGAAGCCGGCTTCCTCGAGAGCTTTCCGCACCTTCCTGGCCGCGTGCTGAAAGTCGGGCGCGGAAAGCCTACGAGTGTAGGCGAAACTCGGGTCACCGAACCAATGCGCCCCGGCGCGTTCTCGCAGGTGGAGCAGGATCTCCTCGCTGCCTTGGATCCAACGATCTCCGTCACGCAGAATCGGGATTTCTCTACTGGAAACACCGTCGTGCGCGGTCAGGTCGGGGCGATCGACGGGTAACCTGGCAACCTGAAGCGATTCGAAAGGGAGATTCTGGCGCGTCAATTCTTCACGGACCCGTTGGCAGTGAGGGCAGCCCTCTCGCTGATAAAGGCTCAATATTGTCGGCATCATACGCTCTGGGAAAAAGTGTTCTCTTGTCGGGCCCGCACCGCATCGATATGGGCGTCGAAGGGCATCGCTACAATTCGAATTAGGAGCTTACCGAGCTCGGTCGCACGGAAGCCGGCGGAATCCAGCTGAATCAGGCCGTCGTCGGCCAATCGCTCCAATTCCCGTAGCTCGGCGGGAAACCGTTTCGCGAAATCGATTCCCCAGCGTGATTCGATCTTGGAGTATTCGAGACCGAAGCAACAAAGCATGCCGTGGATGATCTCCTTGCGCAGATCGTCCTCTTCGTCACGCAGATAGCCGCGGTAGGTTGCGAGGCGGCCCGCTTCGATGCGTGAGCTGTACCCCTTCAGATCGGCGTCATTCTGCACATAGGCGCCACCTAGATCCCCGATCCCGCTCATGCCGAGGCCGATACAGTCGGAGCCGGGAACGACTGTGTATCCCTGGAAATTGCGCCGCAACCGACCAGCGGCCAGGGCCCGCGCGAGCTCGTCATCCGGAAGAGCGAAATGGTCCATGCCGATCTGCACATAGCCGCCTGCGATCAGGCGCTCGCGTGCATCGCAATAGAGCGTGAGCTTCTCGATCGCTCTCGGCAGCGACTCGGGCGTGATCGCTTTTTGATGTGGTCTCAACCAGGGCACGTAGGCAAAACTGAAGACGGCAATTCGGTCGGGTCGAAGATCGATCAAGCGCTCGACGGTCCTGCCGAAGCCGGCGCGCGTCTGCCCTGGCAAACCGAAGACGAGATCGATATTGATCCCACCGAATCCGGCCGCGCGGGCGGCCTCGAAGCACTCCACACCGGCCGACGCCTCTTGCCGTCGATTGATCGCACGCTGCACGCCGGGATCGAAGTCCTGCACGCCGAAGCTCACGCGGTTGAATCCAAGTTCGCGAAGCCGATCGACCTGATCCGCCGATCCAACGCGGGGATCGACCTCGAGTGAGATCTCCGCGTCTACCGCCAGCTCGAAGCGGTCCCGCACGAGGCGCATCAGACGCTCGATCTGGTCCTTCGGAAGATGATTCGGTGTGCCACCGCCGAGGTGGAGCTGGGTCACGCCGCGGCGCTCCCCCAGGAGGCTCGATACCGCCACGATCTCCGATTCGAGGTGGCGGGTGTAGATGTCCATTTTTTCGGCGTCGCGGGTCACTACCATGGTGCAACCGCAGAAGGTGCACTTGGTGTCGCAGAAGGGCAGGTGGACGTAAAGCGTCAGCGGCTCCGACCGCCGCTCGGCCACGGTGCGCAGGCGCGATTCGTACTCCTCGGCGCCGACCCCCGAGTGGAAAGAGGCCGCGGTCGGGTAGCTGGTATAGCGCGGCGCCGGCCTGTCATGGCGGAGGAGCTGCGCGGGTGTGATCGGTGGGGGGGCGAGTGAGCCCATCTCGGATCTCGATTGGGAGTGGTGAGCTGGGAAATCGAGGCAAAGGCAATGATAGCGTGGCCGTGGACCGAGAAGATTCGTCGAACACTGACGTTTCGACATAAGCGTGGGATCCTCGGGAGGACCGCGCATTGGCGGGCGGAGAGCCGTCGTTCCTGGCCAGGCAAGCCCAGCGGCTCCTCTCGGGGCGAACTTCCCGCCCTGCGTGCCCGCGAGGCGACACTGGTCAGCGCGCCCTTCTGTGCCTTGGGTTCCGACCTCCGCGTCCGCGGCAAGCTCGCGCGAGTGATGGCTGAGCGACCGCGCGGATCCAAGCGATGCGCGGGCGACGCCGTAAGTCGCGACACAGCAACGCGTTACGGCCCATCGGGCTTTTGCCCGCTTTGTGGCACACCTGGGTGTGCCCAAACGAAGCCCCCGCCAGGAAGAGCTCCCGAGCCGATCCGGATGTGATCGGGTTATGGTGGCGGCCAACGCGAGGATGTCGCGCACTGCCCTTTGCCCGGCGAGCGTCCCCGACCTCGAGTCATCCGCTATCTCTCGTCGGGAATCCGAGGAACTCGCGACTATATCGAAACGTCATCCAGGCTCCCTCATTGCAGAGGGTCTACTCCACGAAGAGAGACCTGAAAGTGATTCTCGACACTGCTCAGTGCGTGGGGCTGCGCGTGATCGCTTGGGTGCCGCTTTACTATCTGGACTGTCGAGGGGGGTGTGGTTGCAACAATAAGTGGCCCCTTTGCGCCGATCTCGTAAGGCAGTGGGCGAAGGCCTTCAAGAGCCACCCGGCCTTGGGCGGTTGGATCATCTCCGATGAGATGAGCGCGGGAGACATTTCAAAGCATGAGGAGGGCCACAAGGTCCGCACTTGGGTGCACGAGGGTGAGACTCCGGCCTGGCACCCGACCATCAGCATCGTGAACGCCAAGATGTTCATGGATCCGAGTGGGGAACTCCCCTCCGATCCGCCCTGCCCGCCACCTCCGTGGCCTCTGGGAAGACTCACCACCATGAGCAACGCGCTCTTTCAATGGGCACAACGCGCGATCGACACGGCCGACGTGCTGGCACCCAACTTCCAGCTGTGCGCTTGGCGCTCACCCGGTCCGATCGATTTCACCGAGATGGTGGGCAAGGCGATCGCGGAAGAGGCGACGGGATACATCGCCTACCGTGATTACGTGTCGGAGGACCTAAACGGCAATTCTTGCGAGTTCGATGGGCATGAGTTCGATCTGCTCGATCAAGAAAGCCGCGACGCCTTCGACGCGCAGCCTCAAAACGCCGGCAGGATCAATCAGCTCTGGGATCAGCTTCCATACATCAATGAAGGGTTCCGAGTAGTGTCGCGGAAGATCGCGAAGGGGCGGCCGGACAAGAACGACACGAGGGGGTTTCTCTTTGGCATCGATGACGGACCGTCGGCGAAGGCCAATGTGAGCGATACATATGTGGCTGAGTTATACTCGAATGCCCAGCCAAGGGGAGGCCCACTGGAATCACATCTCCCGAGCCCTTTTGCGGCTGCTCGTCTTCCGTCAAGCGCACAGCGTTCATGCCAATAAAGATGTAGATGCTGGCAGCCATGTCGATGCCCCGGCTCGGATAGGCGTCTACAGGATTCCGAAGGGCTTCTCTTGGAGCGAATTGAGAACGGATCCCGATCCGCCCGTCGATCAGTTCTGGGGCCGATCGCGCCCACATGGCTCTCCTGGCTGAGGGGCAGCCATTGGGACACTTGGCCCGAGACTCCTAACTGCCCCGGCAGCTTCCTTCCGCTGGGCTTCCTCGTCGACGCTAAGGAGATCCAGCACCACGGTGCTCATGAGGTGGAATCCCAGTTCAACGGTTGGCAGTCCGTCGAGCTCGACGTAACTCCGTTGGTTCGACGGTGGCTTCGCGCAAAACAGGATCCCGATGGCTGCGCCAGTGATCCGGACTGTTACAACAACGGCGTGATGATCGCCCCTTACCGCTACGGTGGCGGGCACGGTGCCCACAACCCGTACCCCAATGAACATATGGGCGCAGAATCGTGCCTCCACATGTTCTCATCCGACCGCACCACGAGCGAAGGCTCGGTGCTCGCGGATGGCGACGTATTCCAACCGGGCGCGGTCCCGAATCTGGTTCTCTACGGTTCCTCGGCGCCCGTCGCTGAACACACGCCTTTCCCACTGGTCGATATGGGGCAGGACGAGACCCTTTTCACGCGCGTACTCGCCAGCGAAGCATGGGGCGCGGCTTGGGCCCTCGCGACGCAAGTGCGCAGAGGCGGGGATATCGAATGCTCGACGTGGCGCTGGTACACAAACCGACAGATTGCGGAAGAAGTCGAGCTCTACGACATACAGAATACAGCCGGAATCCCCATCGCGAAGCTCCCTTGGGTTGCCGCGGATCGACTGTTCGTGGATGCAAACGCTTCTCAGGCTGGCGAGGCGCAGTACTGCGCTCCCGATCACAGCGAGAGCGGCAGCTTCGACGACGACGAGTGGAAGATGATCGAATGGACACCGCCTCTCGGCTCGCCCCCGGCCATCTTGATGAAGATCCCCTTGCAGTGAGGAGGCCGGAGATGTTGTTCAAATCCGGATCTTGGATCGCGGCGTTGGCGCTGATGTCGGCCTGTGTCGCTACCGCGGATACGATCATTGTCCCCACGCAGGAGCCCACTATTCAAGGCGCGATCGACAGCGCTGCCGGCGGTGACACCGTGCTCGTTCTGCCCGGTGTCTATCCAGAGCTGCTGAACTTTCTCGGCAAGGGGATCGTGGTCACGGGGTCGGCGCCCTTCGATTCGGCGATTGTGGCCGCGACGGTTGTGGATGGAGAGGGGATGGGGCGGGTCGTAACATTCGAGAGTGGGGAGGACTCAACCAGTGTGCTGATGGGGTTGACCGTGACGGGGGGAGAGGGCGGAGTCCTGTGCTTTGAGTCATCACCGATGCTGATCCGCTGCGACATCGCGCGCAACACTTCTACGAATGGAGCTGGAGTATCGGTAAGCGGTGGGAGTGTAACAATGATCGCATGCCGCATTCTTGAAAACACGAGCGTGGGGGCACCCTGGCAGAATGGCGCTGGGATTCACGTGAGTGCTGGGAGCGCGTTGGTCCGTCAATGCCTGGTATCCAGAAACCTGTTCACAAGTCTCACGACACTGTATCGCGATGGTGGCGGAATCTCAGCAGCAAACCACTCCTCGCTGACCATCATCGAGTCGGTCATCAGCCACAATGGAGGTGCCGGAGAGGGTGGCGGCATCTACGTCAGCGGAGCCCAACTCGACGTCCGCGATTCTGTTATCGAGTACAATGCCGCCGGTTCAGGCGGCGGTGTAGGCGTGCGGCACAACGCCCCCTATCAGGCGACGTTGGAACGTTGCGTGTTGCGTGGCAATACGGCGTGGATTGGGGGCGCGATATCTGGCCTTTCTCCCAACTCTCTTGCGCTCGATCACTGTCTGCTGATCGACAACATAGCTGACCAGCATGGCGGTGCCATCTACACCGAGGAGAGGATCTCCAGCACAATCCGCAACACCATCATCGCTCGCAACACCGCACAACAAGGAGCCGGAGTCTGGGAGTACCAGCTCTATCAGCCGGAAACCATCGAGTACGACCAGTGCGTCTTCGCAGACAACATCGCATCCGAAGACGGCGGTGCTCTCTACACCGATGTATTCGAAGCCCCCCGTACCATCAGCAACTCGATCGTCTGGGGCAATCAGCCAAACCACTTCGCCGGCGCGATCGATCTGCTGACCGTTCGCTACAGCAACATCGAACAGGGTTGGCCGGGCAACGGCAATATCGGGCTCCCTCCCCTCTTCCGCACCCTCGGCCCATTCGAGTATCTCCTCGGCCCCGGCTCCCGCAGCATCGACAGCGGCGATCCGCTCGTCGAAGATGGGCTCTACGATTGGCATCCCCGCTGGCCGGCATGGCTCCCGAATGGTGCTCGCTCCGATATGGGGGCGTACGGCGGGCCCGAGAACTGGTTGTGGTTGACGGGGCCGTGACGCGGAACGGCAAACGGGTGCGCTCTGCCCACGCACACACGTTCGGACGCACGGGCGGCCCAGCCTCTATCATGTGAGCGGAAGTCGCGCCCGCTGGAGATCACGGCGCGACTGTCGCTACTACTTTGATTTGAGCGCGCCGCCACCAGTCGACGGTCTGAGCATCGGCCTCGGTCGCATCCGAGAAATCGCGCACCGCGCTCACAAAGGCGGCATCCGACATCGCGGAGTCCAGTACGGCCGCAGCGAAGAAGCCTGGCTTCAAGCCACCCCACGGGTGCCAGGCGAAACCAGGCCGGCGTGTCTTCTCCTTCTTCGGCGGCGAGGGCCGAGAGGAGCCGCTGGGCTTGCCTGGCCAGGAACGACGGCTCTCCGCCCGCCAATGCGCAGTCCTCCCGAGGATCTCACGCCTATATCGAAACGTCAGTCGAACACACCGATCTTGACCCGGAAGCCCCTACCTCGATACATTTTTTGTTTTCCCGGATGCCCGAACCGGCGCCGGCACAATCCGGTCACCACAGCAGGATCCTCGCTCCGATGCCCGACAGCCGTGAAACGATCGTCGTTGCGTTCGGCGGCAACGCAATCACGGGGCCGGACGATACCGGAGAGATCCACGAGCAGTTCTACCATGCGCGCGTCGCGATTCGGGGGATTCGAGAGCTGCTCGCGTCGGGCGCAGGCGTGGCGATCACGCACGGCAACGGGCCGCAGGTCGGAACCTCGCTGCATCGCATGGAGCTTGCCCGCGGACAGGTGCCTCCTCGCCCGCTCGGAGTGCTGGTCGCCGATACCCAGGGCGGCATCGGCTACATGATCGCGCAGGTCGTCCGGAACTGGCTGCGACAGGAGGGGCTCGATCGGCCCGTCAGCGCCGTCGTCACCCAAGTCGTCGTGGGCGAAGACGATCCGGCGATGGGGGCCCCCACCAAGCCGGTCGGATCGTCCTGTGATGCCGAGACCGCCGAGCAGCTCAGAGCTCATGGATGGGCGGTGAGCGGCGACGATAGGAAGGGGTACCGCCGACTCGTCCCCTCCCCGATGCCGGTTCGGATCGTGGAGGCGCCGGCGATCCGCCACTTGATGGCGGAAGGGCAAATCGTCATCGCCTGCGGTGGTGGTGGCATCCCCGTGATCGAGACTGAGCACGGAGAGCTCGACGGCGTCGATGCCGTGGTCGACAAGGACCTCGCCTCGGCTCTGCTGGCCCGCGAGATCGGCGCCGATCGCCTGATCATCCTCACCGCGGTGAACAAGGTCGTGCTCGGCTTCGGCTCGCCCTCGCCCAAGCCCCTCGACCGGCTCACGGTGGCCGAGGCGGAGAGGTACCTGGCCGAGGGGGAGTTCCCGCCGGGGAGCATGGGCCCCAAGATCCAGGGCGTGGTCGATTTCCTGAAACATGGGGGCAAAGAGGCGCTGATCACTTCGTTCGCCGCCCTTCCTCGGGCGTGGAAGGGGGAGGACGGAACCCGTATCTTTCCGGAGTGAGAGTTCCGGTTCGTTGTTTCCCGCCGACGCGAGATCATCCGTGACGGTCGCTCGGCAAGAGATATGAACGAGTCGTTGTTTTCGGGCGGAACCGCCCGAGGAGCCCTTGGATGGACATTCACGAGTATCAAGCAAAAGAGCTGTTCGCGCGGAGCGGGATCCCGATTCTGAAGGGGGAGGTCGCTCGCAGCGCCGACGAAGCCGAGGCGATCGCGCGGCGGGTCGGGGGCCCCGTGGTGGTCAAGGCCCAGGTTCATACCGGCGGGCGTGGAAAGGCCGGCGGCGTCAAGTACTCGAAGACGCCCTCGGAGGCCCGCGAAAACGCCGAGAAGATCCTGGGAATGAGGATCAAGGACCACGTCGTCCAGGTTGTGTTGGTCGTCGAGGCCGCCGACATTGCGGCCGAGGCCTACGTCGGCATCACCCACGACCGCGCTGCCCGCAAGGCGGTGGTGATGGTGAGCTCCGAGGGCGGGATCGACATAGAAGAGGTGGCGGCCACGAATCCGGACGCGATCCTGAAGGAGGCGATCGAACCGGCTCTGGGCCTGACCGCGGGCCAGGCCCGGCGCCTCGGCTTCCATCTGTACGGACACGATCCAATGCTGGCCAAGACCGCGGCGGCGCTCCTCTCGAAGCTGGCGGATACCTTCTTCGAAAACGACTGCACACTTGCTGAGATCAACCCCCTGATCGTCACCGAGGGAGGCGAGCTGATCGCGCTCGACGCGAAGATCTCGATCGATGACAACGGCCTGGTTCGCCACAAGGAGATCGAGCAGCTTCGTGATCTGGCGGCCGAAGACGCGGCCGACACGAAGGCGCGCGACGCCGGCCTCGCCTTCCACAAGCTCGAGGGAGAGGTGGGCTGCGTCGTCAACGGCGCCGGTCTCGCGATGTCGACGCTCGACGCGATCGAGCATTTCGGCGGGAAGGCCGCGAACTTCCTCGACATCGGTGGATCGAGCAATCCCGAGAAGGTACTGACCGCCATGGAGATCATCCTCCGTGATCCAAATGTGCGGGTCATCCTCTTCAACATCTTCGGCGGGATCACCCGTTGTGACGACGTTGCGCGGGGACTCGTTCAGGTCTTCAAGAGCACCGAGATCGGTGTTCCGGTGGTCATCCGTCTCACCGGAACCAACGAAGAGGAAGCGCGAGAGATCCTCGGCGAAGTCGACGTGGTGACCGAACCGACGATGGACGGTGTGATTCAACGGGCGATCGAGCTCGGACGGGGTTGATCCGCGGCGCGGATCCGGACCGAACCCGCCGCGCTTCGGCTGACGACGCGCGCGGAATGGAGATTCGACAGTGGCGATTTTCATAGACAAGAACACGAAGGTCCTGGTTCAGGGGATCACGGGACGCGACGGTACGTTCCACACCGAGCAGATGGTGAGCTACGGCGGCCAGGTCGTGGCGGGAGTCACTCCGGGCAAGGGAGGGCAAGAGGTGCATGGGGTGCCTGTGTTCAACTCGGTGGCCGAAGGGGTCGGCGCGACAGGCGCCAACACATCGGTCATCTATGTGCCGGCTCCTTTCGCGGCCGACGCCATCTTCGAGGCGACACTCGCCGGCATCGGGCTGGTGGTCTGCATCACCGAGGGTGTGCCGATCAACGACATGTTGAAGGTCTACGATTTCCTCCGCGGGAGGTCGACCCGGCTGATCGGGCCGAACTGCCCCGGCGCCATTACGCCGGGGGAGTGCAAGGTCGGGATCATTCCCGGAACGATCTGCGAGTCCGGATCGGTCGGGGTGGTCTCACGATCGGGAACGCTGACCTACGAGGTGGTCCACGCCCTCACCCGGGGAGGCTTCGGGCAATCCACCTGCGTCGGCATCGGTGGCGACCCGGTCGCTGGAACCAGCTTCATCGATTGCCTCGACGCGTTCGAACGAGACGAGAAGACCAAGGCGGTCGCAATGATCGGCGAGATCGGCGGGGATGAAGAGGAGCGCGCCGCGCGTTTCGTGGCGGAACGGATGACCAAACCGGTTGCTGCCTACATCGCCGGGAGGGCGGCTCCTCCAGGCAAGAGGATGGGACACGCGGGCGCGATCATCTCCGGAGGCTCCGGAACCGCGGCGGCCAAGGTGGAAGCGCTCGAGGCGGCCGGAGTGTCGGTCGCGGTCCTTCCATCGGAGCTGCCCGATCTGGTCAGGCAGATGGGTGTTGCTTGAGCTGCGGTGAGAGAATAGCTTCCAATTCGGGCATCCGATCGCCGGATCACCTCCGGTTGAGGGGCGCCGCTCAGGCGCCGTTCTCCGACCGAGCTTGGCCTTGCTCTTGCCCAGGCGCTGTAGAGCCAGCATGAAACTTTTCGAGCTTTTCGATCGCGGCATGGTCCGCCACCCCCTTCGGTCGAACCGTCGGGCGGAGGCGATTCGTGAGCTGGTCGATCTCCTGGTCTCCAGGACTGGGCTAAGTGAGCGTGACGCACTCGTCGATGCGATCGAGGCGCGCGAGAAGACCGGAACCACCGCTCTGGGCCGGCGGGTCGCCTTTCCCCATGCCCGCACTCACCTCACCGACCGCCTCTATCTTGTGCTCGGTATCTCGCCCGAGGGGATCGAGTGGGGTACCGGGGAGCCGGCCCAGCTCGTTTTCCTTTTCGTGACACCGCTCGATGTGACGAAGAGCTATATCGATACACTGGCCGCGATCTCGGCGCTGCTCCACATCGACGGCATGACCGACAGCCTGGTCCGCGCCCCCGATACCGACGCCGTCGTCGAGGCGATCCGCCGCACCGACATCACCCTAAACGTCTCTCACTGCGCGCGCGATGTGATGGTGAAGGAGGTGATCTCCACGGGGCCCGGCGTCCCGGTTCGCGTCATGGTGAACCGGCTCGCGGAGCACAACATCTCTGGAATGCCCGTGATCGACGAGGAGGGGCGCGTGATCGGTGTCGTCAGCGAGAAAGACGTGCTTTCGGTGGGGATGTCCAGACTCAGAGAGTTCTTCGGGGCGATCGATTTCTACGCAACCTGCGAGAGGATCGTGGATCGCCTCATCGTCCAAGAGGACATCGCCGTCGGCGACATCATGAACCGCGACGCCGTCTGCGTGGATGAGGAGACTCCGATCACCGAGATCGCGCACATTCTGGTCCACAGGAATATCCGCCGTGTTCCCGTCGTGCGGGAGGGCCGTCTCGTCGGAGTGGTCGGAAGGGCCGACATCCTCCGAAAGGTCATCCGCAAAGTGGGAGTGCGCTGAGCCGCTTGTTCTGAAGGGAGATTCAGTCGATGGAGACCACGCTCTGCTTGATCAAGCCGGACGCGACGCGACGCCGGCTGGCCGGACCCATCTTGGGGCGCCTCGAGTCGGAAGGCTTCGAGGTGTTGGCGATCCGCCGGCTTCAGCTGCGCGAGCCGACCGCGCGCGCGTTCTACGCGATCCACAAGGACCGGCCTTTCTACATGGAGCTGATCGGGTTCATGACCTCCGGTCCCATCTACGCGCTGGCGTTGAGGAGGGAAGGCGCGATCGCATACCTGAGGCAGGTAGTGGGCGCGACCGACCCAGCGGAGGCCGAGCCGGGGACGATCCGGGCCGAGCACGCCGAGAACAAGCAGGAGAACTGCGTGCACGCCTCCGATGCGCCCGAGACCGCGGTAGCCGAGATCCCCTTCTTCTTCCCCCTCACGGATCTCGCCATCTGAGCTGTTGACCTCAGGCCTCGAGGGCCAATAGAATCATTGCTTTTGCAATACCGAAGCGGTCCCTCGGCTCGCTTCGGGAATCAGAGCACCTTGCCCAACTTGGAATCCGAGTTCAGGATCCGGATCGAGGATCTTCCGCCGGGGCGATCGTCCCGCCAGTGGTCCGCGAGAGGTGAATCGCTCGGCCTGAGCACTGACGGAGTGCGAGTCGTGTCTCCAATCGATGTTGCGATCGACATCGAAGTCGACATGCACCGTTGCGTGCGCCTGGCTGTTCGTGCCACAACTGTGGTGGAAAGCCCCTGCGCGCGTTGCCTCGAACCCGCCCAGGACAGCATCCAAGGGGCGACCCAACTGGTCTTCGATCCGAGCAGCGACGCCGTTTCGGACAATCCGGTTTGGGTTGCCGACACGGGAGAGCTGGATCTCGGAGCGGATCTGCGGGAGATCCTCCTGATCGAGCTCCCCGTGAAGCCGCTCTGCGAATCCGATTGCTCGGGCCTTTGCGAGAACTGTGGCGCGAACCTCAATCGGGAACGCTGCACATGCCCGGCGGCCCCGGTCGATCCGAGGTGGTCGGCTTTGCGATCTTTGACCAAGACCGAAGAAGAAGGTCTCCAATAGGACGTCTTCGAAGGCGACATTTCTACGCTAGCGCGGGCTCCGGCCCGTGCCCTCGACCGGAGCTCGAGCCATGAATACTCCCAAACGACGGCACTCGAAGTCTCGGCGCGACAAGCGTCGCGCGAACTGGCGAATGATCAAGACCGATCTCTCCATTTGCAGCAACTGCGGCGCGCACTCCTTGCCTCACCGTGTCTGTCCATCCTGCGGCCACTACGCGGGGCGCGAGGTCGTGCCTCTCGAAACCGAATAGACCGAGAGTCGGCACATCCTTCGTTGGATCGATCCATGAAGCCGGTTGGGCTGCTTTTTCCGGGACAAGGCTCGCAGTTCGTCGGCATGGGCCGTGAGCTGGCCGACACGATTCCGGAAGTCCGCTCTCTATTCGCCGAGGCCGACGCGCAACTCGGCTTCGGGCTTTCGACAATCATGCTCGAGGGACCTGATGCCGCGCTGATGGAGACCCGCAACACCCAGCCCGCGATCTACTTGCACAGTGCCGGACTTTGGATGTTGCTCGACCGCTACGGGCTCGATGTGCGGGCGGCCGCGGGGCACAGCCTTGGAGAGTACTCGGCATTGCACGCGGCCGGCGCGTTGGACTTCAGAGAGGGGCTCGAGATCGTGCGCCTGAGGGGAGAGCTCATGTATCGCGCGGGGTTGGAACGCCCCGGAGCGATGGCGGCCATCCTGGGGCTCGATTCCGACGAGGTGGCCGGCATTGCCATCCGTGCGGCCGAGGAGACCAACTTCGTATCGCAGGCCGCGAACTTCAACGCGCCGGGCCAAACCGTAGTGTCGGGGGAGGTCGAGGGAGTGGAGCGTGCGATGGAGCTCGCTCGTTCGAGTGGCGCGCGCCGCGCGGTCAGGCTGCCCGTGAGCGGGGCCTTCCACAGCGAGCTGATGGAGCCGGCCGCCACCGAGCTGGCCGAACGGCTCGCCGCCGCTCGCATCACCGATCCGAGCTTTCCGATCGTGGCGAACTCCAGCGCGTCGCCGCTATTTCGTGCGTCCGAGATCCGGTCGCGGCTCGAGGAGCAGCTCACACAACCGGTTCGCTGGGTCGAGTCGATCGAGTGGATGATCGCACAAGGTATCACCGACTTCCTCGAAGTGGGACCGGGCAAGGTGTTGGCCGGCCTGCTCCGCAAGATCGACCGCCGAGCGCTTTGCCGTTCGATCTTTGATCCCGCAAGCCTCGATACAGCACTGGAGGGGCTCAGACAATGATCGATCTGAAAGGGAGAATCGCCCTCGTCACCGGTTCGACCCGCGGGATCGGCCGCGCCATCGCATCCACACTGGCTCAGGCGGGTGCGAAGGTCGCGTGCAACGGGCGGAACGAGGCCCTTCTGCAGAGCCTCGTCGAAGAGATCGGCGGCTCGGGTGGTGAGGCGCTTGCCCTGCCCTGCGACGTGAGCGACGAAGGCGAGGCGAAGCGGATGGTCGACCGCTGCATCTCGGAGCTTGGCGGGATCGACATCTTGGTGAACAATGCCGGGATCACGCGAGACAATCTATTCGTGCGGATGAAAAGTGAAGAATGGGAAGAGGTCATCGCCACCAATCTCACCGGCCCCTACAATGTCATGCGTGCCGCAGTGCGCCGGATGATGCGTCAAAGAGAGGGAGCGATCATCAATATCTCGTCGGTCACCGGACGGACCGGTAACCCCGGTCAGGCCAACTACTCGGCCGCCAAGGGGGGCCTGAACGGTCTCAGCGCGACTCTGGCCCGGGAGCTGGCGCCCCGGAATATCCGGGTCAATGTGGTCGCTCCCGGCCTGATTCAGACGGAGATGCTCGGCGGGGTGCCCGAGTCGGCCCGAGAAACGCTACTCTCCCGGGTACCCTTGGGGCGGCTCGGTGAGCCATCCGATATCGCCGATATGGTGGCTTTCCTGGCTTCGAATCGCGCGAAATACATCACCGGTCAGATTTTCGTGGTCGACGGCGGGTTGTCCATGGGCTAATTCTCTCCGCGGCCGGACCCCCTTCGGGTCACCCGGCGGCGACGTCTGTGTCGATCATTCTCGGATCGGGTGGTCCGCTGGTGGACCTGAGAATCGAGAAAGACCGGCGCTCATTAAGAAACAAAACGGAGGTTGGACGAAATGGCATCGCTCGAGGAAAGAGTCAAGGAAATCATCGTCGAGCAGTTGAATGTCGACCCTGCCCAAGTGGTTCGGGAGGCATCCTTCATCGACGATCTCGGCGCGGACTCCCTCGACACGGTCGAGCTGGTGATGGCGTTCGAAGAGCAGTTCGAGATCGAGATCCCCGACGATGACGCCGAAAAGGTGACCACCGTCGGATCGGTGATCGACTACCTGAGTGAGAAGATCGGGGACTGATCGCCTCCGCTCCGATCGAGGGGATTGAGCGCCGATGAAGACCCGACGAGTCGCGGTGACCGGTCTCGGCGTGGTGTCTCCGCTGGGATCGAGGCTCTCCGACTACTGGAGGGCGCTCAGCGAAGGCGAAAACGGAATCGGTCCGATCACCCATTTCGATGCCACGGAGCACTCGGTCCGCTTCGCGGGCGAGGTCTCGGGCTTCGATCCGAGCGATTGGATGGATCGCAAAGAGATCCGCCGAAGCGATCGCTACGCCTGCTACGCCATCGCGGCCACGCTTCAGGCCCAGGCTGATGCCGGGATCGAAGTAGCCGATTTCGATCCCTTTCGTATCGGCGTGATCATCGGTTCGGGCATCGGAGGGATCGAGACCTTCGAGACGCAGTTCTCGCGCCTGATGAAGCGGGGACCCTCCGGAGCCGGGCCTCTGGCGATCCCGATGATGATCGCCAACATGGCCAGTGGGCAGGTGGCCATTCGGATCGGTGCCCGAGGAATCAACTACGCGCCGGTGTCGGCCTGCGCCTCCGGCGCGCATGCGGTCGGAGAAGGGCTCCGGGCGATTCGACGCGGCGAGTGCGATGTCGTCTTCGCCGGTGGGGCCGAGGCGGCCGTCAGCACCTTCGCGGTCTCCTCTTTCGCGAAGATGGGTGCCTTGTCCCGAAGGAACGACGATCCCGAGAGCGCGAGCCGGCCCTTCGATGCCACGCGCGACGGATTCGTCCTAGGCGAGGGTGCCGGAGTACTGGTGCTCGAGGATTGGGAGCACGCGCGAGCGAGGGGCGCACCGGTGCTCGCCGAGCTTGCCGGCTACGGCGCCACCGCCGATGCGTACCACATTACGATGCCCGATCCCCGGGGCGATGCGGCGGCCCGCGCCATCGAACGAGCGCTCGAAGACGCGGGGGTTGAGCCGAGCGAGGTCGGATATGTGAATGCCCACGGCACCTCCACGCCGCTGAACGACAAGACCGAGACCGCGGCTTTGCGCGCGGTCTTCGGAGGGCACGCCGATCGGCTCTTGGTCAGCTCCAACAAGTCGATGACCGGGCATCTCCTCGGAGCTGCTGGGGGGCTCGAAGCGATCGCGACCGTGCAGACCTTGCGCACCGGCATCGTGCCTCCAACGATCAACTATCGGACCGCCGATCCGGAGTGCGACCTCGACTATGTGCCGAACGTGGCCCGCTCGGTGCAGATCGGCGCTGCCATATCCAACTCATTGGGCTTCGGGGGGCACAACGTCGCTTTGGCCTTTCGCCGTAACGGCGGCGATGCTTGAGCGCCTGCTCCGGCTTGTTCTACGGGCGCTGGGCAGATCGGGACGCGAGAGCGAGCTATCGCAGCTCGAGAAGGCGCTGCGCCATCGCTTCTCCGATCGAACGCTTCTGACCCAGGCGCTCAGGCACCGTTCGCACGCCCACAGTCGAAACGCGGGCCGATCGGCGTCGAACGAGCGCATGGAGTTTCTGGGAGACTCGGTTCTGGGGATGATCGTGGCCGCTCGCCTCTTCGAGGGTTTCCCGGATCTCGGGGAGGGCGATCTCACACAACTGCGATCCTCTCTCGTTCGACGCGAGACCTTGGCCGAGGCCGCCCGGTCGATAGATTTGGGGAAGTGGATTCAGCTTTCGTTGGCCGAGGAGCGAAGAGGTGGTAGGGACCGAGAATCGATTCTGGCGGACGCCTTCGAGGCGGTTGTCGGAGCCGCGTACCTCGACGGAGGTGTGCACGCGGCGGAAGCGATTCTCGATCGCTGGCTTTTGGATCGCGCGGCCGATATGGAGCGCGATCGCGCCTATCTCAATCCGAAGAATCAGCTTCAAGAGCTGGTCCAAGAGGAAGGCACGCACGATCCGCCTCGCTATGTGGTCAGCTCGGCGAGTGGTCCCGCCCATGAACGGCGATTCGTCGTAGAGGTCGAGATCGGTGATCGAGTGTGGGGACGGGGAAGCGGCGCGAGCAAGCGCGAGGCCGAGGCTTGCGCGGCCCGTGACGCGTTGCGGCAATTGCCTCGCGAATCGCGTATGATTCCGCGCAAGCCCGAGTGATTCCGAAGTACGAATCCGATCACCGCCAAACAAACCGACCGCCATCATCCGCCCCTGGGATCGGGGGCCGTGTGGAGAGGAACGAATGAAGATCCTAGTTCTGGTGAAGAGCGTGCCGAAATCGGATGTGAGGGTCAGCGTGACCGATGGTGCGCTGAATGAGTCCGACTTCGGCTTCGAGCTGAATCCCTACGACGAATACGCAATCGAGGCCGCGCTGAAGCTGAAGGACGCGCGGGGAGCGGCGGTTTCCCTCGTAACGCTCGGTCCCGATCGTTGCGAGGCCGATATTCGCAAGGGCCTGGCCATGGGCGCGGACGACGCCTATCTGCTTTCCGACGATGCCTTCCAAGGGGGCGACGCCCGCTCCGACAGCCGCGCCTTGGCCGCCGCGTGTCGCAGTATAGGGGAGTTCGATCTGATCCTTGCAGGCAAGCAGGCGATCGATACGGACGGCGCGCAGGTCGGGATTCGCGTGGCCGAGCTGCTCGGTCTTCCCCACGCGGGCACCGTTGTCGAGCTCAATGTGGCCGAGGACGCGACCAAAGCGACTTGCCACAGCGAAATCGAAGGGGGGCACGAGGTCATCGAGACCTCGCTGCCCGCGGTCGTCACCTGCCAGAAAGGGCTGGGAGAACCGAGATTCGCCTCTCTTCCCGGAATCATGAAGGCCAAGCGGAAGCCGCTGACGCGGCTGACGCCGGCGGAGATCGATGTCGAGCCGGAGCAGGTTGGCGCGGCGGGGGCGGGCACGACCGTCCTTGATTTCGCCATGCCGCCGGAGCGGGCGGCGGGCAGGATCATCGAGGGCGCCGATCCCCGCGAAATCGCGGCCAACCTCGCCAAGGCCTTGCGGGACGAAGCGAAAGCCATCTAAGACGGAACCAAGCATTGGCCGCACCTCGTCCGCAGGGGTCTCGGCCGAGCAGGAGAGACAATGAACAAGCTATTCGTGTACGCGGAGCATCGCGAAGGGATCGTCAAGAGGGCCAGCCTGGAGGCCATCGCGGCCGCCAGAGACATGGCTGGGGACGGTGAAGTAACGGCACTTCTCGTCGGGTCCGGAGTCGATGAGCTCGCCGCCGGTTTGGGCCACCACGGGGCCGACAGGGTTCTGGTGGCGAACGATGAGCGCCTGGGCCGATACTCGCCAACCGCGACGCCCAAGGTGGTGGCGGAGGCGATCGGGGTGGCTGGGGCGAGCATCTACATCTGTGGGGCCACGGCTCAGGGCAAGGACCTCTCGGCGAGAGTGGCGGCTCGGCTCGATGCGGGGCTCGCCTCCGACGTGACGGCCCTGCGCCTCGATGGGGATGATCTTCTTTGCGAGAAGCCCGTGATGTCAGGCAAGGCGATCGGGACGGTGAAGGTCGCTTCCGACACGGTTCGTCTCGTCACGCTCCGGCCGAACAGTGTTCCCGCCCTCGAGGCCGATTCCAATCGGAGCTGCGCGGTAGAATCGATCGCGACCGACCTGGACGACTCCGATCTCCATTCGATCGTGACTGAGGCTGTGCGCTCCGAAGGGGGCAAGATCGACGTATCCGAGGCCGACATCGTCGTGTCGGGCGGCCGGGGAATCACGGGCCCGGAGCACTGGGCCGTGTTGGAGGATCTGGCGGATGCGCTGGGAGCGGCCGTTGGAGCATCTCGGGCCGTGGTGGACGCGGGGTGGGTTCCCCACGACATCCAGGTCGGCCAGACCGGGAAGGTCGTGTCTCCCGGGCTCTATGTGGCCGCCGGCATCTCCGGGGCGATCCAGCATCTGGCGGGAATGAACTCGTCGAAGTGCATCGTCGCCATAAACAAGGATCCCGAGGCACCGATCTTCAAGGTGGCCGACTACGGAGTGGTTGGGGATCTCTTCGAGGTGGTTCCCGCACTGACCGAGGCGATTCGCGAGTTAGGGGGAGCGTAGGGTCTCACCCTCAGGGTCGGCGAAGGAATAGCTCCCTGGGTTTGCGCCCAGATGCGCCGTAGATCCGGTCGATCTGGGCGACCCGAAACCGGAGGAATAGCAGGCCTATTTCGAGGCGTGCGCCTGGCATGGCGCTCGAACTGGAGGTGCGGAGCAGATGGGATGCAAGCACGGGAGTTGTTTCTTCGCGGACCCTCAGTTCAAGCTGGGGGGGCCGTAGACCACCGGCGCGAAGCGCACGGGTTCTTGCCACGCGCTTTCCTCCTCCGAGCAGACATCGCGGATCAGCCGACAGCTCTCGCACAACGCCTCGTGCCTTGCGGCGCGTCTGTCGGCGATCCCGCGAGCCAGGCGCAGGGCGCGGTCCACTATCGCCATTGCGACGATCGAAGGGAAGAAGGCGACCAGCGCCACCCGATCCGCGCCGGTCGAAAACCGAATCGACCCGGATAGAGTGTCCCTCGACATCGCATCATCCCCTTCTCTAGTGGAAGGGAGGAAGGCCAGGTTCCCCCGATCCGCAAGTGCCGCGGCGGGATCGGGGCGAGAAAAAGCGGCTCGGCGAGCATGCATCAGGTTCTCCGTTGAGGCCCTATGGGAGCCCGCGCGGGAGTCTTCGTTACCGATTCGAGCAATCGGTCGATTCGCGGAATCCCCTCTCTAGTTGCATCGGCTTTTCCGGGAGGAGCCTCCAACGCTTTTGGCCATGCACTGCGATTGAGCACGGCGATGGGATCGTACGTGCAATTCGAAACGGAGTACGCTAACCTGCTCAGCACGGCAGTTTGATTCCATGGGTCATCCTCATGGATCCTTCCCGCCATCTCTGGGGCGCGCCGCAAAGGCGCATACGGCTGTGCCAAACTTCGCAGCCGATTGCGTGAAATGGCGCCCACCACGGCGAGGGAGGCAAAAGATGCTCGAACACCGCTCAGCGGTGATGGCCATAAGCCCTTGAAAAGCAACAGCTTGAATACTGAAAGCCGCGGGACGATCGTGGCACGCAAGTTGCCTATCGCTTCCGCAACCGACATCGGCGCTCCGCGAAGAGGGCGCTGGGGGAGTTTGATCGTGAGATCGACCGTTCAGAAATCATCGATGTGGACCGCGGCACTGATCGTGCTGCTCTCTCTCCTCGGAGCGAGGAGTGCCCACGGAGATGAATATGTGATCCGTGGAGGAGACGGGATCTCCATCAAGGTCATGGATCACCCCGAGTTCTCTCTCGGTTCGCAGGTTCGGCCGGATGGAATGATCAGCTACCCGCTTGTCGGCGATGTGTTCGTTCGTGGTTTTACGCCGCGACAACTGTCCGAGATCATCGCGGAGAAGATAAGGCCGTACGCCAGAGATGCGGTGGTAACGACCTACGTCAACAGCTTTTTCAATACGAGGCTCTCGATCCAAGGGGCCGTGCGGAGCCCCGGCGCGTTTCCGCTCTTCGAGCCGATCTCGATCATCGATGCTCTTACCCTCGCGGGTGGAGCGATCGATCAAGAGGTCAAACGCGTTCGCGTATTCAAGAGCACGGGAGAGATCCGCAACATCTCACTCGAATCGGTCTGGAAGAGCGAGGGCGACATCCGAGAGAGAGAGGACTTGCTCCTCTATCCCAACGATGTTCTATATGTTTATGAGAACTTCAAGTTCAAATGGCATTACTTGACCAACAGCGTATATCTCCTGGCGACGAGCTTGTTCATCTACGATCGTTTCTCGTGATGAGATTTTTCAATTTTCAGCCGGTGTTGCGAGTTCGCTGTCTATTCGGCAGCGCCATTCCGACGAGGTAAATAAAATGGGTCCAGACAGACGAAGACTCCATGGTAGCAAGCAGATCGAGATCGACGGTCTGAAAGACCCGTTGGATGCCGACGCGGGTATGTCAGACCTACTCGGAGGGGGTGGTCGCGAGGCCGGCACCTTCGATATTCGCCACTACCTGGCGATGGTGAGGCGGCGCTGGCGACTCATACTCGGTGTCGCGCTTCTCGGTCTTGCGATAGGTGGTTGGCACGCAGTCTCGGAGCAGGAGTTCTACCGCTCCCAGACCCGACTCCTTCTCGAGTCCGGCGGTGGGCTGGTCGTCATGAACCAGAAGCTCACCTACGTGCCCTCGCAATCGATGAACACCTTCGTTGAGATTCTCAGAACAGAGAACGTGTTGAAGAAGGTGCTGACGCGACTGAATCTCCCAATGTCCGCGGCCGAATTGCGATCCCATATCGAGTTTACGCCGCAGCATCAAACCAATATCTTGCAGATCGCCGTCACGCACCCGCAGCGGGAGCTGGCGCAGAGCATCTGCCGCGAGGTTGCGGCCGTGGCGGTGGACGAGGTCGATGCGATCTACAGCTCGTCGACCGGCGGGGCGTATCAAACCCTCGGAGAGCAGTTGGAGAAGACCAAGATTCAGCTGATGAAGGCTGAGGAGCGGATCAAGGACTTCGTGCGAAGCAAGGGCTATCGCAATCTGAAGAACGAGAACAGTGCTCGCCTCAGCCGCCTCTCGTCGCTCACGAATACCTACAACGATTCTCAGGTGAGCATCCGCGTCGCCGAGACCGGCCTCGACTACGAGGCGGCACGCCTTGCGATGACCGACTCCCTCATCGTGAAGGAGGCGACCTACTCGACTCCTCTCCACGTGGAGATCATCAACCTCGAGACGGAGCTGGCGAAGCTCCTCACGAACTACACCGAAGAGCACCCGAGGGTACGCTCGCTCAGAAGGAGTGTCGACCGCCTACGTTCCATGATGGAGTCCAACACGGAGCGTGGCGTGCGGGTCGAGACCAGGGCGGTCAATCCGATCCGGCAGGATCTGGTCCAGCAGCTCGCGCAGGGACGCACCCAGGTCATGCGTGAGAAGGCCCGGCAGAGCGAAATCCGCCGCCTGATCAACGAGATCGAAGAGCGCCTGCGCACCGCCCCCGAGGACAACCTGGCGTTGGCGCGTCTGGAGCGCGAAAAGGCCGGACTGGAGAACACCTACTTCTCGATGCTCCGCAAGTACGAAGAGGCCCGCATGGTGAAGGAGACCGCGCAGGGGAATCTGCAGATTCTCGAAGCCGCGGACATCTCTCAATCGGTGCAGCCGAACATGATCCTCATGATGATCGCCGGGTACGTGCTCGGCGGCATCGTTGGCGGAGTTTTGGCACTCGTCATCGAGAACCTCGATCCGAGAGTCAAGTTCAACGCGCGGATCGAGCGGCAGGTTGGAACCCCGATCGTTGGTGTGATCCCCCGCTTCGAGCAGGACGAGCGCTACGTCGACTTCTCCAAGCCGCGTGCGCGCATCGCCGAGGCCTACAACATCGTTCGGGCCAACATCGAGTACTCCTTCCCCAAGCGCGACTCCTGGAGCCTGGTCATCACATCCGGATTCCAGGGCGAAGGCAAGACCTTGACCGCGGTCAACCTGGCGAGGTCGATGGCGGTCGACGGTCGCAAGGTCGTGTTGATCGACGCTGATCTTCGCCGGACCTACTTGCACCAGATCTTCCTTCTGGAGCGCGATGGCGGGCTCTGCGAGTACCTCTCCGACGAGTTGACGGCCGATGAGATCCTCAAAGACACCGAGATCGGTGGCTTCAAGGTGATCACGGCTGGGCGCCAGCCGGTGAATCCCGCGCGCCTACTCAACTCCGAGCGCTTCGATCAACTCCTCGAGCATCTGCGGGCCAACGACTACTACGTGATTATCGACTCCCCGGCCGTGCTTCCGATCGTCGATACCTCCCTGATCGCGTCGCGCGTAGATGGGCTCCTCCTCATTCTGAAGGAAGGGGCTACACAGCGGCACACGGCACAAAAGACGGTGGAGCGCCTGCGCCGTGTTGGAGCGAACTTCGTCGGGGCACTTCTGAATAGCGCATCCGAGAGCGGCTTCGGCTACTACCACTACTACGGCTACCGCTACACCGAGACCTACGGGTACGCCGAAGAGGCGGCCGAGGTCCAGGCCTGACCACGGTCCGTTCATCGAAACCGACCGTCCGAGCTTCAGGGCGGCGCGGCGCTCGTCGTCGGCGCCGCCCGGAGCGGGGGGAAGCGTGAAGACGATCCCTAGACCTATCAGCGAAGAAGAGCAGAGTATTCGTGAGCGGTGGATCACCCGGCTGGGTCGGTGCCTCGCTCTTTCTGCGTCCCTCGCAGCCCTGCCGACCGGAGCGGTCGCCCAGATCACCTCGTTCGCGCAGCCGGACACCACGGGTGCACCGGCGATGTCGGACCGCACGGTGCAAGAGGTGGAGTTGGAGCGGGAAATGGCCTCGCGCATCGAGGCGATGGTCGGCGAGATGATCGGCGAGCACCGCGTGCTCGTGTCGGTAGATCTCGATGTGGCGCGCTGGAAAGTCGATGCGGCGCTCGAGGGCACGGCTCTGGATCCCCTCGCGTCTCTGCCCGGCCTTCCCGTCGCCAGATCGCGAACGGTGACCTCGGCCCGAAGCCGCTCCAGCATTTCACGAATCCAGGTTCAGGTTTTTCACGAACCGGATCTGGATCCCGGCTTGGCGCTTCAGATCCGCTCGATGGTTCCTGTCTGGGCCGGGCTCGATCTGGATCGCGGAGACGTCGTCGATCTGCGGCCCCTCGATTTCGACACCTCGCTCGGATCCGCGGAGCGAAGCCGGCTGCTCTATCTGGCGGCGCTGGGTGTGTTCTTGGCGGCTCTCATCTTGCTCAGCCTTTTCCTCATCCTTCGCGCCATCGGGCGGAAGGCCGGTCCCGGAGAAGAAGAGGACGCCGATGCCGGCGCGGATATGGATCTGTCCGGCATGGGCTTGGCGGATGAGGCCGGTGGTGGCGGCGAGGGCGATATCGGTGAGGCCAAGCTCACCGAAACGGAGCCGGAGGCCATGACACGAAACGCGATCGTTCCGATTCAGGAACGTACTTTCTCCTTCCTCAAGGCTCTAAGCGACGAGCAGATGCTGGGCCTCTTGAAAGACCACGAAGCGCATGAGATCGCCGTAGTGCTCACGGCGCTGCCGGGTGATCGGACCGCTGATCTGCTTTCCGGATTGACCCAGGATATGCAGGGGCGTGTCATGGAGGAGATGGGCCGCGGTGTTCGTGCGAGCTCGGCCGATCTACGTGCGCTCAGAGAGATTCTGCAGGGCAAGTTGGATACGGAGATCCTCAGGCCCGACGAGGTCGCGATTGGCGGCGAAGAGGTGTTTCGATCGGTCATGTCGCGGGTGGACACATCCACCGCCAAACAGTTGATCGATGCTCTGAAGATCCGCAATCCGGAGCTGGCGGCGATCGCCAAGGAGGAGGTCTTCCTCTTCGAGGACGTGCTCGTGCTCGACGAGGTCGCGATCAAACACATCATCGGCTCCATGGAGCTTTCCAGCCTGGCGCCAGCCCTCAAACGGTCACCGCGCGAGATCAGGGAGAAGTTCTTCCGCAATTGTTCCGAGCGGGTGCTCGAGATGCTGGAAGAGGAGCTCGAAGTTTTGCCCTATCAGTCCGATGATCAGGTCGCTCAGGCGCAGCTCGGCGTGGTTCACGCGGCGCGCGCTTTGATCGCCGCCGGTCGGATCTCCGCGCCAGGCGCCCGCGCC
>NYZA01000198.1 GCA_002686955.1 Gemmatimonadota bacterium
ACGGTGTAGGTTCGTGCGGATTCGGTGCTTCGCGCCGGTTCGACGCGGAGGCATAGTGGTACTATGTCGCACAAGTCGAGCCGGTGGGAAGTGCCGAAGGCGTGCGGACATACGCCCTCGCAGCAGAAATCTGGTGAGAAATCCGGGCTAGTCAAGTCAAGACCAGAACCTGTGACTCCGACGTTTCGATATGGGCGTGAGATCCTCGGGAGGACTGCGCACTGGCGTGTCGTACAGATATCGACCAAGGGTGGAAACCAGCCTGTGGGCGGCTCTCTTGTTCGAACGCGATTCCCATGGCGGTCTTGACGCCCCCAGGAAGGACTCGCACAATGCGCGCGCGGAGTACTCGATCGAATCAGGAGTTCCAATGGATGGAGAGCTCGAACCGCTCGGTGCGATGAGGCCGATCCCCTATATGGGGGTGATCCACGTCGTCGCGGAGGCGATGAAGCTGGGTTTCTACAACGGCCACCCCGAGTGGAGCAATCTGGGGCAGGGGCAACCCGAAGTGGGGCCGATGGAGGGTGCGCCGGAGCGGATCGGGCGCATCGATCTCGAGCCTGGCGATCATGCCTACGGTCCGATCGGCGGCACGGACGAGCTGCGTGAAGCCGTGGCGGAGCATTACAACCGTCTGTACCGCGGCGGGAGCGCCTCGCGGTACACCGCGGAAAACGTTTCGGTCGCCGCGGGCGGACGGCTGGTGCTCAGTCGGGTCTTCGCCGCCCTGGGCCAGGGCAGGCTCGGCTACCAGATCCCCGACTACACGGCCTACGAAGACATGATCGACTACCATAGCCACCGGGTGGCTCCGATTCTCCTGGTCACCCATCGCGCGCACGGCTTCGGCCTTCCGCCGGACACGCTACGGGCGGCAGTTCGGGAGCACGACCTCGACGCCTATCTCTTCAGCAATCCTTGCAATCCGACTGGACGGCTCGTTCAAGGAGACGATCTACGTAGCTTCGTCGAGATCGCCCGGGAAGAAGCCTGCACGCTCGTTCTCGACGAGTTCTACTCGCATTTCATCTACCGTCCGGATGGGCAGCCCGGCGCCGGGCCGATTTCGGCGGCGCGACATATCGAGGATGTGAACCGCGATCCGGTGGTCGTCATCGATGGGCTAACCAAATGCTATCGCTACCCGGGCTGGCGAGTCGGGTGGGCGGTGGGACCGCGTGACATGATCGAGGTCTTGGGTCGAGCCGCGAGCGCAATCGATGGCGGACCGGGGCAGCCGATTCAGCGGGCCGCGCTGGCGGCGCTGGAGCCCGAGCGCGCGGATCAGGAGACACGCGCCCTGCGAACAGTATTCGCCCGGAAGCGAAACCTGATGTTGAAGCGGCTTTCCGGCATGGGTTTGAGCTTCGCGCACCAGAGCGAGGGCACCTTCTACCTGTGGGGCTGCATCGAAGACCTTCCAAAGCCCTTCGATGACAGCCAGGCCTTTTTTCGTCGCGCCCTGCAGCACAAGGTGATGACGGTGCCTGGGGAGTTCTTCGACGTGAATCCGGGTAAGCAACGCTCGGGTCCGTCCCCCTACCGACAGTGGGTCCGCTTCTCTTTCGGCCCACCGGAGGACAATGTCCGCATGGGGCTGGATCGACTCGAGGAGATGTTGGCAGGTTCCTAGGAGCCTGACACAGAGACTCGTGGATTGTGGATCCCGATGGATCGGCGTCGCCATCAAGGCGCGTCGACGCAGGCGTAGCAGCGCTACGTCAAGGAGACAGCAAAGGTGGAGGGCGACGTTGAGACGCGGGAGATATGCCACGAATCTCTGTGTCAGGACATTAGCTCGGTCGCTGACGAGCCCGTGATTGCGACAATAGATAGGCTTGGTCCTTCGGCTTTAGCGGCCGTTTGAGCCAGGCGGGTCGGCGCGTGCCGTCGGGGCTGTAATCGGTTGCGGAGCGGGCGAGCGAGCGCCATTCGCGGTAGACCTCCATCGAGCGTCGCGTGTCGACGAAAACATCGCCGAGAGCCTCCCCGTCCTTGGCCTTGCGAACGGAAAGCGCCTTTTGCAACCAGCAGTGGGCGCCGCTCACGGGATCGGGATGAACCGCATGGGCTAAGTTCTGGTGGACCCCGACATGTTGCCACCAGATTCGCGATGTGTCGGGATCGCAAGACTCCCAAGCTTTCGCCCCGTGCTTCACCGATATCCGATAGCCACCCTCGCCCTCTTCGATGATCTGCACCAGATTGGACGAGCCGCGGCCGACGCCCGATTCTTCATCGAGGCGCCACCGACCCAGATGATGGCTCACCGCTACGATTCCAGGGCGGATCGCTTCGGTCTCCCAGACGGAATCGACGAAATAGCCGATTTCGGTGTCGACCCGCACCAGATCGCCGCTCTCCACGCCGATCCGTCGCGCATCGTTCGGGTGGATCCAAACCGGATTGGTGTGGCTGATTTCGTAGAGCCACTTGGAGTTGGCCGAGCGGCTGTGAATCAGAGTCGGCAAGCGAAAATTCGGTAGCAACACCATTTCCCCGGCTTCTTCGTCGATTTCCGAGGGATGGACATGACTGGGAAGCGACCAAGGCAACGCGTACTGGCGACCCGGCCATCCCCACTCCACCATGGTCGAGCTGAAGAGCTCCAACCGTCGGCTCGGCGTGCCGAATCCGACCCGCGGGGTTTCGCCAACGCGCACCCCGATCGCGCGTCCCCGGTGATCGAGGATCCGTCCCCCCTCTTCGACCTCCATGGTCTCGTCGATCGTGAGCAGCCTCTCGAAAGGCCGGCCTTCCGAGCGGGGCAGCTCGAACGCCCCGTACTTGCGCATGTATTGTAGGGGGCTCAGGTCTTCGGCGGCCGCCGCTTCGGGTAAGCCCGGAACACTGTTGTCGAAGATCCAGGCCCAGTACTCGTCTTGGCTGATCAACTCGCCCGGTCGGTCCGGGCTCTCGAAATGGGTGCGAATGCCCAGCGCGCCGTCCGGGTCGATCTTTCCGGAGAGCTCGACCCAAAACTCCGCCTCTTCCCATACTTCGCCGGGATTGGTCTGGCGCGTGTGCTCGACCTTTCGCCCCTCCCGCTCCAGGGCGACCCTCCGGACCGGCTGCCGAAACCCGATCCATTTCGCTGAATGTGTCTCCTGACTCATCAGGTCGTGGCGTTCGCCCGCATGCCCCATCGGCAGCACATAGTCGGCGAAATACGCCGTTTCGTTCCATGTGGGAGTGAGCGCCACGTGGCAACCGATCTTCGCACTGTCTCGGAGCGCCTGGAGCCAAACGAAGCCATCGGGATTCGTCCAAAGCGGGTTGTAGACCCGCGTGAAGTACACATCGATTTCGCCGCGACCCTCCTCCAGAAGGTGTGGGAGAAGAAAGCTCATCTCGTAGTGGGAGAGCGGCCATTCCGGAGGCAGATTCAGCTCGTTCCATGCCTCCAGAGGAGGCGGGCTTCGGAAGGGACGGGGAACGAACTTGTCCCAGGAGTTCAGCGAAGTGCCGCCCCGGGTTCCCACGCTGCCAGTGAGCACGTTCAAGAAGAAGAGGCAGCGCGCGACCTGCCATCCGCCGCGGTTTCCGATCGAAGCGCCTCGCCACACATGAGCCGCGAGCCGGTCGCCGGCCTCGGCCACGCATCGCGCCGCCTCGCGGATCCGCTCTTCGGGGACCCGCGCCTCGCGCGCCGCGCGCTCGAAAGTGAATTCCTCATAGGTCGCTCGCAGCAGCCGCTCGAAGAGATCGAAGGGATCGTTCGTTGCTTCACGGGCGGAGCGTACGATCTCCGCGTCGCAGATGGCATCGGCGTGCTCCAAGAACTCTCGCCAGTTGACCCAATCCCGAAGGAAACTCCGATCGTAAGCGCCGCTTTCCAAGAGGTGATTCGCTATCGCCAGCAAAAGTGTCGCTTCCGATCCCGGCCAAGCCGGCAACCACACATGGCTCTTGGCGGCGGTGTTCGACAGCCGCGGATCGATCGTCACCAAACGTGCTCCACGCGCCATCGCTTCGATGATCCTCTGCGCGTGAGGATTGAAATAGTGCCCCGCCTCCAGGTGGCTGGAGAGAAGCAGAATGCAGCGGGCGTTCGCGAAATCGGGGCTGGGTCGGTCGGCGCCCGACCAAAGCGAGTAGCCGGTGCGCGCCGCCGCCGAACAGACGTTGGTGTGGCTGTTGTGACCGTCGACGCCCCAGGCTTGAACGACGCGGTTGGCGTAATGGTCTTCGCCGGGACGCCCCACGTGGTAGACGATTCCGTCCCGCCGTCGAAGGCGGCTTTCGCGCATCTTTCCGGCGATCTCGTCGATCGCCTGATCCCAGGAGATCCGTTGCCACCTCCCGTCCCCGCGCGCCCCGGCCCGCTTGAGCGGGTGGAGGATGCGCTCGGAATCGTAGACCTGGTTGAGCGTGGCGGGCCCCTTCGCGCAGTTCCGACCCCGGCTGCCCGGGTGGAGTGGATTCCCCTCGAATTTGCGGATCTCGAAGGTGGTCTTGTCGACATAGGCCAGCAGCCCACAGCCCGCTTCGCAATTGAAACAGATCGTCGGAACCAGGCTGTACCTCCGCGCCACTCGCTTCGGCCAGGCGCGCCCGTCCCACTCCGTCCAGTCGTTCCACCGCTCCGGAGGCGGGAACTGGCTCAGGCGTCCGTCGGGATGGCGATGGCCGGTGAGACGCTCCGGGGTGACCTCCGAGCGCCCGTAGGAGGGCGCTCCAGTTCCGGCGACGTTGGTCTCCTCCGGATGCCTGCACCCGTCCCGGCCCGGCCGCCTTTCCGATTTCGGTCTCTTGTCACCCACGGCCTCTCCTAGCTGTTCGGGATCTCCTGAGGCGCCATCACGAATGCGTACTCGAAGGCGTAGAGGCCGCCCGCCGCGAGTCCCACGGCGAGATAGCTCAGATCCGGGTCTCCGAGGAGCACGAGCGTCATCGGAATCAGATGCCCGGCCACTGCTCCACCACACCAGTAGTACCAACGATATCGACCCCGCCGGATCTCATCGGCGGCTCTCGCCCCGACCTCGCTGGTGTGGGGCACGGCGAGATCTCCAACGAGCAAAGCGAAAAGGCTCGCCACCGACGAGAAGAGATAGATCCCGCGCGCCACCTCGGTCTGGGCGCCCATCAATGCCTCGATGAGCAGAAGGAGCCCGCTCCCCATCATGGCCGAGCGCAGGACGAGGTGGCCCGGGAGTAGGGGGCTCTGCCACAGGTCCCTTCCCTCTGCCTGCGCAAAGAGAAAAGCGGTGTAGATCGATGCCCCCGCTGCGCAGGGGAGGGTGAACGCCGCCAGCCAAAGCCTCGGCGCCCCATCGATCCAATCGACCCACGCCGCGACCTCCGAGATCCACCAGATCCCCGCGACCACTCCGAAGCCCAGGAGCAGGTAAGCCCCGCGGGTCAACCAGCTGCTCCACTGGGGGTGGATCAGCACGAAAAAACATCGCTCGGGCCGCTCCAGATCGATCGTCAAGAGCAGCGCCGTGATCGCCGTCAGAAACAGGCCCGCCAGACCCGCCACCGCGACGAGGGCGGCGGAGGGGTTGATCCATCCGCCCAAGATGGCGAGGGCCAGCACACCGAAGACCCCGGTGCCCGCCGCTTTCGTGACCAGATAGGCCGGCACGGGCCATTGCCATGGGACGTGATGGTCCACATCGTAGCTCCGCCGCGCGATCGGCTCACCGGCGCCGTTGTCGAGGCGGGAAATCCTCGATGTCGAGGACTCCGCGAAGGCCAACAGTCCACCGCCCTCGAGGCTCGAGGTCGGATGGAGCGACGCCGCGTGCCCGTCCCTGTAGAAGAGCTGTGGAGCGGTGCCCTGCTCCGGCTTGCGGACCGTCACGCTTTCCCGCGCGACGAAGCGCGCGATTTCCGAGCTCGGGTCTTCGAGATCACCGGCGAGGATGGCGTGCTCCGGGCAAATCACGACGCACGCCGGCTCACGGCCCAGATCGGTGCGATGGGCGCAGTAGTGGCATTTGGCCGCGGTGCCGGTCTCGGGGTCGATATAGACCGCGTCGTAGGGACACGCCTGCAGGCAGGCCTTGCACCCGATGCATCGCTCTCCATCGAACTCGACGATGCCATCGTGGCGCCGAATCATCGCGGCGACCGGACAGATCCGCACGCAGGGAGGGTTCGCGCAGTGGTTGCAGCGGGTGACCTGAAAATGCCGTCCCGTGTCCGGAAAGCGCCCCGTCTCCGTATAACTCACCCAGGTGCGATATACCCCCAGCGGCACACCGTTTTCGCTCTTGCACGCCGTGGAGCACGCATGGCATCCGATGCAGGCGCGATTGTCGATCACGAAGCCGTAGTTCACCGAGGCCTTTCCGCGTGGGGCGCAGCCCAGCCGCGCCTCCGGGTTCGGTCTTCAGAGGTCCGGAACCGCTTCGCTGCGATCGAATCCGACCACTCCCGCGGCGAAAGGGATTCTAGGTTCGGTGGAGGAATAACTCCATCCGCATCTAATCCATTCGGTCGCCGGCGCCCAAGTTCTCGGACATCGATCGATCAGCCGGATCGGTCGGGGTTGGAACCGAATCGACCGAGCGGTGCCATGAAGCCGATCCTTATGGCGCGACCCAGGCCACCTGGCCTTCGCCGCCCACCCAGACCAGGGGCCGGCATGAGTGGGGGAAAGATCCGTGTGTGTCAGCCCCTTCCATTTCACAGCGATCTCGATGTCGGGGCGCGCAGCGAGCTCATTCGATTTCCGTGTGGACTCGAGAGACCTCCGGCGGAACGTTGCGGTCATTTCCGTCTACGGATCATTGACCAGGAGAGGGAGACCCCGGGGGTCCGTTCGCTTCAGCGCCAATTGCCCGATCAGGTCCCAACGACCCGATTGAAGGGGGGCGATTCTAGATCGCCAGCGGCGAAGCACGGGCTGTCACTCGGGTCAGTGGGAAAACAGAGGTGGCGACATGTGTCCGTGCAAGCCCTCCCCTCCTCCATGCTCTCGATGAGCTGCTTCCTTGCGTCAGTATTCAGACGGTCGCGGAAATGTGTCAATGCTCGCCATGTACGCCAAGACTTGGTGGATGTCCCGCTTGCTGAGGTCATTTGGCGGCATCCGGTTGCCCGCCCATTCGCGAGCAAGTTCTCTGCCAATAGAGTCGCCTTCTCCCATTCCAATCGGATCCTCTATCCACGCAACCAGCCACGAGTACTCCCGTTGCGAAAAAATGCCCAGAAGGGTTGGCCCCATTTCAGAGGTATACGCATCGTGGCAACTCACACATTCGCGCTCGAAGATAGCTGCGCCGGCTGTGATTGCACTTCGCGTCGCCGGCGGCGCCTCTTCCTTGTCACAGGCCGCAATGGAAAACTGAATCACCATCCCTATCACGATTCCGGCTCTCATGGGTACCGCCGCTCTGAGATGTGTCGCACAACTTGGTACTCGCAGTCGCGCCTCGTCGGCACGGGGCTCGCCGATCGGACGGAGATGAGGTGCAGATGGGATTCCAAATGACAAGTTGTTCTTGCGCGAACCCTAAGCTGTAGATTGTCTAGTGAGATGTTCGCCCAAGCGCAGTGCGAGAGCTACAATCGTATTCGTGGGATTGGTCGCACCCGCAGTTGGGAAGACCGTTGCTCCTGAGACGTACAGATTCTCCATCCCAAAAACTCGACAATTGTGGTCGACCACCCCTGAGTCGGCATCGGATGACATTCGACATGTACCCGACGGATGGCTGTGAAGTCCCTGGCCAACCCACCGGATCGCGTCTCCCCCCAGCTTGGAAGCAATCTGATCCGAGGCCCTCTTTGCATAAGCGAGTGTACGTCGATCAACGTCGGTTTGCTCGATGTGCAACTCGGGTACTGCGTAGCCCATCGCATCGCGTTGGCCGCTGTTCAAGAAAATCAGATTGTCTTTGGAAGAGGTCAGGTCCGGAGAAAGGCGAACGGCTACAAGTCCGGGTTCCTTGCTGATTTTGAGGAGGACCGCATCGTCAAGTTGCACATTGCAGGCGTTGAGACTCTGGGCGTGCGCCAAGGTGTCGAGGCTATGGGAGCGCAGGCCACGAGTGTTGCTCAGTGATGTGATTTCCGGTCTAAACAGCCCCGCGTAATGAGGATGGTAGCAAAAGTATCTTCCCAGCGACGAGCCGTGATTGCCAAACCCATAGGGGAACCAGTGAGACTGGGACATGAGCAACAACCTGGGGGACTCGATCACACCTGCGGCGACTACGAAACGCTTCGCCGTAATCGAAGATTCCTCGCCATTGCTTTTTCGCACGGTGATATGTGAGATCGATTTCCCATCCAACGTCACAAGTCTCGTAGCACGGAGTCCTTCCAGGAGCGTCCCATGCGGTAATTCCGAGAACCGTTTGATCTCTCCGTCTGCCAGTCGCAGCGGACCCTTTCCGCAACTAGACACTGCCTTGGTAAAGAACTCCATCTTTCTACCATCAACGGTCAAGTCAAGATCCACGCTTTTCCCCTTCGTGGACTTGGGGTAATCGCAGATGCGAGGGGGTTCGGCGTTCGGTCTATATGGTGCACCCCTAACACAAAGAAACTTCTCCGATTCGCAGTAGTACGGATCGAGATCTTCATATCGGATCGGCCAATCCGCCGAGTGGCCATGGGTGGATCGGATCGTGAAATTGTATGGCCACATTCGCCCGACCACACCACCCCACCGAGCGCTGGTGCCACCCAGCTCTATTCTCCTTGCCGCCGCGATGGGATAGTTGAAAGACCCACTCGTGCGGTAATCGAAGGTGGAGGAGAGTTTCTTCCCTGCCTCGATCACAACCGTACTCAGGCCCGCCTCAGTCGTCTTGAACGCCACGGGAAGGCCGGCGAATCCCGAACCGATAATCGCAATGTCGTACGTGGTGCTCGTGCGCTCGCGGATATTGCAACCCTGCCCCAACGCCATGGAGGCCACGGCCGCGGCCCCTCCACTCAAGAGCTGGCGACGAGAGATCACATCATTCATGTTGTCTAGCACTTGATTCGTCTCGTGATGGTCACTGGGTCAGGCCGTCAACCCGCCGAGGAATTCAGCACCGGTAACTCGATGAATTGGACGGTGTACTATGCCGGAGCGGTGGATTCGTGTCAATGCAGGAGTTCCCCCAGGATCCGCCAAAAAGCGGTGCCCGAATGGAGCCCGTTGCGGCTCCGCGGTTCGGTGCCGCGCACGAACGCATGGATGTAGACCGCCATCCTTTTTTGTGCGGTGGTGGTCGGGGAGATCCTTCGTGATGAGCGACCCGCGATGCGGACCCTGGTACCGTGGACTGCTCCTCGTGAAGCGTTCGAGCAGCCGCCGGGCGGTGCGCCGACGTGGGCTCCCGCGCACGCGTTCATAAAGCAAAGGCAGCCCCGCCCCGCGACGCTACGCAGCCACTGGAGTATGCGTCGCCTCGGCGGTCGAGACATAGATTCCGCATATCACCCCAATCCCCGACTCACTCCTTCCCCTTCTTCCTCCTCCTGCGCCGCTGGGCCACCGCGTCTTGCAGGAGGAACTCGATCTGAGCGTTGACGCTGCGGAAATCGTCGGCGGCCCAGCGGGCGAGCTCTTTGTAGAGCTTGGGGGAGATGCGGAGCAGGAAGCGTTTTCGCTCGGGCATCTCGGCGGCCTACTGGTAGAGGGTGCCCGCGTTGACGACGGGGGAGGCGGAGGATTCGCTGCAGAGGACGACGAGGAGGTTGCTGACCATGGCGGCCTTGCGCTCCTCGTCGAGCTCGACGACCTGGTTTTCGTTCAGTTTGTCGAGGGCGAGCTCGACCATGCTGACGGCGCCGTTGACGATCTGGGTGCGGGCGGCCACGACGGCGCTGGCCTGCTGGCGGCGGAGCATCGCTTCGGCGATCTCGGGGGCGTAGGCGAGGTGGCTGATCCTGGCCTCGATGACGCGGATTCCGGCGCGGGAGAAACGTTCGGTGAGCTCGCGCTCGAGGACCTCGTTGACGCGGTCGGTGCCGGCGCGGAGGGTCAGGAGCTCTTCGTCGGCGTCGTCGAAATTGTCGTAGGGGTAGGAGCCGGCCATGTGGCGCACGGCGGCTTCGCTCTGGACGACGGCGTATTCACCAAAATCGTCGACGTCGAAGGAGGCGCGGTAGGTGTCTTCGACCTTCCAGACGACGACGGCGGCGATCTCGATCGGGTTGCCGGCCTTGTCGTTCACCTTGATCTTCTCGCCGTTCAGATTGCGGGCGCGCAGGGTGATCCTCTCCTTCAGGTAGAGGGGGTTGGCCCAGAAGAAGCCGTTCTGCTTCACCGTGCCCTTGTAGGTGCCGAAGAGGACGAGTACGCGGGCGTCGTTCGGATTGACGATGAAGAAGCCGAGGGAGACGAAGACGGTCAACAGCAAGAGGGGGATGAAGTAGATCAGAAGGCTCGGGTTGTGGGTGCGGATCAGGGTGACCATCGTGTAGATCGCGAGGGCGATCATCAGGGTGACGATGCCGACGACGACGTATCCGTTGGTGGCCGAGCGGGATCTTTCGGTGCTCATGGGGTGCTCCTTGTATCGAAGTGGTATTGAGATGATATCATACTGATAACGGCAGCGGGTGCATTATCGATACACCGGGCGGCAAGAGTGGATTCAGTTGGGGGGCGTGGGGAAGATCGAAGACCGGGACGAGGGGGACAGATTACTGGTCCGCCAAAGTCCGGCGGTTGTTGCGCGTCCAGCTAGCGTGATCGCATGGCAGAGCATATGAGTCTTGAGTACCGCGCCTCTCTCGAGCGGCCAGTTCTTGCTCCGTGGTATGCAAAACGTCGGCCTTCAGCGCTCCGAAGAGCGCCTCACCTGTCGTGATGCTCGCAACCATACATATCTCGGGGCTCACTAACGCCGCCCGCGCACTCGCGTTCCCTCCGCTTCGGCCACCTCCTCTCGGAGATTGCACTTCGGTTCGGCTTCCGGCCTGGTGGCTAGCCTTTGGCCGGACGGGACTTGATCGCCGTAACCGACGATCTCACCCGCTGGCTGACATTGACAAGTTTCAAGGGCTTGAAGCCCTATTCCATCGTCCCGAGCATCGCTCGGCACTATCAGCGGGTTGTCATTCATCCCCCCAGTACCGATCAGCAGCGAATCCAATCTGCAAGCGGTTTAGCCGTTGTTGAAAACGGATATTATAGTAGTCATATCCATAATCATATCTCATGAACACTCCCAACCTAGTGGTCCACGACCACGGAGGCCTAGCACTTGCGGTTAGTTCCAAAGAGACGCGGTCATGGGTGTCAACTTCCGTGACGATCGGGTTTGCACCTTTTGGATCAGTAATATTGTTCCCTCTCTGTCCCCACGAATAACTGATTCCTCCCATTGCCTTGTATTTCCACGTCTTTGTCAGTCCGTATTGCTTGGGGGCACTACGAAAGCTCATTCCGATTGCCACTTTTTCGTACTGTCCATCCAGTTCATCAGTTCGGTTTTCTTCTAGTGGATGCCAGCGTGTCCACACCTCCATCGATGTAGGAATATAGTTCACGTCCTGCACCCAGCCGACCCCAGCACGGATGAAATTGGTCGAGAAGCTGCCACTAATGGTATTCACGTGGCCCGCCCTCACTTTTTCATCCTCAGAAGCGACTATTTCGTCCTCGGCGTAGAAGGCGCCTGCCTGCCCATTCGAATGGTGACTTAGCATTAAGTAAGGATACCAAAAGCTGTCATTCGAGCTGCCCTGCCCCTGTCCGCAGCTTATAGTCCAGAATGCTGCGAGACCCGGCATGAAGCTGGGGGTGCGTACTGGTGCAGAATCATCTCTGTACATCCGGAGCCTAACCCGAGGGTTGAGGGTTAGGAGAAACGAGTTGATTCGAAGGACTTGAAAATGATTATTTAGGTCGGCTTCAAACCACAAGTCTTCGGAGCCGACATCACCACCAGTGCTAAGGCCGCCTCCAACGGTGATGTAGCTTGGGTCGAGATATGACTTCATGATCGTCGCTGCATTTTCAGCGGGGTCCCCTTCGTCGGCCAGTACGGGCTTACCGTACGATGGCATCATCCCCCCCAGAACTAGGGCCGTAGCTGCGATGCGGCATCTTGCTGTCCGCTCATTCTGGTGCACAGTGCGTTCCTCCACTTTCAGAAATGTCGACGGATTTTGGAGAGCAGCCCAGC
Organism: Gemmatimonadota bacterium; assembly: GCA_002686955.1. GTDB lineage: Bacteria. The sequence continues at coordinate 12,090 of NYZA01000198.1, forward strand.
CACGTATCAAGGCGAGTCTAGCATGCCGGCGAGGGTGATATGAGGCCTGGAGTCCGCCGGCCACGAAGCATCACGTATTCCTGTAATCACCGCCCGTCCGCACCTTGCGCAGCGAGAACTGAATTGCCCATCAAGGTTTCACATTTCCCTTGACGGACTGGATCTTTCGTCCATGACCGTGGTACATCTCCGTTACAACTGGCTCGTCGGGCTCGTGGCGGCAGTGGCCAATCGCCCCTGGCCCGAGCGGACCCCGACCCGGTACTCATGGCATGCAAAAGTCTCCCGCCTTAATGAATGACGCTGCCGCTAACCTGCGGCGCTAAGCGCCGTCTGGTTCAGCGGCTTGATACTCATTGAGCCCCCTCCTGGCCGTACCCTGTGGGCAAGGCCAGGCTGGCCCCTCGGGGCGGTTTTTTCTCTTGACTACCGGTGGGCTCATAAGTGTTAGGCGGCTTGGTGGACACCTCCGATAGAAAAAACAGCTACTTCCTGGGCTCCGCACGCCGTATGCACAGAAGCACGATGCCAACAGCTATTGCCAGGGACCAGCCGATGATCCAAGCGATGCGTTCCTCGCGAGTGTCCAAGTTGAAGCCAAAGAAGTCGATAGTGAGGGGGACAATTCCAGCCAACGCTAAGACAGCCACGCCACCTAGCACTGTGCCAAAACCAACTAAGATCCCGCCCGCGATTCTGAGTCTAGACACTACTTGGATCCTCCTCGTGCGATGCGGTGCGTCTCAGTCCGCCGAACGCTGTCGATCAGCTGCGGGGCGTAGCCTCGTCTGCTGCGTTCGGTTGATAGTCATTGAGCCCCCTCCTGGCCGTACCCTTTGGGGCAAGGCCAGGCTGGCCGTCAGCTAGCACTCACACCAGCACGGAGGAAGCTCATGCGATTCTACCCCGGTCGGCACAAGCACTACTGCGGAATCGACCTGCACGCGCGGACCATGTACGTCTGCATCCTGGATGTCGAAGGCGAGGAATGCCTGTCGGCGGACA
>NYZA01000199.1 GCA_002686955.1 Gemmatimonadota bacterium
GCTCGATACTTCGCTGGCGCTGCAGATGCGCGAGGCGGGGCGGGCGGTACTCGACGAGCTGGTCGAGCTGCGGGTCGCGACCGGCGAGCTGGCCCCGCGGACCCGCGACGTCGCAGCGATCGGCCGCAGCCACGGAGTACACGCCGAACCGATCACCCTGGGGCTGAAATTCGCCGGTTGGTACGCGGAGCTGGGGCGTGGCATCGAGCGTTTCGAGAGGGAGCTGGAGGGGGTTGCCACCGGCAAGGTCTCGGGCGCGGTCGGCACCTTCGCCCATCTGCCCCCCGAGGTCGAGGAGAAGGTGTGCGAGCGGCTCGGCCTCACGCCGGAGCCGATCTCGACGCAGGTGATCGCGCGAGATCGCCACGCCGGCTACCTCGGCGCGCTGGCGATCCTCGGCTCGAGCATGGACCGTTTCGCCACCGAGATTCGCCACCTGGCGCGCACCGAGGTGGGTGAGGCGGAGGAGCCTTTCGGCAAGAAGCAGAAAGGATCTTCGGCCATGCCGCACAAGCGGAATCCGATCGTCTCGGAGCGGATCAGCGGCATGGCGAGGCTGCTGCGTGGCTACAGCGTCGCGGGGCTCGAGAACATCCCGCTCTGGCATGAGCGAGACATCAGCCATTCCTCGGTCGAGCGGGTGATCCTTCCCGATTCGACCGGGTTGGTGCACTACATGGCCCGCCGGCTCCGCAATGTCGTGGAGAATCTGCGCATCTTCCCGGAGAACGCGGCGCGAAATCTGGGGCTTTCGGCGGGGCTGATCGCTTCGCAGGCTTTTCTGCTGGAGCTGGTCGAGCGGGGGCTGACCAGAGAAGAGGCGTACGAGCTGGTGCAATCGATCGCCATGGCGGCGCGTGAGGCCGGGCGCCCCTTCCTGGATCAGGCGCTCGAATCGACCGAGCTGGCGAAAGAGTTGAGTCCCGACGAGATTCGCGAGCTAGCATCGCCCGACCGCCACTTCCGCCATGTGGCGACGATTTTCGAGAGGGTGGGGCTCGGCTGATGAGAACCGAACCAGGAGACCGGAAGATATGACCCGTGGCGACCAGCTCTATGAGGGCAAAGCGAAACGGATCTTCGCGACCGACGATCCGCATGTAGTGATCCACGAGTACAAGGACGACGCGACCGCCTTCAACGCCCAGAAGCGGGGCACGATCGCGGGCAAGGGTGAGATCAACGCGGCCACGACGGCCCATCTGATGCGCTATCTCGAATCGCACGGGATCGTCACCCATCTGATTGACCATCCGACGCCGCGCGAGCTGGTGACCCACAAGGTCGAGATCGTAATGGTCGAGGTGATCGTGCGGAACCTGACGGCAGGCTCGATGGCGAAGCGGCTGGGGCTCGCCGAGGGGCTCGAGATTCCGATTCCGATCGTCGAGTACAGCCTGAAATCGGATGAGCTGGGTGATCCGCTGATGAATGCTCAGCATGCACTCTTCATGGGGCTCGCCACGCGCGACGAGCTCGATCTGATCGAGTCGACCAGCCGGACCATCAACGAGCTGCTCCGGGCGTATCTGCTCGAGCGGGGCCTGATTCTCGTCGATTTCAAGCTGGAATTCGGACGCGATCGCGAGGGGAAGATCGTTCTCGCCGACGAGATCAGTCCCGATACCTGCCGCTTCTGGGATCGGGAGACCCGCAAGAAGCTCGACAAGGACCGTTTTCGTCACGACCTGGGCGATGTGGCCGAGGCCTATCACGAGGTGCACCGCAGGATCTTGGGCAGCTAGGTGGACGCGCTCCCGATCTCGTCCTTCGACGGAGACGACGCGGGGCTGGACCGGCTCCTGGCGGAGCACGCGCTGGTGTTGAGCGCGGAAGAAGCGCGCAAGGTGCGCGGGCTCTTGGGGCGGGATCCCACGCTCGTGGAGATGCACATTTTCAACACGATGTGGAGCGAGCACTGTTCGTACAAATCCTCGCGCGCGATACTGAAGGAGCTGCTGCCGACGGAAGGGCCGCGGGTGGTGCTCGGGCCGATCGAGGATGCCGGCATCGTGCGGATCGCCGAGCACGCGGGGAAGAGCTGGTGCCTGGTCGTAGGACATGAGAGCCACAACCACCCCTCGCAGGTGGTTCCCTACGAAGGGGCCGCGACCGGGGTCGGGGGAATCCTGAGGGACCTCTACTGCATGGGGGCTGACGTTTTCGGCCTGCTCGACCCGCTCCGCTTCGGCGATCCGGAGGGAGAGCAGGGGGGACGGGTGCGAGAGATCGCTCGGGGCGTCGTGGACGGGATATGGGGCTATGCGAACGCCGTCGGTGTTCCGAATCTAGGTGGTGACACCGTTTTTCACCCTTCGTTCGATGACAACTGCCTGGTCAATGTGGTCGCATTCGGCATCGTGGAGGAATCGCGGGTCGTTCGCAGCCGGGTCCCGGCCGAGGCACGCGATGCCAACTATGTCTTCATCTTGGTCGGCAAGCCCACCGACGATTCCGGATTCGGTGGAGCTACTTTTGCGTCGGTAGATCTCGATGAGGACGATGTCGAAGCGAACCGCGGAGCCGTGCAGGCGCCCGATCCCTTTCTGAAGCGGGTTCTGGCCGTAGCTTGCCGCGATCTGCTCGATCTGCTCGACGGCGCAGGTGTGTCTTTCGGCTTCAAGGACCTGGGCGCCGGAGGGATCGCCTGCGTCACGAGCGAGCTGGCGCAAGCCGGTGGGGTGGGGGCCGAGATCGATCTGGGAAAAGTGCCGGTGTCGCTGCCGACTCTGCCGGCCGAAGTGATCGCCTGCTCGGAGACGCAGGAGCGTTTCTGTCTCGCGGTGCCCGAGGACTGGTCGGCGCGGGTGCTCGAGATCTTCAACGATCGTTATGAGCTGTCGCGTGTTTCGGAGGGCGCGTGCGCGGCCGTGATCGGACGGGTTCGTCGTGACGGCCGATATGTTCTTCGCTTGGGAGAGCAACCGGTTTGCGATGCCGATGTGGATGCGATCACCCAGGGGATTCGGCACGATCGGCCGCGCAAGGCGAGGCAGCGACCGGCTCCGGGGCCGGCCGCGGGGCCGGTTAGGGAGGCCTTCGACCTGGGTGAAGGGTTGGACGCATTGGTCGGCTCGCTCGCGTGCGGCTCTCGCGCGGCGATCTACCGCCACTACGACACCGAGGTGCAGGGGAATACGATGGTGCGACCGGGAGAGGCCGACGCATGTGTCGTGACCCCGGTGCCCGGCGCTCCTTTCGCGATCGCGGTCTCGGCCGACGGGGATCCGGCGGTGGGGCTGCTCGACCCATGGGCCGCCGGCGCCTTCGCGGTCGAAGAGGCGGTGCGCAATGTCGCGGCTGTTGGCGGGCGTCCGCTCTGCATCACCGACTGCCTCAACTACGGCAATCCAGAGCTGCCCGAGGTGATGGAGGAGTTCCGCGAGGGGGTGCGGGGGATCGCCGATGCCTGCCGGGCGCTCGGTGTGGTCGACGATGATCCCGCGGTGGACGGAACGCCGATTCCTGTCATCAGCGGAAATGTGTCGTTCTACAACCAATCCGCCGCCGGCCGATCGGTGGCACCCTCTCCGATCGTGTCTTGCGCGGGTTGGCTTCCGGATGCGTGGCGTGTAACAACGCAGATCCTTGAGAGGCCCGGCGACGCATTGGTGCTGGTGGGCATGCGTCGCTCCGAGGTTGGGGGGGCGGAAATAAGTCATCGCTTCCCAAAGATCGAAACCGGTGCTCCGCGTCCGGTCGATTTCGATGCCGCCCGCTCGGAGATTCGCGGAGTGTTGCGGGTTCTGGAACGGGGGTTGGCGCGGGCATGTCACGATATCTCCGGAGGGGGGATCGCGCTTGCGATCTGCGAAATGACGTTCGGCGCGTTGGCCGCGACCCCGGATTTCGGAGTGTCGCTCGATCTGGACGAGACCAGCGACGATTCGGACTGCGATGCGGTGGGGCGCTTCTTTGGAGAGATGCCCGGCTTTGTGTTGGAAGTCGATCCTGAGATGGTCGATGACGTGCTGTCGGTTTTGCGGAGCGAGGGGGCGTGGGCGCGTTCGGTCGGGAGGACGACATGCGATGGCTCGTTCACGGTGCGGGGGCGGGGGCGTCGCGCACTCGACCGCTCGATGTTGGCTCTTGCACGCAGTTGGCGAGGCGCGTTGGATGCGGTTCTGGCATGAGTGTCGTTGTTTCGGTCGTCGGCTCCAGCGGATCGGGAAAGACGACGCTTCTCGAAGGCTTGATCCCCTGGCTGATCGGGCGAGGGTGGAGGGTCGCGGTCCTGAAGCACGATGCGCATCGCTTTCAGATCGATCGCGAGGGGAAAGACACGGCACGCCTTTTCGATGCCGGTGCGCGACAGGTGGCGATCGCCGGTCAGGGCGAGATCGCGCTGCGGGAGCGGGTGGAAGGGCGGAGCGAGCCGGAGGAGTTGGTGCGGCGGCTCTTTCACGATATCGATCTGGTGCTGACCGAGGGGTACAAGACCGGCGGATGGCCGAAGATCGAGGTGGTTCGCGGGGCGCATGGCGGAGATCCTGGATGTCTGGACGATCCGACATTGCGGGCGGTCGTGAGCGACTTGGATCGGCGATGGCCGGTGCCGGCCTTCGAGCTGGGCGATGTGGAGTCGGTCGGGGAGTGGATAGAGAGCGAGTTCCTTGGATCGGCGGCATGAGCGAGATGGAGATCGACTGATGGAAGCCACGGTCGCGGTGCTGCGGCTGCCTGGAGTGAACTGCGAGATCGAGACGGCGCGGGCCTGCGCGGTGGCCGGTCTGCGCCCCGAGATCGTGCGCTGGAACGACGCTGAGGCGAAGCTCGAGAGCTTCGATGCATTCGTTCTGCCCGGCGGCTTCTCATTTCAGGATCGAGTGCGTGCGGGAGTGGTTGCGGCGAACGAGCCGGTACTCGAGATCGTGGTCGAGCAGGCGGAGGCGGGAAAGCCGGTGCTCGGAATCTGCAACGGGGCGCAGGTGTTGGTGGAGTGCGGCCTGGTGCCTGGAATGGTGCCCGGTGCGGTCGAAGTGGCGCTGGCTCCGAACGCGGAGCCGGGGTACGAATGCCGATGGGTCTTCTCGGCGCCGAGCCCGATCGGTGCGTCGCCTTTTGTGCGGGGATTGGCGCGAGAGGGGCCGATTCCGATGCCGGTGGCTCATGCCGAGGGGCGATTCGTTTCGGGGGATGCGTCGCTTTTCACAGCGTTGCATCATGCGGGACAGCTCGCCTTTCGATATGTGTCGCATGATGGCGAGGCGACTGGAGATCACAACCCGAACGGGGCCGAGCTCGACACGGCGGGCATGGTGAACTGCAGCGGAAATGTGTTGGCGTTGATGCCGCATCCCGAGCGATCGGCGTGGCTGCGTCAGGTTCCGACCTGGTTGCCGGGATCGTGGGGGCGCAAGCGGCGGGAGGCGGCGGGCAGGCCGGAGCTTCTCGATGCGCCCGGGCCGGGCATGGCGGTCTTTCGCGCGCTGGCGCGGGCGGCGATGGAGAGGAGAGAGGGATGAGGCGGCTCTACCTCTTGGCGCGCTCGAAGATCCCCGATCTGGTGGCGCTGACGGCGCGGCAGGCGTTGCGGGGGCCCTTGGGGCTTCCGGTAAGAGAGGTGCATCGCGAGATTCTGTGGACGATCGGGCACGAGGCGCGCGCCGAGGGAGATGCCGCGCTGGTTGACCGGTTGCTTCATGCAACGACCTTGTTGGTGAACAGCGCGAGCTGGTCCTCGCGTTGGGGAGTCGAGATTCCACCGCCCCTCCACGGCACGGGTCGAATGCGAGCGCTCCGGGTGGAGGTTCGCGAACGGGGGGGGAGCGCGGGCGCGCGTGCATTGAAGCGGTTGAGGGCCGCTTACGGTTTCGACGAGGTCATCTCTTTGGATCGCTCTCTGCTTTGGACCTTGCATCTTCCGGGCGAGATCGACGACGATGCGCTCGAGAAGATCATCGAGCGGGCGGTGGTGACGAGAGGGAGAGCCGAAGGGTTGCTCGTGAACCCGCACTACCAGGAACATCGTGTTCTCGACGATCGATCGGCGCCCGGCGAGGCCCGGGTGGAGGCGCCATGATCGAATCCCATCACTGGAACGAGGAATGCGGTGTTTTCGGCATCGTGGGGCACCCGCGTGCCGCCGAGCTCACCTATCTTGGTCTCTACGCTTTGCAGCACCGAGGTCAGGAAGGGGCGGGAATCGCTACATTCGATGGGCAGCGCTATCACGAGCACAAGCGTTTGGGCCTGGTGAGCGACATATTCGATCCGGGTACCTTGGGTCGTCTGGAGGGAAGTAGCGCCGTCGGCCACACGCGCTATTCGACCACCGGATCGACCGTATTGCCGAACGTGCAGCCCTTGGTGGCGAATCTGCACCACCAGGCGGTTGCGCTCGCCCACAACGGAAATATCGTCGATGCGCGAATGGTGCGCGCGGGCCTCGAGGATGGCGGCGCGATCTTCCAGACCTCCATGGACTCCGAAGTCGTGCTTCATCTGATGGCGCGTTCGCGACACCGGGAGACCGAGCGACGATTGGCCGATGCGCTGGATCGCATCCACGGCGCCCATTCGTTGGTGCTGCTCGCCGGAGACACTCTTTTCGCCGCGAAAGACCCGAAGGGGATCCGCCCGCTGTGCATCGGTGAGCTCGACAAGGGTGGGTGGATCGTGGCGAGCGAGAGCTGTGCGCTCGATATAGTCGATGCTGGTTTCGTTCGTGAGCTCGATCCGGGGGAGATCGTCGGTTTGGCTCCCGGCACATCACCGCGAACCGTGCGCCGCGCCCCGGAGGGGGAGCGGGCGGCCTGCATCTTCGAGGCGATCTACTTCACACGGCCCGATTCGATCCTCTTCGGGCGGACGACCGGAGCGGCGCGCGTGGCCTTGGGACGGCAGCTCGCGGTCGAAGCGCCGGCGCCCGGGGCCGATGTCGTGATCAGTGTTCCCGATTCGTCGAACGCGGCCGCGCAGGGGTATTCACAGGAATCAGGAGTTCCCTTGGGCCACGGCCTGATCCGGAATCACTACGTTGGGCGTACCTTCATCAAGCCTTCGCAAGGTATTCGCGATCTCTCGGCGAGGATCAAATACAACCCGGTGCGAGATGTCGTGCGCGACCGTAGCGTGGTCGTCGTCGACGATTCGATCGTTCGCGGAACGACAGTGCGGAAGCTCGTGGCGATGGTGCGGTCGGCGGGGGCGCGCGAGGTTCATTTCCGTGTGTCGTCATCTCCGATCGTAGGCCCTTGTTACTACGGAATCGACACACCTGACGAGCGCGAGCTGATCGGTGCCCGGAATACGATCGATGAAATCGAGAAGATCGTCAGCGCCGATACGCTGCGCTACTTGTCGATCGAAGGAATGAAGAAGGCGGTCGGCAATGGATCGGGTTTTTGTACGGCCTGTTTCGACCGAGATTACCCCGTCCCGGTAGCCGAGCGGCTCGACAAGGCGATTCTGGAGAAGAGCTAGTGTCACAGTCCGTCGCCACCGAGCTGAGGCCGATCGCAATCGATAGGACTCGCTGCGATCTATGCGGCGCATGTGCCGGCATGTGCGCTCCCGACTCGATCCGGATCGACCACGCGATGATCGAAGTGGACCAACATAGCTGCACTCTCTGTATGAAATGTGTTCCGACCTGTCCGGTGACGGCAATCTCCGGGGGCAAGGCGTGATTCCTAAGGGTCCGCGCAAGAAAAACTTGTCTTTTTGGTGCCCAGATGTGCCGCAGATCCGGTCGATCGGTGAGTTCCGAAACCGGAGGAATAGTCGGGCTATTTCGATGATTTCGGAACTCGCCGATCGGCCGGAGATGTGGTGCGGATGGGATGCCAAATGACAAGTTACTCTTGCGCGGACCCTAAGGGCGGCTTCGATGTAGTGGTGGTGGGTGCGGGACCGGCGGGTTCGATGGCGGCGAAGCACGCGGCGGCGAATGGCGCCGAAGTGCTGTTGCTGGACCGAAAGCGCGACCCCGGCACGCCGGTGCGCTGCGGCGAGGGCGTGAGCGCGGCGGGATTGGCGCAGTACGTCGACCCTCAGCCGGAGTGGATCTCGGCCGGTATCAAAGGGGCGCGCCTGGTGAGCCCGAGCGGCGTCGCGGTGGAGATCGGTACACTCGGCGCGGGGTATGTTCTCGAGAGAAAGCTCTTCGACCGGGGACTGATCGAGTTGGCCGCGAAGGCGGGGGCACGGGTGCTCAGCGAAGCGAACGCGGTCGGGTTGCGGCGGGGGAGCGACGGACGGATCGCCGGAGTTCGTGTTGTTCGGCGAGGCTCGGAGAGCGTTGTGCCCTGCAAGATCGTAATCGGCGCTGACGGCGTCGATTCTCGGGTCGGCCGGTGGGCCGGAATCCGCACCGACCTTCGGCTGGCCGATATGGAATCTTGCGCCCAGTATCTGATCGCGGATTGTGAGACGGAGAAGGGCTTCTGCGAGTTCTTTCTAGGGCGGGATGTGAGCCCGGGGGGGTACGCCTGGATCTTCCCGAAAGGGGATGGGCTCGCGAACGTCGGTCTGGGAGTGTCGGTGAAGGAGGCGCGGCGGCGCGGATCCGCTATTGAGCACCTCGACCGCTTCATGGAACGACTCGGTCTCTCGGGAAAGATGCTCGGTTTCACCGTGGGCGGCGTGCCGGTCTCGCACACCCTCGACACGATAGTGGCCGACAGCGTCATGCTTGCCGGCGACGCCGCCCGTCAGGTCAATCCGATGACCGGCGGCGGGATCTTGACCGGCATGCTGGGGGGGCAGTTGGCCGGCGAGACCGCCGCCGAAGCGATTCGCGAGGGGGAGGTTTCGGCGCGTGTCCTAGGGCGCTACTCCGAGCGGTGGCACGAACGCGCGGGCAAGACCAACAAGCGCTGGTATCGGATCAAGGAGGCGGTCGGTCGTTTGCCCGATTCGACGCTGGACGAGACTGCCCGGGTGTTCGAAGGGACCGATGCGGCCGATCTCACCCTCTTCAAGATCTTCGCGCGGATCTTCCGGCGGAATCCGAAGCTGATTTGGGATATTCGGCACGTCTTCATGGGGTAAGGGTCCGCGCAAGAATTACCTGTCATCTTGGCGCCCAGATGTGCCGCGGATGTGGTCGATCGGCGGACTTCGAAACCACAATCTCCTCCTCCATCGCGATCGTTCCGGGGGACGGTGGCGAATCCTTCCATGGGATCTCGACAACGTCATGCGGCTCTCGTCGCTTCCGGCGATCTACGGAACGGAGGATGTTCCGGGCCCGGATGATCTGCGCAACGGGCTCGTCGATCGCGTGCTGAGCGTCCCTTCGTTCCGTCGCCGCTACCTCGAACGGATGACCGAGCTACTCGATGGACCCTTCGCCAGCAAGGGCTGCCTGGAGTCGCTCGAGGCTCGGGCTCTCGCCCAGGAAGAGGACGCACGGATCGACGTGGAGAAGTGGACTCGGGAGCGCTTCGATCTGTTTCTGGCCGAGGTCGACACCTTGATGACGGTGATGGGAGATCGAGAGAGCCATCTCCGGGCTTCGATCGCTTCGTTGATGCCGCCCGCCCGGGTCGATCTTGCGATCAACGAGCTCGTGATGGCAGGGGACGACACATCGGCCGCAGTGCTGGGGGTGGAGCTCCACTTTCGTGGGCGTTCTCCGATCGATGTCGCCGGCTTCCACTTGAGCGATGATCCCGATGTCGGAGCGGGTCCCGTTGGCGTACCGATCGGGCCACCGCGGATGCCGGTCGGAGAGGGAGTCGGTGAGCGTGGGATCTCCCGTATCGATGCAGGGGGAGCCGGGCCGGAGCAGGTAGTCGAAGCGACCGTGGGTGCGGAAACCCGGGTCGGCATCGATATTGCCCTCGCCTGGCCAGCCGCCTTGGATGTTCGAGTAGGCGAGGATCGGCGCTCCGGCGCTGAGTTCATTCGGTGTGTCGGCCCAGAGGATGCAGTTCGTGAAGGTCGGGTTGGAGCCCTGGCCGAAGAGCGCGCCGGCATCTTCGAGGGCCGAGTTCTCCGTCAGTGTGCAGTTGTTCAGGGTGGGGGCGGAGTCGAGCGAGTAGAGTCCTGCTCCTATATTGGCGGTGTTGTTCGTGATGACACAGTTGGCGAGCGTCGGAGAGGCGCTCGCGACGTAATACAATCCTCCTCCGCCTTGGCTGGCCTCGTTCCACGAGATTCTGCAGCGACTGACCACCGGTGCCGAGTTCTCACTACAATAGAGTCCGCCGCCGTTGGATGCAGCGTTGTCAATTATGGTGCAGTGCTCTATCGAGGGAGAGGATTGTTCACAAGTGATGCCGGTACCGCCTTCGGTGATGGTCAAGCCGATGATCGAGGCGGCCAGGTTCGGATCGTGAGGCAGGAACCGGAGGATGTCCTCGCGCACGCCGTTTAGAACGGTTGCCGCAACGATCTCGGGATTGCGCGGATAGACACTTCGGAGGACGAGGCCCAGTCCGGGGACGGCGAGGCCCGACTCGTAGTAGGTTCCGGGGAGGACAACGATCGTGTCTCTTTCGCATGCGGCCAGGAGCGCGTCCCGGATCGTCGGAGACTCGGTCGGGACATTGATGACGGCAGGCTCCGGAGCTTCGGCATGATGTATCCGGGCATGGGATGCGCTCGCTGGAGGATATCCTCGTCTGCGTCGTTTCGTCTCTTCGGGCGAAGACCCCGGTTAGGCTTGCCCCAGCTCCTCATTCCTCCCCACTTCCCGGAGTCCCTTCCTTGTTCAACACCGCTCGACTCGATCCACGCTCCTTCCGCCTCTACTTCGCCGCATTCTTCTGGTCGGTTTTGGCTCCGCGCGCCTCGGCGGCACCTATCGACGATTCGCTCGGGATCCTCCCCCACAGTCTCGCGCCCGCCCTGGCCGAAGAGCTCGAGCAGCACGGCGAGAATCCCGATCCGATCCCCGTGGTCATCGTGCTCGACTCCTACCCCGACCTCGACCACTTCTCGCGAGTCGAACATGCCACCTCCGCCTCGCGATCCGGTCGTCCTGCCCGTCTCAAACGACTTCTGGTCGAGAACTTCGAGCGGAGCTCCCCGGGCGTAGCGGCGCTGCTCAGGGCCGAGCGGGGACGAGGCGAGCGCTTCGAAGCGCGCCCCTACTGGATCTTCAACGGCTTCGTGGCCGACCTGAACCCGGCCGCCATCCGACGGGTCGCCGATCACCCCGCGGTCGCCCTGGTCCGCCACGCCGATCCGATCGCACCGCCGCGCGTGGCCCCGGCGGAACTATCCCCGGCGAATGCACAGGCGAGCGAATGGAACATCGACATGATCAATGCCCCCGACGCGTGGGCGCGCGGCTACCGCGGGCAGGGCGTCGTCATCGGCGGCATGGATACGGGCGTGCGCCTGGAGCACCCCGATCTGACCTCGCGTTATCTGGGGGGCGACCACGCCTGGCTCGATCCCTTCGAAGAGCACGCGACACCTTATGATGCCGACGGGCATGGAACTCACACCATGGGCACGATCGTTGGGGGAGATGCCAGCGGCAAAGACATCGGCGTGGCTCCGGACGCCAAATGGATCGCCGCTCGCATGTGGAGCGACATCGGCTTCAGCTCGCTCGATATCACGCAAGACCTCTTTCAATGGTTCATCGACCCCGACGGCGATCCCGGGACCGACGACGCACCGCGGGCAGTCTCGAATTCATGGGGCTTCGATTTCGACGGCTGCCTGATCGATTTCCGGCGCGATGTGCTGGCCTGGCGCGCGGCCGGAATCCTGCCGGTTTTTGCCTCGGGCAACTCCGGTCCGGGAACAGGCTCGAGCGAGAGCCCGGGCAACTACCCCGAGACATTTTCCGTCGGTGCGACCGATTCCGGCGATCGCATCGCCGGCTTCAGCGGACGTGGGCCTTCCGACTGTGATCAGGAGTGGATCAAGCCCGATATAGCGGCGCCCGGCGTATCGGTGCGATCGAGCGTCGGTAGCGGCTGGCAATCGTGGAGCGGCACGTCGATGGCGACGCCGCATGTGACGGGCGCCGCCGCGGTGCTACTCTCGGTCGACCCAAGTCTGAGCGTGGACGAGCTCGAGGAGCTCATGAAGATCTCGGCACTAGATCTCGGCGACGCCGGACCCGACAACGATTTCGGCTATGGACGCCTCGATGTGGATGCCGCGGTACGGGCTGTGCTCGATCGAGGCGCCTTCCAGGGCACGGTCACCGATGCGACTACCGGATCACCGGTCGACGCGTTGGTCACGGTCGACTTGATCGGCAACACGCGTGAAGCGATCACGGACGACCAGGGCAGCTACGCTCTTAGCCTGCCCTCGGGTCTGAGCTACACACTTCGAACGACCGGCTTCGGATACGTCGATCAGTCCGCGGTCGCGTTCCTCCCCGCCCAGACGATCGTCACGCAAGACTTCGCTCTCGACCCGAAGCCGGTCGGACCTTTGACCGGCACCGTAGTCGACGAAGCGATGCTGCCGATCGCGGGCGCGAAGGTCTCCCTCGCCGATGCTCAGCTCGTCGCCCTGAGCGCCCCGGATGGAACCTTCGATTTGGGAAGCGTTCCGGTCGGCGAAACCCTCGAATTGATGACCTCCTACTGCGGTTTGCTCGATGAGATGCGTCAGATTTCGGTGCCCAGTCCTTCCGGACTCGATCTCGAGATCACCCTGGCGAGTCCCGCCCCCGATGATATCGAATCGGGCACGAACGGATGGCGCTCCGAAGCGGTCACCATATTTTATTCCGATCAATGGCATATCTCGACGGAGCGATCGCACTCTGGTGATCTCGCCTGGAAATGTGGTGCCACCGATGACAGCACCTACGACAACTACCTCGACGCCGGACTGACCACACGCTGCTACGACGTCGACAAAGGCACCACGTTGCGCTTCTGGCATTGGGTCGCCACCGAGCCGAATCCAACATTCCCCGGTCGCGTGTGGGACGGAGGTATTGTGGAAGCGTCGACCGACGACGGCGCGACCTGGAACCAGCTCTTCCCCGCGGGCGACTACCCGAACCGCATCACTCCCAACCCCGCCAACGTGCTTCCGGGTGGAACCCACTGCTACGGCGGATTCCGAAAGGTCTGGGAAGAGGCGATCTTCGATCTGCACGAGATCGAAGGAGCAACACGTTTCCGCTTCCGCTTCGCCTCCGACGGACTCATCACCGACGAAGGTTGGTACATCGATGATCTGAGCTTCGCTCCCACCGACCCCAACTGCTCGCTCGCGATCTCGGGCGCTCCCACGAACGTTCCGATCGGGGGTGACGTGGAGTGGGAGGTGAGCGTCGTCAACGGCGAGAGCCGTCCCGTCAGCTACGATTTCTGGATCGAGATCAGCGGTGTCGGCGGGGATTGGATGGATCCCTATGGCACCAAGTGGGAGCTCGAGGAGTCGGCTGAGCGTAGCGCCACGGTCCGAATTCGGAACGTGCCCGCCATCACTCCGGGAAGCTACACGGTCCTCTGCCGCATGGGCGTTCTGCCCGATCTGGTCTGGGCCGAGGACGGTTTCGTCGTGGATGTGCAGTAGCGAGCATTCCGGCTTGTGATGTGAATCGAACTCCCACGTCCCACCCAACACCACGCCTCAAGGCATGAAGACATGATGCTCTCACCCACCGCTCTCGCCATCACCCCCAGTGCCGCGCTCGGCACCTGGCACGTCACCGGAAACACCGACGAGCTCGAAAACTGGACCCCGGAGGACGGCGCAGCCATGGCCGACGGCGGCGTTGCTCCCGAAGAGATCGGTCCGGTGATTCTGCCCGTTCCCGGCGTTGCCCCTCTCGGTGATTACAAGGTCCAGGTCAGGACCGGCGACCACGGCGTCGAAACCAGGGATACTCGGCAAGTGACGGTCACGGTTACGCCGTAGTGGAACCCGACGGAGGAAGATTCGATCGATCGGTAGCCCGGGCTCGGCGCAGTTCGCCGCTGCCCGGGCTTTTCGTTCCTGCCTACTCGTCCCACAATCGATCCCAACCATCCGCTCGGAGACCGGGCGGTTCATTGGCCCCCCCTGCGGAAAGATCCCGATGACCTCCAGCCGACGAGGTTGCGGACGGGCAAAACGACCTATTGCCGCCACGGCCCTTTCATTGCTGATCGCCGCCTGTGCCGACCTCGGCGCGAGTCCCGATCCCCCGATCGATCCTCTCACCGCGACCTGGAACGGCGGCGTAGCGGATCTCCTCTCCCAGCGCTGCGGCGGCTGCCACACCCCCCCATTCAACAGCGGCAGAACCGACTTCAGCTTCGAGTGTTACGACCGCGCTGATTGCGGCGGAACGAAAGATGGTGCCTCCGACAAGGCCGATCGAATTCGCGCCCGGGCCGTCGACGCAGGCTCGATGCCCCCGAGCGGCCCGCTCTCTCCAACTGAACGCGTGATCTGCTCGAAGAGTGGATCGACGCCGGCACTCCGCTCGATTAGGGGGTCCCATGATTTCCGCAGCAACCGTCGCTACAACCGATCCACGCCACCGCCGCCTCCTCGCGCTTCTCATCGCGGCCATCGTCTTCGCTCCATCCGCCACCGCGCTTCCACAGTTCAGCGTTGAATCCGCCGCCTCGTGCCGGAGCTGCCATGTCGAGCCCACCGATTGGCACAACCCCGAGAAGAAGTTCCGCAAGTGCACCCTGAGCTGTGCCGCTTGCCACGTCAACCCAACCGGAGGCGGCATGCGAAAGCAGGCCGGCCTCTTCTACGGAAAGGACCATCTGCCCCTCGCCGGCGCCCGCCCCACCGATTCGCTCGCGCGCTGGCTGGGCTCGATCCATCCCCCCGATCCCCCCGGCCGAGGCGATCCCGCCCGCTTCGCCGGAATCCGCCCCAACCCCACCCTTCAGGTCGGCTTCGACCTGCGAACCATGGGCTACTACCCCGAGGAGGGCTCCTCTTCCCACTTCCCGATGCAGACCGACCTGCATCTCGCCTTCCGCCCCTACAACCCCGAAGCCTGGCATCGCGGCCGCCTCACGCTCCTCGCCACGGCCGGCTTCGAAGGCAGTCGCGCGCAGGAATTCGCCGACCTCGCCGACCGCTTCTTCATCAAGGAGCTCTGGGCCCTCTACGACGATCTGCCGAACCAGTCCTACGTCAAAGCCGGCCGTTTCCTCCCCGCGTACGGGTGGCGTTTCGACGATCACACCCCTTTCGTCCGCCAGGGCCTCGGCTTCGACAACGAGCGACAGATCACCGGCGTCGAGATCGGCCTCAACCCGAACTATCTCTACGGCCACCTCGCCGCATTCAGCAACCACAATTCGAGCCAGTTCAGCGCACTCACGGACGGATGGGGGGCCGCCGCCAGCGCCGGATGGCGCGATCTATTCTGGCAGCTCGGCGCTTCGTTGATGGTTGAATCGCGCGACCCTCTGCTCCCAAGCGACACCGATCGCACGCTCGACACCTGGGCCGGGCTCCAATTCTCGCTCAACCTCTTCGACGCCACGCACCCCTGGAAGGCGGCGAACTGGTTGCCGCTCATTTACCTCGCCGAGGTCGACCTTCGCCGCACCTCCATCGGCTCTGCGACCACCACCGGCTTCACCGCCCTGCACGAAATCGACCTCTCTCCGACACCCTGGCTCGTTTCCCTATTCCGCTACGAATGGCAAGACAGCGACATAGAGTTCGAAAGCGGCTACCGCACCCGCTGGACTGCCGGCCTGCGGATCCACCTCTACACCCATGTGGAGCTCGTGGCCCAGCAACGATGGAACCGCGGCACGGCCCCCGCGGCATTGGGGCGCGAGGGATTGGTGTCGTTACATCTTTGGTACTGAAGAAAACAGCCGAGTTTCATTGGAGCGATATATCTGTTCCATCCTTCGACCCAAAGGCCACGCATGCCCGTCCCGTCGCGGCGCGTCCGATACCGGCCGGACCGCCGTTGCTCTTGAACGCGTGCGCCGGTGCGAACAACGATCGATGCTCGAGAGCGGCGAGATCGATCCCGTCCGATCACGGTTTGCTCATTCCGCGACAATCTCGTCCAGCAAATTCGAGACACATTCGCCCGGGCAGGTGCTTTGCTCGGCCGCCTGCATCAGCACGCGCACCCCCTCGGCCTGCTGTGGAATCGCGAAGGTCGCGCTCGCGCTCCCCGTCGCGTCAGCCACGGGCAGCCCCACGATCTTGTCGACGCTGACATCGCCGATGTCGAATGTCGCGCAGTATCCTCCGAATCCTCCGGTGTTCGTCTCTCCATCTTGGAACCCGTACACGATGGCGACGGGACGGCCGGGGATCGCACCGGTCACGGTCCAGGTCGCGGTCTGGCCGGCCACGAGATTCTGAACCGAAAGCGTCAGGCAGTCGGCCGCGCCCGGATCGTCGACCAAACAGAGATCATCGAGCACCCAGCTCGGATCGCCTCCGATTTCGGACACCCGCAGCTCGCCGATATCCGCCACCTGGGCGTTTAGCTCCGCGTAGCTGCCCGCGCTCGGATTCGCCAGCTTCGTCGCGATATAGGCACCGCCGGAATCGTACAGATCCATGCGGACCGTCGTCCCCGTGAACCCTCCCGACACCCAGCACGAGACCCAGCGCTTCGGCGTGGAGAGCTCGATGGTCTCGGTGTCGCGCGGCGTGCCTCCATCGGAAAAGCACCCGATGCAGGTGTCATCGAAAGCCAGAAAATTGCTGCCGCTACGCGCGGGGGAGCCGAAGCTCGCGCAATCGTCGAGAATCCCGCCTCCGTCGTAGGCCAGGGGACCCGAAAAGGTCACTCCCTGGGCGGCGTATTCGTCCCTCAGCGCGGTCGTCAGACTGAAATCGCAAGGCTGCGAGCCGTCGTCGAAATCGATGCAGGTCACGGCGGCGGCCGAGCCACCCATAGTGGTCGCGATCGTCCACGAGACCAGAGCGCGAGTGGGCAGTGCGTCGATGCTTCTCATCATGCGACCCTTCTCCGGAACAAAGACGTGGACCGGAGCCATCAGGGTAACAAGAGCCCCACCGATCCGCGCTGAAACGCGCCCTCGATCGAATGCGCCATAGTAACATCCCCCCATGCCACCCCAAACCGTCCGCGCTTCATGCCTCTGCGAAGCGGTCCGCCTCGAGCTCACCCTCCCCGCGAAGTTCTGCGTCCACTGCCACTGCGACAACTGCCGCCGGGCGCACGGCGCCGCCTTCGTAACCTATGCCGGTTTCGAGGCCGAGCGGATGAAGCTGATCGATGCCGAAGGTCTACTGGTGCGCTACCGCACCGATACCGGTGCTACCCGCTCCTTCTGCTCCCGCTGCGGCACGCCCCTGCTCTACGAAGGCCCGCGCTGGCCCGGCGAGGTGCATGTGGCCCGCGCGCTGATCGAGGGCGAGCTCGGGCTCGCACCCGAAGCCCACGCCTATGTCGACCAGAAGGCCGATTGGCACGAGATCACCGACGAATTGCCGCGCCTGGGCGGAGATAGTGGCGTCGAGCCGGTCGACGATTGATCAGGGCAACCAGCCCCCGTTCCCCGGGCCTCCATAAGCCCCCATGTCGGAGCGCGCGCCGTTGGCGTACCAATTCGGCCACCGTGGGTGCCAGTCGGAGATGCCGTCTTCGATCGTGGGATCTCCGGAATCGATGCAGGGAGAGTTGGAAGCGAGCACGTAGTCGTAGCCGTAGATGGAGCGGAAACGAGGATCGGCGTCGATATTCCCCTCACCCGTATGGCCACCCTCCACGTCGCAGTATCTAAGAACCGGCGTGCCCCCCTCGATTTCGTTCGGATCGTCGCCCCAGAGGATGCAGTTCAGCAGCACGGGTGAAGAATCGGAGCAGTAGAGCCCTCCTCCGACATCGATGATCGATATGTTTCCCGAGATCGTGCAGTTCGTCAGGGACGGCGAGGAGTCTTCGCAGTAGAGACCACCGCCACGTCCGCCGGCCATATTCTCGGTGATCAGGCAGCCCGTCAGGATCGGCGAGGCGTTGTAGCAAGTGACGCCGCCGCCGTGGAAATCTCTTCCGTTGCCCGTGATCGTGCAGCGAATGAGACTCGGCGACGAGGAGCTGGAACAGGCAACTCCCGCCTCGTTGTTTCCGACAATCGTGCACTCTTTCACCAGCGGTGATGAGGAGGACTGGCAAGCGATCCCGGAGCCGTAGGACTGATCCGCGGAGCCGATCACACACTTCGAGATCGTGGGAGAGGAATCCTCGCAGTCGATCTCATTCCACGCGCCGAGCTTGATCACGCACTCGGTGATGGTCGGAGAGGAGGAGCTCTCACAGCAGATACCGGACTGGCAAGGTCGGGGGGGGCCCCAGTCGCCGGCCCAGCTGATGGTGAACCCGCTCACGATCGATGCCGCGCTTTCGCCGCTGTGGAAATAGAGCCCGCCGCCATCCCAATCGCAATCGATTTCCGTGCCTTCGGCGCCGGCCTCCGAGACCAACACACGATCCACTCCGCCGAAATCGAGGTTCTTGTCCCCCTCGGCGGTGTAGGTCCCCGGAGCGACGAGCACGGTGTCGCCCTCTCCAGCGGCGTTCAGACCTGCTTGAATGGTAGGTTCGTCGCCGGGCACTCGGATCGTCGTGGCGTGGGCGGTGGCGACGAGAACGAGAGCAAGGGCTAATTCTCGATAGCACATGGGAGACCTCCTAAGAGCGTACGACGCGCATCACGAGACCACCATAGGTCATTTTGGGCGCCCTCCGGGAGAATCGAGATCGGTAGGACGAATTCGGGACCGCGTCGCTCTCCCCCAATGCGATAATTCGAGCTTTCGTTTCACCGGAGTCCCCCACGGAGAGCCGCTGTGTCCGATCGTTTTCGCCCCATCCCGATGAGTCTCCTCTGCCGATCGATCTTCGAAGAGCTCGAAGAGCGTGACTCGATCTTCGGCATTCCGAGAGCGCTCTTCTTCCGCCCAGTGCCGGACGATCGATTCGCAACCGAGGTGTACGGGCAGCCGCTCGACACTCCCTTCGGCGTGGCGGCGGGACCCCATTCGCAACTCGCTCAGAACATCGTAGTGGCGTGGCTCTGCGGCGCGCGCTTCATGGAGTTGAAGACGGTCCAGACCCTCGATGAGCTCGAGATTCCGAAGCCTTGCATCGATATGCAGGATGCCGGCTACAACGTGGAGTGGTCGCAGGAGCTGAAGGTGCACGAGTCGCTCGACGAATACGTGCGGGCTTTTGTGCTGATCCACGCTCTGCACCGACGCTTGGGACTGCCCGGCGATCGGCCCGGCGTGATCTTCAATATGAGCGTGGGCTATAACCTCGAAGGGATCCGCGAAGGGAATATGCAGGCATTCCTTTGCGGCATGGGCGATGCGGAGGAGCTACTCTCGAAGCACGTCGAATTGGTGGCTGCATATTTCCCGGGGATTCGAGATTGCGCGCTTCCGACGATTGTTTCTGATAATGTGACGCTGTCTACGATGCACGGATGTCCGCCCGACGAGATCGGCCAGATCGCGACATATCTGATGCGGGAGTGGGGGCTGCATACGAGCGTGAAGCTGAATCCGACTCTGCTCGGACCGGAGCGGGTCCGGGAGATTCTGAACGATCGACTGGGTTACCGCGACATCGTCGTGCCGGACGCGGCATTCGAGCACGACCCGGTCTACTCCGACGCCGTGGAGCTGATTCGGGAGCTGGAGTCGACGGCGGAGGCGTGCGGCGTCGTGTTCGGCGTCAAGCTCTCCAATACGCTCGAAGTGATCAACCATCGCGATATTTTCGCCGAGTCAGAGAAACAGATGTATCTCTCGGGGCGTCCGCTTCATGCCCTGACCGTGAATATCGCGGCCGACCTGGCGACTGAATTCGATGGACGACTCTTGATCTCCTTCGCCGGTGGAGCCGATGCTTTCAACGTGCCCGACCTTCTCGCGGGGGGGATGCGGACCGTAACCACCTGCTCCGATCTTTTGCGACCGGGCGGCTATCTGAGGCTGCCGCAGTATATCGAGCGGACGTCGGAAGAGATGGCGGCTCTGGGCGCCGAGGATCTTCATCGGTTTGCGATTGCTGTTGCGGAACGCCGCTCCTCTTCATCTGAAGCCGCAACCTATCGAAGCGCGGCGCTCGCGAATCTGCGCGGCTACGCGAACGATGTTCTCGATGACAGAACACTGCACAGCGACGCATTCGATCGACTCCTCACCAAGACCCGGCGCTCTCTCGGTACTTTCGACTGCATCGAGGCTCCCTGCTCCGACGAGTGCGCGATCGACCAGCAAGTGCCGGAGTACATGCGTCTGGTGCGCGAGGGACGATTCGGCGAGGCGGTTTCGGTCACCCGCGAGGA
The DNA here is from genome assembly GCA_002686955.1 of Gemmatimonadota bacterium. Taxonomy (GTDB): domain Bacteria. The sequence continues at coordinate 20,190 of NYZA01000199.1, forward strand.
CAACCATTTGGCGGCGGTCCTCGGCCATGCTTGCGATCACCTCTGCGAGCGTGTCTGCATCCGAACGCACCAAGACGAGCCGCTCGCGATCCGCGAGATCAAGCGCTTCATCATGGAGCACGAGCGGGAGGTCGATGCGAGGGCGAAGGCGAGCCGAGATGCGCGAGTAGGAGTGATAGGGGCCGGCCCATGCGGTCTCTCGGCGGCCGGTTTCCTCGCGGAAGCGGGATACGGCGTAGAGCTCTTCGAGGCACGGGAGTACGCGGGCGGGATGGTGGCGGGCACGATCCCTCTCTTCCGGGTGTCGCAAGGGGTCGTGGATCAGGATCTGCGGCGGCTGGAGGCGCTGGGTGCGAAGATCAGCACCGGTGTGGCCGCGGGTCGCGACCTGACTTTGAGCGATCTTCGGGCGCGGGGCTTCGACTATGTCGTCGTGGCGGCCGGGGCTCAGGTGGGCCTGCCGCTCGGCATCGAGGGAGAGGAGGGCGAGGGGGTGCTCGATGGCCTGGCGCTGCTCCGTGACGCCCGCAATGCCCAGCCGCCGGCGCTGGAGGGCAATGTCGGCGTGATCGGCGGTGGAGACGTGGCGATGGACTGTGCCCGAGCCGCGGCCCGGCTCGGCGCGACAGAGGTTTCGATCCTCTACCGCCGCACCCGGGCCGAGATGCCGGCGCAGGACGAAGAGATCGAAGCCGTGCTCGAAGAGGGGATCGGAATCACGGAGCTGGTTGCCCCGCTGGCCGCCCGCTTGGGCGATGGGCGGCTGATCGGCCTGGAATGTGCTCGGATGCGTCTCGGCGTAGCGGACGCTTCGGGACGCCGGCGGCCGGAAGATACGGGCGAGCGTTTCGTGCTGCCGCTCGATGCACTGATCGTCGCGATCGGGCAACGTGCGGACCTGGGCTTCTTCGGCGGGGAGCCGGTGCGTATCAACGACAAAGGGTGGATCGAAGTCGACCCGAAGAGCATGCGCACTTCGCTCTCCGGTGTGTATGCGGGGGGGGATGTTGCCGGCGAGGGCCCATCGAATATCGTTGGCGCCCTCGGCGACGGCCGGCGAATCGCACGCGATATCCGGCGGCGGGAAGAGGGGGTGGAGCCGGCGAAGAAGGAGACACAACAGGGCGATCTGGTCGATCTTTTGAGGCGGCGCGCACTTCGGGATTGGCGTGTGAAGGAGCGACATCGGCCGCCGGAAGAGCGGAAGGGTTTTGAGGAGATCGTGAAGACACTCACGCCCGAAGACGCGATCGCCGAGGCGGAGCGCTGTCTCGATTGCGACCTATTCTGCTCGACTTGCGTGAGCGTCTGCCCCAACCTCGCCTTCTTCACCTACGAGACCGCGGCCTTGGAAGTGTCGCTGCCCGTGCTGGAGGGGCGCGATGGAGGCTGGATCGAAACATCGAAGACGTCCTTTGCGCTCGGGCAATCGCTGCAAGTCGCGGTTCTCACCGATTTCTGCAACGAATGCGGCAATTGCGAGAGTTTCTGCCCGACGGCCAGAGCTCCTTACCAGGACAAGCCTCGCCTGTATCTCGATGGGCGGGAGTTCGAGGCCGAGACCGACAACGCCTATCATCTTCGCGGAGATACGGAAGCGTGGACTCTGAGAGCGCGCTTCGACGGAGCGACGCACGAGCTTTCGATCGGCGAAGAGTGGCGTTACCGCTCCCCGAACGCCAGCGTCCTGTTCGCGCCGGGTACTCTCGATGTGATCGAGGCCGAATGCGAGGATGGAGAAAGGGTGTCGCTCGATCGCTGCGCGACCATGTTCGTCCTGGGTCGCGGATCGATGCGGTCGATGGGCCATCTGCTACGCTCCACCGCCGTTTCGGCCGATTAGTGCACCATGAGCAACCAAAACGCCCCAACGATTCAATCTTCCGCCCTCTTCGGTGCCCTCTGCGCCGCTGCGTTGGCCTTGCTCGTCATCGATGTCGCGGGGTTGGCGGGAGCGTCGCTCGATCATCGGCCGATCCTGCTGCTGCTGGGACTGTTCGTTCCCGGAGTGCTTGGGGCGGTCGGCGGGATCATGGCCGGTGCCGCGCTCCGGGCGCTCGGCCGCGAGTGGATCGGTCGGCCGAAGCCGCTACGGCGCGCGACGGGTCTCGCGGCTTTTCTGCTGCTCGGAGCGATGCTCGCACCCTTTTTCGCGAGCGAGCCGCCGGTGGGGGGGAGCCGTGATCCCGGGAAGCCGCGGATCGTACTGCTCGGGATCGACGGGGCTACATGGGAGAGGATCGACCCTCTGATCGCGAAAGGGGAGCTTCCGAATATCGCGCGTCTGGTCCGCGAGGGGGCTCGCGGCGTACTGGAGTCGGAGCTGCCTGCCTTCTCGCCGATCGTCTGGACCACGATCGCGTCGGGTAGGGCACCCGCGGTTCACGGGGTCTCGGGAGCGACCGAGACCGCCAAGAGCGTTGGCTGTGCCCGCATCTGGGAGGTCTTGCGCGATCACGGCTACAGCACCGGCACCTTCGGCTACCTGATCACGTGGCCGCCTCGAGCGGACGACGTGGGGTTCACCGTCCCGGGCTGGACCGCCCACGGCCCCGAGTCCGAACCGGACCCTTACGGATTCGTCAACCGCCTGCGCTTCACCGCCAGCCACAGCTCCTTGCCCTCCCCGGTAGAGCTGGCGCGGATCTACTGCGACTGGGCAAGGGCAGGAGGGCGTTTCTCGACGATCGCCCGCGCTCTTGGGCGCGTGCGAGCCGCGGGGGTCTGGTGGCCCGATGAGATCGATCGATTCCACCTGAGCCGAGAAGCCCTGCTCGACGTGAAGGTCGATTCCTTTACCCGCCTGGCGCGCGAGCGACCCACCGATTTCACCGCCTTCTACATAGACACGGTGGACAACGAGAGCCACCTCTACTGGCGCTGGCTCGAGCCGGAGAAGTTCGAGGGGGTGGACGCAGCGAAGACCGCTCGCTATCGGGAGGTGATTCCGAACTCTTACCGACATGCCGACGAAGCCGTCGGACGTGCGCTCGAAGCGATCGGTCCGTACGATCTGCTTCTGGTGGTTTCCGACCATGGATTCGAAGCCGGAAACCGCAACCAGTTTACCATCGATGTAGAGAACCTGCTGGCGGTGATCGGACTGGAACCGGATGCGAGCGAGGGCTACGTCACGATCTATCCGCGCGTCTATATCAAGCCGGCGACCCCCGAGCTCGGGGAGGTGATCGCCGAGCGGGTGCTGCGGATCACCGAAGAGACGAGCGACCTCCCTCTCTTTATCGCGCGAGTCGTCGAGAGCGGCGATGTCGAGATCGGGGTCGATGCGGCGCGCTTCGCGGAGAGGATGAAGGCAGGGCGTTCATCCGAGCGCGAGATGGCTCGGTCGAATGCCCTTTTCGATGGCGAAGCTGCTCCTCTTTCCCGTCTGGTCGACCTTACCAGCCGCGCCTTCAGCGGCGCCCACAACCTGGATGGAATCGTCGTCGCGCACGGTCCTCTCGTTCGATCCGGGGCTGAGATTCCCCGTTCGAGCATCTACGATGTGACACCGACGATGCTCTTCGGCGCTGGACTCCCCGTGGCCGAAGATATGCCGGGAAAGCCGCTGACCGGGCTCTTCACGGAGGAGTTTCTGGCTTCCCACCCGATCACTAGCGTGCCGACCTACGAAGTGGAAGGGGCCCGCCCCGGCGGTGAGGAAGAGAAGGAGATGCCGGAGGCGCTCAAGGAGCACCTTCGATCCCTCGGCTACATCAGTTGACGTATCCCAAGGCCCTCAACTGCTCCATTATCTTCTCATTCTCCTCGTCGCTCGGCCCATCGCCCGCCGCATCGCGGCCCTGGATCAGCGCGGCGTAGCTTCGCCGCGAGGATTCGCCGTGTTGCATTCCCTCGACGATCGGTCCCATGACTCTGCCATCCATGTCGGCGGCGATCGGCAGGCCCATATAGGAGAGCAATGTCGGCGCGATATCAAGGGTCGAATAAGGATCCATGATCCCGAATGCGCGGGCGATCGCGACCATGCGATCGGCGGTGCCGGAAGTTCCGATCAGGTAGCGCAGCAGCTCCGAGAACGATGTGTCGAGGCAGAGCTTGTCGATCGCACCCTTCGCCGGGAAGCTCCCGCCCGAAAAAAGGAAGACGCCACGTGGCGCATGGCTGCCGTTGATGTTCTGGCGCACGTGCACATAGGAAGCCAAGGGCCGCATCTCGTCACCGACCCGGACCGAACGATTCCGCGGGGATTGGCGCAACACACTCGACATGATCGCAACGCCGACGGCTCCCCTCGATTTGTGTCGTTTGAACCGCTTGCCGCCATCCGAATCGCGAAGATCGACCACTTCGTCGAAAAGAGGCTCTTCGCTCTCTTCGACCTTCATCGAACGCAGCATTGTGAAGATCGCATCGAGATCCGCCCGCGGAATCTCCGCGTTTGGAGGAGGCTGCGAAAAGAACGCCAGATCGTTGTGCCACGCATCGTTGCCGGCGGCGAAGACGACCGATGCGTCGAGATCGGCGTCGCCGGAGCGCTCCCCTTTCTTGCTGAGAGCACAGCGCGCGACACCGATATCCTCGAAGAGCGCGTTCATGTTGAAAACCGCGAATGCCCGGGTGCGCGGCCGGGCCCCATGGTCCGATACAAGGGCGATCGCACGGCCGTCGTCGGCGAATCGGCCGAGCAGTGCATCGACCCGATCGTAGGTCTCCGCGATCGTGTCTTTGAAGCGGCGCATTTCCTCGGGTGGCTTCTCCCAGTACTCATCGTCGAAAAGCTCGGGATAGCGGTGAAGAAAGTGACGGTGCTGCACGTCGTCGGTGGCTTGAGTGCCGGTGACGACGATGTCGTAATCGCGAATCCGGGTGGCCATTTCGTAGATCCGCTCCACGAGGTCGACCTTTTGGATCGGTTCTAGGGCCTCATCTCCCCGCGGGTAGGCGGCCGCTTCGAATTCCTGGACCACCGCCGCGCTCAGCGCCGGTGGGTGGGTCGGTGGGGTGACGCCGTTGAAGACATAGTCCAAGTTCGGAACGATCGCGCCTTCGACCTTTTCGGGCGGCGCGGTGATCAACCAGTTGAGCACCAGAGAGGAGAGGCCCGCCGCGTCGGCCACGTTCCAGAGGGCCGCGGCTCGTCTCGACGTGGAGGGCACCATGATCGTTCGCCCCTCCTTGCTGGGCTCGGTCCAGCCGGCCACTCCATGTTTGTCGACGGTGACACCGGTGACGAGGGTCGTCCAGACGATCGGCGAGAGCCGTTTACCGTAGGTGATCAGATGCCCCCAGGTGCCGCTATCGCGCATACGCTCGAGGTTCGGCAGACGACCTTCTTCGATCAGCTCGTCGATGATCTTCCAGTACGCGGCATCGACACAGACCAGAGCGTATCCACGATCGGCGATCGGACGCAGCGGCGCGTCGGGTGAGTCCGCCATCGGCGGCGGGGCGAGCGAGCGGTTCGTGAGCAGAACCCAGAGCACTGTCCCCAGAAGTTGAGCACCGTAAGCAACGCCGAGAGGCCTGCGCAGGCGCTCTAGATGGAGCAGCACTCCACCCTTGAATAGGAGCCATGGGATCGCGAGTAGGAGGAGGGTCACGAGGATTCCACCCCCCAACGCTTTCGCGAGAAGGATCAACCGGATCGGATCGCTCAGACCGATGAGGGGCGGCAGATCGAGGTTGGAGCGGACCGCGAGCTCACCGGTCGACGCCGCGAGCGCGAGCGCCACCAGCGGCAACCAGATCCTCGGCATGGAGCGGCGGATCAAGGGTCTCAGGACGAGCGCGCCCAGCTCGGTCACGAGCGCCATCAGGTTGCCGTAGACCAGCACGCCGGCGAGGTACTGCAGCCAGAGGCGCGAGCCCTCGTGGATCGGCTGGCTCCACGACCGGGCCCCGACCGCCGTGTAGGCGATCGCGACGATGAACGCGGCGGAGATGCGGAAGATTGAGGAGCTGGGCATGGTTTCGATCGGGAGGTTCGACGTCGAATGGAACTCCGTGCGCCCACGGAGTGACGGCGCAGTCTACACTTGATCGGCGTAGATGCTCAGTCGCTTTCGGTGCCGGAAAAAGGACGATTTGGACCCTTCGATCCGCCGCTTCGCCGCCTTGGCCCTACTGCAGGCAGCCTTCCTGCCCGCGCAGCCCCGCGCGTGTGCCGACTCCATCTCTCCATGGCAGGTCGGTGTGCTCTATGGGTCGATGGAGATACCGGGGCACATGGCCATGCGGCGGGGGCTCGAGAGCGAGGCCGAGAGGATCCGGGAGGCCGCCAAAGCAGCCGGAGTCAAAGGGATTCGGATCGAGACGCGGGTCGCGGGCGGGGGCCCCGAAGGGATCGAACGCCAGATCGGCCAGATGAACGAGCTGATTTCGGCCAGAGTCGACCTGCTCATCGTTCAGCCCTCCGACAATGCGGCCCTCTCCCGCCCCCTGCGTAGGGCCAACGGCGAGGGGATGCCGGTCGTGACCTACGACCAGTACATCTACGGCGGCGCGATCGAGAGCTACGTGACCTCGGATGGCTACGGGGCCGGATTCTTCAATGGAGAGTATATCGCGTCCCGCTTCCCCGACGACCACACGATCCGCTTGGCGCTCGTGGAGTACCCGCACCTCGCCTCGATGGTCGAGAGGGTGAACGGCTTCCTGGACGCACTGAATCGGCTCGAGCAATCCCTGACGATCGTGGGGACATACGAAGCGATCGAACCCCGAAGCGGCGCGATGGCGGGAGCCGAGATCCTCGCCGATTTCCCCGATTCCGCTTCGGTGGACGTGGTTTTCTCCGTGAGCAACGCTGGCGGGCTTGCCCTCGTGGATGCACTGGCCGAAGCAGGTCGCCGAGAGATCCTGGTCGCCACCATCGACGGAGATCCTGAGTCGGTCGAAAACATCCGGGCGGACAGGTTGACCGTCATCGATTGCGCTCTGTTCCGCCGGCATATGGGGGCCGCGGCTATGAGGGCCGGATGGGCGATCCTGAACGGAGAGGAGATACGTCCGCTCATCAGAGTTCCGGTCTTTCCGATCACGCGCGAGACCCTATCCTGCTACGGAGGGTGGTCCGGCGAGCACCCCGAGCCTTTCGCCCTGCCCTGGCCGAGCAAGACTCCGCAATGGCGATGGGAAAGCGTCGACCGAGTTGCCGGTGGGGGCGCTTTGCGATGAAACCATCGAAGTCGCAAATCAGTATTCGGGCGGCAAAGCGTTTGGGCTCGCGGCTCTTGCTCTGGTACGGGACCGTGGTCTTCCTGCTCGTGACCGTCATCTGCATAGGCGGGAGCTTGGTCCTGATTCGGCTGGCGAATCGCGAGGTCGATCGATTGGCCGCCACGACCACGCTGGTGATCTCCGATGCGATCGAGCGCGTGAGTTTTTCGGGCAAGTACCATGCTCGACTGCTCGTCGACGATCTCGTTCGAAAGCACTCCGACATCGCCTACATTGCGATTCACGATCGAAAAGGTGTCGTCTTTGCGCACAGCGATCCCTCCCTGAACGACACCCAACCGTACGATCCGGCCGCCCGCGAAGCGATGCGAGTGCTTGACGGCGGAGTCCAGATCATCCAGCGCTTGCTGATAGACGGACAGCGGATCGAAGAGGTCGACGTGCCTCTGGTCGGCGGCTATGCAAATGAGCTCTTGGGTGTCGTGCGCGTGGGAATCTCACGTGAGGATTCCTTTCGGGAGCTGATGAAGGGACTGTCGCTGATCGCGGCGCTGGGACTGCTTCTGATCGTGGTCTCGCTCGCGATCGTGCACCGAATCAGCCGGCGGCTCGCCGCTCCCGTTACGGAGATGGCCCTTACCCTGCAGGGGATCTTCGACCACGCTCCGATCGGTGTGGTGATTCAAGGCAGGGGCGGCAGAATCCTGCATGGCAACAACGCGGTCGGAGAGCTGCTCGACACGACACCGTCGCACGAGAGGGGGCGCTACCTTTACGACCTCACCGAGGCGGTGGGCCTCGATGCGCTCGCTCGGGTGACGGAGCGGGTCTTCGAGACCGCCAAGAGCCATGAACAGGAGATCGAGCTGATCTCCGATGTGGGCACCCGCACGATTTCGATCATCGGGTTCCCCGTGGCCACCGATCGCATGGGCCGCACGTCGGAGGTATGTGCGTTCTTGGTCGATCTGAGCCGAACGAAGGCTCTCGAGGAGCAGCTCCGAAGCGCACACCGAATGGAAGGGCTCGGTGAGCTGGCGGGCGGCATCGCCCATGACCTCAACAATCTGCTCACCGGCATCCTCGAGCACGCGGATCTGGCATTCGCCGAGGCTCCGGCCGGTACGGAGCTACGGGAGAACCTACAGGAGATTCTCGAGGTGGCCGACCGGGGCGCGGGGCTGGCCGAAAGCCTGGCATCCTTCGGTCGCGACCGGTCCATCGAAGCGATCCCTCTCGATCTGGCCGAAAGAGTCTCGGAGCTCGTACCGATGCTCTCTCATGTCGTGGGAGAGGGGATTCGACTCGATATCGTTCCGCCGAAGGCGCAAGAAGTCGTGGTGAAAGCGGCCCCCGCGCAGCTCGCGCAAGTACTCCTCAATCTGGCGACGAATGCGGCCGATGCGATGCCCGAGGGGGGGACCATTACGATTTCGATCTCGGAGGCGCCCGCGAATCGGCCGACACCGGGGAGCGATCGAGCCCTGTCGGTGGTTGAGTGGGGATCCGTGGTCGTCTCCGATACTGGCGTTGGGATGGGCCGCGCGGTCCTGGAGAAGGCGTTCGAGCCTCTGTTCACGACGAAGTCTCCGGGAGAAGGCGCCGGCCTCGGGCTGTCGACGGCGTACGGGATCGTCAAGCAGCACGGGGGCGAGATCGAGTTGGAGAGCCGAGTCGGTGAAGGAACGAGTGTGCGGGTGCTGCTTCCGATCGCCCACAGGACGGCGGAGTCCAGCGACCAAGCGCTGCCGGAGGTCGGACCGGTCGCCGGCGGCGATGAGACGATTCTGCTCGCCGAAGACGCCCCTTCGGTGCGCCGGCTGTTGGTCAAGATCCTCGAATTGAGGGGCTATGGAGTCGTGGCCGTGGAGGACGGAGCGTCGGCCGCGTCGCTCTTCGCGCGCGAACGGGACGATATCGATCTCGTGCTGCTCGACGTTGTGATGCCCGGAATGGGCGGCCGGGAGGCGCTGGCGGAGATACGCCGACTCGATCCCGATATGCCCGCGATTCTGATGAGCGGATACCCCTCCGAAAAGGTCCAGGCGGGAGGCCCTCTCGGGAAGTGGGTCGACTATCTGGCCAAGCCGGTCAAGACCGACGCGCTGCTTCGCATGGTCAGAACGATGCTCGACCGAGCGCAGGGCTCTCGATCGCGCGATGGTGAAGTGAAGGCCGATCAGAAGTAGATCGGATTCGCAAGGGCCAGCCCCCTCTCACAGCTTCCTTCCGGATTCCCGCAGCGGAGCTCGGCCCGGATCCAGCCTCTCGCGGGAATCGGTTCCAACAGGAACTCGGCGCGGATCTCGCCACAACCGTCGCCGGTGGCAGCCGCCGCAACCCGCTCCCCTCGCCCCTCCATTCCGAGATGTACTACCAACGACGAGGGGCGTCCGAACTCCGCGGTGGATCGTCCTCGGGCGCGAATCGTCGCCGGTCGATCGGGCGCGATTCTATCGCCCGACTCGAAGATCGCGTCTGCCTGTAGCGCTTCCAGAGAGAGAAAAGGCCCGTTGGTGACGCTCGACCGACCGGCGGCCAGCGCATCGAGCAGAGACCCGTCCCCCAACGATTCCCTGATTCGCAGAAGCGTCCTCGCATTGGCGTAGATCTGCTCCTTCCCCCAGGAAAGACTGAGGAAAGGGAGCGCGATCGATCGCCCCAATGCGAAGCTGCCGTGGGCGTCGTTCCCCGCGGCGATCGGCCGCCGAAGCCCCCGAGCCAGGAACGTCTTCCAACGCTCCAGTCCGATCCGCAACGCGTCGGGATTCGCTCGGTTCCACAGCTGCAGTCCGTGCAGGCCCCGCGCCCTCACATCCTCGTCCGACCAGGTCGAGCGATTGAATGCAAAGCGGTTCAGACGCCCCATCGGCTCGAAGGGGTGTGCGGCGTAGGCGATCCCTGGTCCGGACTCGATCCGCCGCAGCACCTCGGTGAGGGGAAAGGTCGCGGCGTTGTGAAACCAGCGCTCTCCTCCGTCCCCCACGCCCGGCAGGAAACTCTCGTGCCCCAGCACCAAGAGATGCAGATTGTGGCCGTCGACGCCGCCGCACGAGACCTCTTCGCCCGGGAGCAGCCACGCCCCCGCCCCCGCCGCGTTCAGCCGCCGCGCCTCCTCGCGCAGCGATCGCCACTTCGGAAGATCCGGTCGATTGCGCAGGAAGTCGGCGGGGTCGTCGTCGAGATCGTAGGAATGGTCGGTCGTCGCGGCCCAGCCGCAGCCCGCCGCCGCGGCGAAGACGGCGCTTACCTCCAGCGGAGCCCCGAACTCCACCTGATCGGCGGTGTAGGCGGTGTGGTGGTGAAGATCGCCGCCGACCCAGCCAGGCTTGGAGGGGTACGGATCGGCAGCCGCCCGCGTGGCCAGCATCGTCGGCCAACGCCCGTAGCTGTCGCCCCGAATCCGTACGCGACGGCTCCGCCTTCGCCCCCCGTCCTCACGAAGGCGCACTTCACCGGCAACAGCCAGCTCCCCGCGCCGGGCGAGCGGGCCGAGATCGACGTAGAAGATCTTGTGCTGCATCGGCTCGCGGCAGGCCCACTCCAGTGGGATCATCGTGCCGAAGCGGCGGCCCCGTGGCGCGCGGAGATCGATCTTGATCGACTCGATCGTGACCGGGTATCGATGGGCATCTTTGATCAGAAGGAGAACCGGCAGACGGTCCCCCTCCCACCCCGGCTCCAGGCGGATCGGCACATCGATCACGACCTCGGGGAAGGGGCGGTAGAGCAATGAGGGCAGGCGACCGTGGCGGTAGTGCACCTCCGCGTAGAGGGCGGGGAGCAGCCCACTCCACTCAGGCGGTGGCAGCTCGATCATCCGCGCCCTCCGCGGGCGACGATCCAGAGCCCGATCAGCGAGGGCAGCCCGAGATTGAGAAGGAATACGAGCAGTGAGGAGTTCACCGCCGCCGCTCCGGAGATGCCGAAGGCGCGCAAGGCGACGACGGCGCCGGCCTCGCGCGTCCCCAATCCGCCGGGCGTTGCCGGGATCGAGCCCGCCAGGTTGATAGCGATGAAGCCCGCCGCGGCGGCCGCGGGGGTCGCGGTGGGGGCGAAGGCGCGCAGAAGCGCGGTGTACTGGATGTAGACGATGGCGTAGATGAGCACCGAGAGGAGCGTGGCGGAGAGGATCGCCGAGGGGCGGGCATGCGAGAGGGCGGCGGGGAAGCGGCCGAGGCGACTCGAGAGGGGGGGGGCCACGCTGCGCAAGAGCTCCTGGGCGCGGGCCGGTCGAGCGCTGATCGCGAAGAATGCGAAGGTCGCGAGCATCCAGGGCAGCGCGGGCAGGGCGCCGGCCGTGCCGGCTACCAGCGCGCTCATCATGATCAGCAGCGGGGCTGCGTTCAGCGCCTTGTCGATGAAGAACGAGCCGGAGAGCTGGATCGGATCTCCGATTCCGACATATAACCCCCTCGCCGCCTCACCGACGCGGCCGGGTGTCGCGAGTCCGAGGGGGAAGCTGGCAAGTAGCGAGCGGATCGCATCTCGAAAGGCGACCCCCGGTGCCGCTCGTTCGATCAGGACCCGCCATTTCACCGCTTGGAGCAACACGTTGGGAACGACCAGCACGAGCGCGAGGGCGATCGGCAGGGGGCGTGCTTCATGCAGATTGGCCGCCAGCTCCCGCCAGTCCAGCTTGTGAACCAGCAGTGCGAGGATCGCGA
>NYZA01000200.1 GCA_002686955.1 Gemmatimonadota bacterium
GAGACGCTCCTGCTGCAGCTCGCGCATGAGCTGGTAGAAGCCCTGTCCCTCGGCCTCGCCCAGTAGGTTCGCCGCCGGCACGCGGCAGTCCTCGAAGGCCAGCTCCGAGGTGTCCTGGGCGTGGAGCCCGATCTTCTCCAGGTTGCGTCCTCGGCTGAAGCCGGGCCGGTCGGCCTCCACGAGGAGGAGCGATACCCCCGCGTGGGCGGGTACGGCCTCGGTGTCGGTCTTCACGGCGACCAGGACGAGGTCGCAGGTCTGACCGCAGGAGATGAAGGTCTTCTGGCCGTTGACGATGTACTCGTCGCCCTGCCGGACGGCCGTCGTGCGGATCGCCGCCAGATCCGAGCCCGTGTCCGGTTCGGTCATGCCGATAGCGAGCACGTGCTCTCCAGACACGCAGCCGGGCAGGAGGCGGCGTTTGAGCTCTTCTCCGCCGAAATGCTCCAGGTAGGGCGCGACGATATCGCTGTGCAACGAGAGCTGCAGGCCCGAGGCGTTGGCGTGCGCACACTCCTCGATGATCACCACCGAGTAGAGGAAATCGAGGCCGAGCCCGCCGTACTCCTCCGGGAGGGAGGGGCAGAGGAAACCCAGCTCCCCCGCCCGGGTCCAGATCTCCCGCGGAACCAACCCCTTCCGCTCCCAGGTCTCGTGGTGAGGGACGATCTCGCTCTCGAGCCACCTGCGGAACTGTTCGCGGAAGAGCCTGTGCTCAGGCGTGAACTTCAGAAGTCGAGGCATCGCGGGCTCCAGCCGGGTGCGCCCATGAACGAGGGCGGCCGAGTCGGAAAGTGTTTCGTGACCCGAGGGTGGATCGGGATCATCCGGTTCGCCCTTCAGATCCGCCCGAGTAGCCCCAGGATCAGCGTCGCCCCGGCAGCGGCCGAGACCGGGATGGTGAAGTTGTCGTCTATCCGCTTGCTGACCAGCTCGGCAAGCGCGGCCAGGACCGAGGCCCCGGCGGCGACCAGAAGCGCCGGCCCCACGCCGATGCCGGTGTGAAACAGCGAGATCACCGCGAATGACGACACCAATCCCACCACGAAGAAGGTGACGCTGCCCTCGAGCGAACGGCCGTTGATCAATGGGATGCGACCCCAACGCCGGCCCACGATCGCGGCAGCGGGATCGGCCAGGGCGAGGATGGTGACGGCCAGAGCGCAGACGAGGGGCGGGCTCGAAAGTGCCAACACCAGAAGAGCCGTGACATACCAGGTGGCGGAGTTGACGCGCATCCGCTCATGGGGATGCATCACCCGCGCGAAGATCACCATGAGCACCTTCTGCAGGCGGCGGCTGTGTCGCCGGCCAAGCTCCAGCGACCAGGCCAGCGCCGCCAGAGCGGCGGCCGTCAGCACCAGAGCCGGGGGCCGCAGCACCAGCTCGATGAGGAGCAGCGCAGTGACGCCGTTGGCCAGATGATAGAGATTGCGGGCGTAGTTGGTGGGGCGCAGGCTCGGAACGTGGATCGACCAGGGTTTGAGATCGATGGAGAGGCTTTCGTAGGCATCGACCAATTGGGAGCGAAACGCCATCCAGTCGGCGCGGAGCTCGGCAGCGTGGACCCGGGCAGCCGGCGTGCTGGCCCGCAACACCTCGAGCAGCTCGCTCAGGCGCCCCGCCAGCTCGGTCCGTGGATGGCATTTCGACTTCTCCAACAGCGCCGCCACTCGATCTTCGACCTCGTCGAGCCGGGAGCGAAAGGCGGCGGTCAGCTCGGCCCGCCAGCGACTGGGATCGAGCTCTTCCAGAAGAGAGTGCAGCTCGAGGGCGATGTCCTGCGAGTCGAGCGCGAGGGCGTAGGTCACGCGAAATCCTATGGAGCGGTGAGTTAGAAAGGCACGAACTCGGCATGCTAGCAGATCGAGAGCGTCGGGCGCTTCGGCCTCGCTGACGATCTCGAGAGCCGCCCTCGTAGCTGCTCGCTTCGCACTCGACTACTGGGGCGGCGGCTCGCCGCCCAGCCGCTCATCGATTAGCTCGAAAACTCTCGGTCGTTCGGGCTCTCCGTCCATGTACTCCATCGATTCCAGCCTGCCGATTCGCCTAAGGCTTCGAACCAGGACCTTGCCGCTGTCTGGATAGACGGCGACCTCGTCGGGATCGTTGGCGCCGATGGCGAGATAAACCAGATCGTCGTTGTGAGGGTTGGCGATCTGGTGGGCAACCCCGTTGCCGGCTGGGCAGGAGATGCAATCGCCCGCTCGGATCGGTATGAGCTCCACACCGTATCGGAGCACGCCGCGACCGCTGAGCACGTAGAAGACCTCATCGGAACGTTGGTGGGCGTGGAAGGGGCAGACGGTCCGACCCTTCTCGAGGCGAGTGAGATTCACACCCAGTCGGCCGCCCTCCAGCTCGCTCAAGGCGGGCGTGATCGGCTTGTATGAGGCGCCCCAGTGCTCGCCGCTGCTGCGCGTGATCTCCTCTACATCTTCGATGTTCACGACAATCGGTGCGGATGGATCGCTCATCTCATTGCTGCCTTTCTGTTGGGGGCGAGGCTCATCGTCGCTCTGACCGCCTCGACGGTGGTGTCGGTATTCTCGCCGCTGGACACGATGCAGATGATGTCGCCTGGTAGCAACAGTACAGCGGGGAGTTTAACAAAGAGGAGATCGACTACAGCTTCAATGGTGCCATGCCAGCGATCGCCCTGGACCGCGATCTCGACCTGCGACATCGGCGACGATGGGGATAGGGAAATCCTCGCGACGGCTTGTACTGACGGTCAGGTCACATGACGGAATGGACCAGCGTCTTCATTTTCAAGATCGAGTGGGCGGGCCAGAAGGAGTCGAGGGGATGTAGATGGCGAGTCCATCGATCCGAATAGGCGGACTCGCCTTCCCCCAGGATCGCGTCTTCGACGGCGCGGGGCCGTCGCGCATGCCTGGCCCCGAACGACGGAGCGCCGAAGTTCAGTGCGTCCCCCACATCCACCATGAAGCTCTCTCCACACCAACCTTGCTACCCCACCATCCCCACCTCGAACAACACAATCAGCGCGAGAATATAACAACTCACGATCCCAAGCGTCACTTCGACGGTTGCCTTTGTCGGGCCGCGCCCGAGCGCATACCAGAGCGCGCCGACACTCGCGACACCGACGATTCCGACCGTTATTAGAGGCACGCCCCAAATGTGTAACGCAATCAGCGGATTGCAGAGTCCGGTGGCCATGAGTCGCCGGAGAGCTCAGGAAACTCGGAACAAAAGTCTCCGCGCGAACCGTGGCTCACCTGCTCAAGGGAATGAGCTTTGCCCTGCGAGTCAACCACAAGAAGATCGCCGGAGGATCCCCCGCCGAACGAGACGCCCAGCTCTCTCGTATCACCGCGCTCCGAGAGCGCTTCGCCGCCCAAGGTCAGCCGGCTATCAGTGTGGACACCAAGAAGAAGGAACTCGTTGGCGTATTCAAAAACCCCGGGGTCTCGTGGAATCGCGAACCGACTGCGGTGAGCGATCACG
The DNA here is from genome assembly GCA_002686955.1 of Gemmatimonadota bacterium. Classification (GTDB taxonomy): domain Bacteria. Next base: position 3,475 of record NYZA01000200.1, read on the forward strand.
ACTTCCGGTCCGACGCAGAAGGCATTGCGATTCCCTACGGTGTATCTGATATTCAAGCCAACCGTGGCACCGTCTTCGTCGGGACGACGTACGACACGCCAAAATTCGCCGTGGACTCCATAGGCTCCTAGTCGAGGAACCGCACCGATTTGAGCGCAGGCGTAGTGGAGCTACGTTGAGCATCAAATCGGGGCGAGTGACGAAGGACAAGGCCAAGAGGCGCATGGCTAAGCGCGCGTTAGGTGGCGGATCATGGTTGCGGATCGGGGCCCATTCGGCGTCCGCGATGTGGCCCGGCGGGCCGGTGGGCAAGGTATGATGGAACGATTACAGGCGCTGCGTAGCCAACCGCTACCGCTCGGTGGACTGCTCGCAGCCGCGCTCGATCTCGAGTATGGACCCGGTCTGGACGCCGTCGATCACCACGAGAGCCCGTGGGTTCTCGAGAAGCTGCCGCAGTCATGAACCGATTCACCAGCTCCCGCCACCTACTCGTTCTCTTGGCGGCTCTGATCGTATGCACTTCACCGCGAGCCGCCGTGCACACGATCGGAAACTTCGAGGTGCATGTGGACGACATCACAGGCGCGTGGGAGATCGCGCAGGGCGAACGCACGCTCCTCGCCACGCCCGACGCACCCTTTCTCATAGCCGAGCGCTTCTCCATCTCCACCATTCATCACTTCGGGCTCTTCGACTTCCTCCGCCATGACAAGCAGCGTTTCGCCTTCGACATCTTGACCTCCGAAGTCGGTCACGCCGATACGCTCCGCCTGGGCTACGCCTCGAGCGAGCGATCGGGCGCGCGCTGCAGCCTCATCTTCCAGCAAGCGGACGAGGGGCGCCTCCGGGTCGACGTCCATCGAGAGGGCACCGGCTCACCGCGCGGCTTTCGCCTGCGATTCGAACGGGATGCGAGCGATCGTTTTCTGGGCTTTGGCGAGCAGTTCGCCCACGTCGATCACACCGGCCACCGGGTGCCGATTTGGGTCTCGGAGCAGGGCCTCGGCCGTTCGCCCGATCCGCTCTTGCCCTGGGTCGGCGGCCCACACGACAGCTACTATCCGGTCCCCATGTTTCTGGACCCGGCGCGGGGCGTGGGCTTTCTGCTGGAATGCGACGAGCGATCGGTCTTCGACCTGGGCGTTCCGGCCGAGTGGCAGATCGAAATTTGGGAACGCGACACTTTTTCCTTCCACCTGGTCGCGGGCCCCGATCCCTTGAGCGCCATCGAGCAGCTCTCGGCCGTGATGGGCCGCCCCGTCCTGCCCCCTGATTGGGCGTTCGATGCTTGGGTGGCCGTGGAAGGCGGCGAAGACCGCGTGCGACAGGTGCTCGACCGCATCGACGCACCGGACATGGCGGTCTCGACCCTGTGGGTGCAGGATTGGGTAGGGCGACAACCGCTACCCATCATACAAAGCCTGCGCTACCACTGGGAGGTAGACGAGAGACTGTATCCCGACCTCACCGGCCTGATCGACGACATCCACGAGCGCGGCAAGCGCTTTCTCGGCTATATCAACGGCTTCCTCGTGCCCGGCAACCCCAGCTACCGCGAGGCGGCCGCCGCCGGTTATGCCGTCGGATATCCCCCCTTCGGCCTGACGCCCTACCTGCAATGGCACTCCACCTTCGCGGTGGCGTTCGTAGATTTCACCTCTCCAACGGCCACCACTTGGTTTCAAGACTGGGTCCACGGCATGCTGGACCACGGCATGGACGGCTTCATGGCCGACTACGGTGAATGGCTCCCATTCGACGGGGTGCTCGCCGAGGGGCGGGCGCCGGCGGTCCACAACCACTATCCCGCCCTATTCCAGGCAGCCTGTTTGGAGGTGTTGCAGGAGCGGAACGAAGCTGATGATTTCGTCATGTTCAGCCGCGCTGGTGGGGCCTGGGCCCAGGGAGTGCAACAGGTTGTCTGGGCCGGAGACCAGGAGTGCGCTTGGGGCGACCAGGATGGAATCCGCACGGTTCCTAGGGCCGGCATATCGGCCGGTATCGCGGGCGTCCCTTTCTGGACCCACGACATCGGCGGCTACTCGGGAGGTCCCCGCAGCAAGGAGCTCTTCTTGCGCTGGGCCGAGCTGGCGGCCTTCACTCCGATCATGCGTACCCACGAAGGTCTGCTTCGAACGAGCAACTGGCAGTGGGATTCCGACGAAGAGACCGAGGAGGCCTTCGCTCGTCTCACCCGCATCCACAAGATTGTCGCGGACCGTGTAATCCGCCCCATGGCCGCGGAAAGCGCCGCCACCGGACGTCCCTTGGTGCGCCACTTGGCTCTCCACTATCCAAATGACGACAATGTTCTCGACGTCGAAGACCAGTACCTTCTGGGGCCTGATCTGCTGGTTGCGCCCGTCCTCGATCCAGAATCCGATTCCCGCTCTGTCTACCTGCCGGCCGGATCATGGTATTTGGTGTGGGACCGCTCTCGCTGGGAGGGAAGCCAGAATCACGTAGTGCCGGCACCGATCGGAATGCCGCCGGTCTTCGCTCGACGCCCCGTCGAGGAGGTGCTGGGGTGGGGATGGTCCGCCAACGCCGACAAACCCCGGTAGGCCTCGAATTCCTCCAAGTCACACATCGCGTAGGAGCGGATGGGTGAGGCAATGAGGTCCGCCGCGAGCGCGGGAAATCTCGTGGCTGGGCAGCAGAATGCAGGTCCGACCGGCGCTACCCAGGTCGAGCTCTTTGCCGCCGAGCAGGATCTCTTTGGCGCGTACGATTTCGAAGCCGCGCCGCGCGAGCTCCTCGGCGGTCCGCAGGTTGCGATCGTAGAGCGCGATGATCCCTGGGGCGAGGGCTAAGCAGTTGGCCCCGTCGGTCCACTGCTCCCGTTGCTGAGCGACGTAGTCAGCGCCTCCGCAGCTGATCGGCTCCAAGTCCAACCCGTGCTTGCGTAGAACGGCCAGCAGATCACCCTTGAGAGCCGGGCGCGGCCGAGATGCGTGCAAGTCGCACTCGTAGACTTGGGCCGACTCGATGCCCTCGCGCAGAATCACTGGAGCGTAGACAAGGCACGCATCGTGATCTACCGGAGTGAATAGTGTATCGAGGTGCATGTAGGCACGCCGTCTGGGCAGCTTCGCGATCAGAAGGTAACGAGGGCCTCCTTCGCGTCTGGCAAGCTCTCTGATGCAGCGGTGGATCCCCACGGCGTTGGTGCGCTCCGATTCGCCAATCGCCAGCAGATCCTTGGAGAGCACGAGCAGATCGCCACCTTCGATCCGCGGTCTGTGCAGCCCCAGAAGGAGAGGTCGCCCAGCCTCGGGAGCGAGGGGATCGAGCATCACTTTCGTTGATCTCAGCTCGGGATGGAAGCGGAAGATGGTCCGCGATAGCAATGCTTCGCGGTAGCGTGCCGGGGTGGCCATCGACGAAAAAAGAACATCGGACCCGATGACGATCTGGGGATCTCGTTGAAAACACCAATTCGGCAGGGGTGGCAGCTCGTAGAGCTCGTGCGCTTCTATGCCTTTGTGATCGGGCTCGAAGCGAACCCCTTCTACCAGGTACTGCGTCAATGTCGGGGCGTCCGCGGCACGCAAAGGGTCGTGCAGATTGATCGGCACGGCGTCCACGATCAGGTCGAGCAACCAAGTGCGCGCCTCTTGCTGCTCCAGTGTCTGCTCCAAGAGGTTCCGGGCCTCGATCACTTCGACGCCGAGAAGCTGCAACACTCGACGAAAACGGGCGTGCTCGTGGCGAACACCGTCGCCGTGCAGAATGTCGTCGAATAGCAGCTCCTCCATCATCGCCGGGACCATGCGATCGACCTCCGGCCCTGGCTCGTGAACCAGCACCCGCCGCAATCGGCCGACCTCGGATTCAACTCGGATCATTCGTTCGAGAGCTCCCATCGGCAGAGTGTCAAGATGGAGCGTCGTTCTTTCCCAACATGCGCCCCACCGCCTCGAATAGCTCGGGAGAGCGCAGGCGCTCGCCGAAGCAGTCCAACTCGCGCCGCATCGCCGCTTCGATACGATCGATCTCCGGCTCCCGTATCAGCTTCTTGGTGGCTTGAACCGCGTCCGGGGGAAGGGCCGCAAATCGCCGAGCGACGCCCATGGCCTCTTCGATCACGCGATCCGCCGCCACGAGGCGATTGACGAATCCCCACTCCACGGCCCGCCTGGCATCGAAAGGTTCGGAGAGGAGCAGGAGCTCGCCGGCAACCCTTCGTCCCAACCGAGACGGAATCAGGAGGGTCGACGCGGCCTCGGGGACCAGGGCCAGCTCGGTGAAGGGCATCTTGAATTGGGCATCGTCCGCCGCGACGGCGTAGTCGGCGTGGAGCAGCATGGTGGCCCCGATGCCGATCGCGATCCCGGTCACTCCGATCACCAGCGGCTTGGGGGCATGGGAGAGCTCGTGGAGGAAACGAAGGACCTGCTCCCCCGTTCCTTCGGGGTTCATGAAGGCGTTCAGATCGTTGCCGGCGCAGAAGGTGCCCGGGACCCCGGTGATGAGGATCGCGCGGCATTCCGCGTCGTCGTTGGCGTCGCAGATGGCGTCGGCCATCCGTCCGTACATCTCGCTGGTCAGCGCGTTCTTCTTGGCGGGGCGGTCGATCCGGAGGGTGCACACCCGCTCCGACCGCTCTACGACGATATTCTGTTCCATGCAAGCTCCGTTCGGGACCTTCTTGTCTCGCCGATTCATCGGCTCCGATCCGCCAGAGCCGATCCTACGCGGGGGCTCGTGCCGAAGCTGGGCAGAGGATTGAGTTGATCGATCCCCCAGTCAATCGATTTCTTCACCGTGCGGGAGCGGGCGCGAGGCTCGCCGCCGCGACTCTGGCTACGATATGCGTCCTCGTCCGACGCACGAGGATCTATGCCCCCAGGAAGGGCGGCCTTCTCCGCTGGTGGCAGCGCGGGCCCTCTTCTTCCAGTGGTGGGAACCGGCGAATGGCCGACACCAATGAGCAAGGTCGGACTACAAAGGAGCGGTCACCGCGACCACCAGAGGTTCCTCATGCATGACGGATCGGTGAGATTCAACGTCAGCGGCACGGGTTGGGCACTGCCCGAACAGAGGCTCGACAATCCGGAGCTGGCGGCTCGCCTCGGGATCGATGCGGATTCGATTACCGAGCGCACCGGCATCGTGGAGCGACGCGTCGCTTCCCCCGGGGACAGCGCATCGGGTCTCGGTTCAGTTGCAGCGAAGATGGCACTCGAGCGGGCGGGCGTGGACGCCAGGGACATCGATCTCGTGCTGCTCTCTACCTACACCCCCGACCATCTACTCTGCCCCACGGCGCCGGTGCTCGCCCACCGCGTCGGGGCGCTGAACGCCGGTGCCTTCGATCTGAACGGCGCCTGCTCCGGGGGGGTGACCGCCCTTTTCACCGGCGCGGCCATGCTCCACACGGGCATCTACCGCCGGGTTCTGGTGGTCACGGCCGACCTGACCACCCGCTTCATCCACCCGGAGGACGCCAAGACGGCGCTGATCTTCGGCGATGGGGCGACCGCTTGCCTGCTCGAGCCGGTGGGGCCGCAGACCGAGAAGAGCTGGTCGGTCGTCGGGGCCGGCATGGGCGCCGACGGATCCGGTGCTCACCTTTTCAAGGTGCCCGCGGGCGGGTGCGTGCTCCCCCCATCGAGCCGCATGGGCGATCCCGATTCCGACGGCACGATCAAGATGAACGGGCGCGCCATCTTTCGCTTCGGAGTCGAGCGGGGCGCATCGCTCATCGGCGAGCTCTGCGCCATCGCCGGCCTCGCTCTGAATGAGGTGGATTGGGTCATCCCCCATCAGGCCAATCTGCGCATCATCTCGGCGCTGGCGGACCGCGTGGGGATCCCGCTCGCGAAATGGGTCATCAACATCCAGCACTGCGGAAACACGGCGTCGTCATCGGTGCCGCTAGCGTGGGCGGAGCTGATGGAAGGGGGTCGCGTGTCGCGGGGAGAGAACGTGCTGCTGGTGGCCTTCGGGGCAGGCCTCACCTGGAGCGGGATCGCGCTTCGGCAGCTGTAGCCGACTCGGATCCCCCGCGGGACCCAGCGTCCCACTACTTCCGAAAGGCCGTGGAGGAGGAGCACGTCCTCCGCCGCGATCAACTCGATCGAGATCGAGGGATCGGTCACAGGAGTCTCGAGCCGCCACTTCGAAAGTGAGCGTGTCATCGACGCCGAAGGAGGCGGGGTAGTAGGCGTTTCACATTCCCTTTGAAGAGAAGCTGTGCCCAGAATCCTCGTGGCAAGGAAGCGTGTAACGGAGGACCCGTCGCCACCATCTCGCAGGCAACCGTTCCGGACATCCCGGGGCGACACATCCAGGCGAGCGGCCGGTTTTCCTGGCCGCGACAAGAAAGGCAGATCCACCATGCGCACTCCAACCCTTCTTAGTGTTCTCACCCTCACCTTCGCGAACCCGTACTCTCACGCGCAGGCTGCCGTCTGCCCGCCCAACTTGGCGTTGGATGTCGCTTTGGTGGAGGATCTTACGATCTCGGCCAACGTTGATGAGTGGCAATCGCTTTTTCTCGACGCCTATGTGCCGAACGGTACGTTCATGGTCTATGTCCAACATCGGGTCCTTGGAGGCGTGACCCCGGCGAGCGGCACCCTCCTCTAACGAGGATGCACGACGGCACGCGGAGAAAGGATCGGCCCGGTGACCTCGAGCGCCTCCAGCAGTGCCAGGTACTTGCGGCGGACGGGGAGGGTGGTCTCGTCCTCGTCGTACCACTCCAGCGCGCCGAAGAGTCCCCACTGCGACCACTTGTCCCGGTGAAGGAAGTGGTTGGCGGTCGACCCGCCGACGTCGCGCCACCCGAGGAGCAGGCGACGGTAGATGTCGCCCATGCGGGGGTCGTGATTGGCCGCCTCGAAGAGGGGATAGACGTGGGGCTCGATCCAGTATCCCCAGCCGGCCAGATGCTGGCCGAACTCGTAGGCGCCCATCTCGATGTCGTTGCCGGAGGCAGCCGACCAGGAGTCCACCAGCGCCTTCACCTGAGCCATGTCGCGAATGCGCTGCTCCACGTCGCTGCTCTCCAGGTTGTCGGGGTCCGAGGGATCGTCGAGGGCCGCGAGGAGCTCGTCCACCGTGGGAAGGCTGCTGGGCGGCAGCTCGTTGACGGCGCCGCCGATCTCGACACCGACGTAGGGCGCGACGGCGAAGAGGTCGATCTCGTCCGCGGCTCCCGGATGATCGAGCAGCACGTGGTTGATGTAGGGCCACGCGGATGCGCCGGCGAGAACACGCCGCAGGCGGTCCACTCCCCCGGGAACCGGGTGGGTCCTGGCGAAGACGTCCTCGAAGATCTCGAAGATCTGTCGGCTTCGGTAGACCTGATAGCCCGTGGCCGCGATCCAGGGGTCTCCGGTCCCCCAGTCGAGACCCAGCTCGATGCCGAGCTCGGCGGCGTAGCCGAGGTGGACGAAGCTCGGGTTCCACACCTCGTTGGCCCACTCCACGTAGACGCGGGTCTCGGGATTGGCGGCGAAATCCACCGTGGTGGCGACGAGCTCCGCGAAACGCCGCACGTAGCCGTCGTCGGCACGGTAAGGGATGACGAACCAGCCGTCGGTGCGGGCCTCGCAGCCCCGTCCGGACGCGTTGATGCGATTCAGGAGCCGTAGCGGCCACTCCGGCGCGATGCCCCAGCTCCGGGCCTGCGTCGCGTGGTGGATCGTGGTCGCGTCCCCCCAGGTCTCGGACTGGTTGTCCGTGCCGTCCATGGCCCGGAACCAGTTGCCGAAGCGAAGGGTGCAGTAGCGCGACACCTGGGCCACGAAGCTCTCGAGGAAGGGGTCCTCGGGGGGGGTGTCTGCATTGGTGGGGTTCACGCCCGAGACGGCTTCGGGCATCCATAGCCGGATGCTCCGGATCGGATCGCCGGGATCGGTAGCGACGATTCTCAGGCGCACGCCGCCGTCGTCCGAAGGTCCGATCGTGACCTCCGCTACGTGGACGTCGCCGAGGTCGGGGTACGGGATCGTGGAGTAGGGGAGCCCGGTCCACCCCCGCTCCAGGATCAGGGACCCCGTGCCCTCCCAGGTCAGCGTGTAGCTCCCCATGGGGTAGCCGCCGTCGAGCTCCAGGAGAAGAATGGTGTCGGCCACCTGGTCCGGGAGCAGGCTCTCCACCCATCCCAGGCTGTCCACGGTAACGGGTCCTGGGTGATCGTCCCAGCCGTCCAGTGTGCTCGACACCCAGGGTCGGGAGACCATGAAGACGTCGGTGAAGACCAGGTCGGGGCTGATGTCGGAGACGTCGATCAGGTTCGTGCCGATCTCCATCGCCGTCCTGGAGAGCGGCGGAGGGGGCTCGGGCGCGTCGGAGACCACGGTGGCCGAGATATCCGTGTCGAGTCCCTGGGTCGACACCGATATCGACGTCACACCCGGCGACCGGCCTCGAAGGTACCAATACGATAATGTGTCTCCACCGGACTCGTGCACTATGTTCACGGGCTCCACGACGGACTCGTTGGCGACGGATACGAGCACCTCGTCGGTGACGTCGAACGTGAACCCGTCGTCGTACCGGACGATGGCCACGATGGGAACGGCGCTCGTCTCGGCGAGCCCGAGGGTGATGGACGAGGGGTAGACCTCGAGCGTATCGAGTTGCTGGGTTAGGCTTGGAGTGGCGATCGACGCGATCACGCCGATGATCAGTGAGCCCAGTCGCAATGGGTCCATGGCGAGGTCCCTTTCGAAGCGAGTTCCGTAGCTTGCCGAGAGTGGCCGCTCTTTCGAAGCATGATTGGGCAACGCGTCGGCGTATTGGAGAAAGGCGACAAACCGCTCGGACAGCCCCGGAGGAGTCGACGTGCCAGACGATCTGAGATTCCGCCTGATGGCGCCTCCGCCCGGCCTCGGGAGCGACATCCGCTTCATGTACGAGATGGTGGCGCCGGGCGGCACGGGGCCGCTCCTCAATCACCCTCAGGGAGCGGTGGACCTCATCCTCGTGCTCGAGGGCGGAGTGCGCTTCGACAAGGGGCCCGGCGGATTCCGCATCCGCACGCCCTGGTCCCTCGTCGTGCCCGTCCAGACGGAGTTCTTCCGCTTTTGCTTCGATCCAGGCACGCGGATCTTCGGCATCGCGTTAGGACCCACGGGTTGGCGGCGCTACGTGGACGTGCCGCGGGCGGGGCTCGTGGACCGGGCGATGGACCCCGTGGCCATGGGGGACCCCGGCTTCCGGGCGCTCAGGGAAGAGGTCGGGGGGCTCCACTCCGACCAGTGGAC
>NYZA01000201.1 GCA_002686955.1 Gemmatimonadota bacterium
CACCACTACGCCTCCGCGTCGAACCGGCACGAAGCACCGGCAGGACAAGAACCTGCACGGTCTCGCTACGGAATCTCGTGAGATATCCGGGCTAGGAGTCGACCTTGTCATATGGCGACCCGGGATCGATTCCGTGTCATGGCCCCAATATCTCGACCGCCACCGCGGCAACGACACCGATCGCGAATCCGCCGAGCACGTCACCCACCGAATGGCGGCGCAGCACCACCCGAGAGCCACCGGTCGCCAGCGCACCCAGAATGACGATCGACGCCAGAGCCGGGCCGGCTTCCACCGCGCCGATGACGATCCAGGCCATCGCCGCCGCCCTGGCCGAGTGGGCGCTGGGGAACGAAGAGGCGTCGACCTGCTCGAGCACGTTGTCGTGCACGACTCCCTCGACGTGGTCGGGGCGCGGCTTGAACCAGAGCGCCTTGATCGCGTAGCTGATCGCCATCAAGAGCGCGAAGGTGAGAAGGAGATCGAGGCTGACCCGCGGATCGACCGCAAGAAAGAGGAGCCAGATGTAGCCGTAGAAGGGGGACGAGCCTAGGGCGGTAACATCGCGGGCGAGGCCCTGGATCAGATTCGCGTAGCGGTCGAGAAACATTGTCGCGTTCTACGATTCGGACTGGGGAAAATGGGGCAGAATCGCGCGGAGATCGGGGCCGGGCACGGCCGCGTTCGCTACTTCGAGCAGCTCGTCGCAACGGCTGTTGAAGGCGATCGAGAATCCCGCGGCCCGAGCGATCGGCACGTCGTTGAAGGCATCACCGATGAATGCGCAACGCTCTATCGTGGTTCCGAAGCGTTCCGCCAGCACCTCCATCGCCCGCACCTTGCCGTCGAGATCGAAAGGTGTCGCTTGCCAGCCGGCGATCGCGCCGCTCTCGTCGAACTCGATCTTGTTGGTGAAGACAGCTTCGAAAGGGTGCTCGGGAAAGAGATGATCCAAGCCGATGTCGATCGTCCCCGAGATCACGGCGAGCCGATAGCCGCGTCGCTGGAGCTCCTCGAAGGTCTCGTGTGCGCCCACAGCCGGCTCTAGATCGGAGATTGCGTCGATGATCTGCTCCCGCGTGGCACCGGCATCGCGCCACGATCCCACATCGAGATCGACCCACTCGCCGTAGGTGATCTCCCCCGCGCGATAGGCCCGATATCGTTCGCGGTTGACCGTGAGGTCACCGACGAAATGGTCGTTCAGAACCTCCCAGATCACGAGCCCGCGAGGGTGGTGCATCAGGGTACCGTCGACATCGAAGAGGATCAGGTCGTAGGGGCGCATCGGGGGAGGGTATCTGCCGGGAGCCTGCTACGCAAAGTCTTCGCTTCGCTCAGGGTTCCGATTGCGCTGGAATGAGCAGGGGATGGTCTCTTGAATTGTGATTCCATCAGAGCAGGACCAGGCCCGAACGCGCGATCGCCACCAACGCGACCAGGGCGGAGGCGGCGAAGAGGCCCGCCGAGATCGCTACATATCGCCGTGCGATCCTCGGAAGCTCGGTTTTCATGCTCGCCGGAGGCGGACGCTGCGGCAATAGACCTGCGGCGAGGCCGAACGCCGTGCCTGCGATGAGCGGAAGGTAGATCACGTAACCGACGTGGGAGAACTCCGGTTTGAGGATGCAGAAGGGGCAGTGATGGTGGGGATGCTCGTAGACATAGGGGGAGATCGCCGACACGGTCGCCGCGATGTCGGCCACGAAGAATAGAGCAGCCGCGAGAGCGTAGACGGCGACGGCGCGCTCGAAGCGCCGCGTGAGAATCGCCAAGCCGAGAACCACCGCCAGTCCCCCGAACAGCAGGAGCAGCGCCGGTCCCGGATCGATCGCCGCCAACTCCGCCTCGATGCTTCCGGCCTCGGCCGTGAAGAGCCTGGAGCAGCACGAGGTGATCACATCCGCGTGAAGACCCAGAAAGTAGGTGAGCTGTAAGCCCGCCGCCGCCAGCGCGAGTGGCGCCATGGCGATCAGAAGACCGTACTTTGGGCGGGTGAGCGGGTAGTCGCGTCCCTTCAGGTCGACCCGATGGACGAGCAGCCAGAGAGTCGCCCCGAAAAACACCGCTGTTTTCATCATCAGAGCGGGAAAACCGAAGGGGTTTGCGTTCAAGGTGCCCACGGCACACATCGACCCCGCGAACATCACCGACATTCGGTCCGCATTGAAGACGAAGAGCAGCAGCGAGGCCAGCTCGAGGACCATCATCCAGACGAGGGCGGTGGAGACGAGATGGGTGCGCCGCTCCATCGCGAGCTGGCGGGCGCTTCCGCTTTCGATGTCCCAGTGGCGGAGTACTCGAATGCCGAAGCCGGCCGCCCAAACGATGGTCGCCGAGGAGAGGCCCGATGCGAGCAGCATCGCCATGATCGGCGTGTGGAAGATCACACGCTTCCCTCCACGACACCGCCTTCACTGATTGTTCCGTCCTCCATCGTCACGACACGATCAACGATGTCGGCGCCGCATATGCGCGGGTCGTGGCTTGCCAAGAGCACCGTTCTTCGCTCTTCTCGGAGCCTCTCGATGATGCGGAGGAACTGTTTGGTGAGTGAGGAATCCAGATTGGCGGTCGGCTCATCGGCGATAACGATTCGCGGATCGTTGACGAGGGCGCGAGCGATGGCGACACGCTGTGCTTCGCCGCCGGAGAGATGTTCGATCTTGGTGCCCGCTCTATTCGGAATGTCCAGCATATCGAGCAGATCGGTCGCCCTCTCGTGGAGCCGGCCATGGTCCAGTCCCAAGGGATAGGCCGGTAACATCACATTTTCGATCGCGGTCAATCCTCGGATGAGATTGAGGCGCTGAAAAACGAATCCGAAGGTCTTGCGGCGGACCTCGGTCATGAACCTCTCGGGCAAGCCGGAAACAACTTCACCCTCGATTCCGATCCGCCCGCTCGTCGGTCGTGCGAGGCAACCGATCAAGGTCAGAAGCGTCGTCTTGCCGGATCCACTCGGCCCCTGAAGAACAGTAGTCTTGTCGCCTTCGATCTCTAGAGCTAGCTCCCGTACGGCCCGGATTTCGTTTTCCAGTCCTTCGTTATAGACCTTCGTCACTCCCTCGAGGAAGATCATCGCATCACCATATCGGGATCGGTAGTCGCGGCGCGCCAGATCGGCACCATCGTCGCGGCCGTGTAGGGCACGATCGTGAAAAACGCCAGTGTTGCGATCTGCAGCCCGTCGATACGAGGCACAAGCGTGAAACGGGGGAAGATGACCGCCCACCCTTTGAGGACCGGATCGAGCAGGCCCGCGGAAAAGAGAAACACATGCGCATAGGCCAAAAGGAAGCCGACGACAAAGGCGCTGAGCGAGACCAGCGCTCCCTCCCAGAGCTTCATCGCCATCACATCCCTCGTCTCCCAACCGATCGCCTTCAAGATGCCGATCTCTCGTCGCTCGTCGGACGAGAGCCCCGAGGCTTTGTCGAAAGCGAAGATGGCAAAGGCCATGATCGAAGTTCCAAGGAGCGCGAGCAACAACCCCTCGCGCCAGGAGAAGACCGACTCATAGGTGCTCAACACATCGCGCCGCGTGATGAAACGGGCATCGAGCATGGTGCGTGCGGCTTTCTCGATGATGGTGTTGATCTCACGTGGATTGCTCACCCTCAGGGCAAGATCGGTGAAGACCCCATCGGGCAACCTGAAGAAGCGGCGGAAATCGGCCTCGGACAACAGAATCAGATCGGCACTGACGATCTGGGAGTCGGAGGAGAGGAGATCATTGACGTCCAGCTTCAAGAACTCCCCCGCCGGCGACCTCAACAGGAGGGTCTCGCCGACATCGACGCCGCGCGCGCTGGCGACACCTTGACCGATGATCGTTTCGCCGGCCTCGAGCCGGTGCTCCCGGTCGCGGGCGGATGGAACCATCAGTGTGTAGTTGGCATCAGAGGCCGGATCGAAGAGATAGCCCCAGAGTCGCCCTTCGGCCTCTTGAACGCCACGAAAACGCTTCAGCGTCTCCAGATACGACGCGGGGACGAGATCGTGGCGTCCCATCACCAGCCTCTGCACCATCACTTCCGGTGCGCCCGCCAGCAAAAGCGCGGCCTCTTGGCGAATCGCATGACTGAAGAGCATCACGGAGCCGAGCAAGAAGACGACCAGCGCATAGACGGCGAAAAGCATGAGGTTCCTCGCGCGCCGCCGCATCAGCGATGAAAAAGTGAAGTCGATCAAATAGCGTTGCCTCTCGATCCAGCACCTCATCGACCGGCACCTCCCTCTTCCGGACGAACAAACCCCCCCTCCCTCCGATCCCGCGTCGGAGCCACCAACGAGCCGGAGGGGAAGTGATCGAGAGAGATGGGATGATCCTGAAAGGCCGAGTGTAGATCAGCCTGCGATGGGTGGCGCGTGTAACGCGCTTCGGTGAAGAGGGCGAGATCGGTCAGACCGAGCCGGCGCACGAGCCTCGCGGTGGCCGCCTGCTCAGGTCCCGCGCCATTCGTTGCCGATGCCGCGTGGAGCAGGGCCGTGGCCACGAGGGCGCTGGCGACGACGAAAGCCCCCGCGGCGATGCTCGATCCGCGGGTCTTCATGGGGTCCCGGCTTTCCCTCCACCGAGGCCGAGGAGCAGCGCCGCATCGACCTCGTCGAATGCGACGATTCGCTCGCCCTCGTGGTCCCTCATGAACTCCTCCGCGGCGCTTCGCTCCGATAGCGGTACCAGCTCGTGGCCCATCGGGCCGAGCACATCCGAACCAGAGACGAAGAACGCCGACCGGGCATCGATCCGCTTCACCTCATAGTAGTCTGTCACTCTCACCAACTCGATCTGTTCCCCGACCCGTCCCTTGGCGTATCTCTCCATCCCCAGCATGTACTTGAAGAGGTCTTTGGGGCCATCGAAGTGCTCCGCGTGCCCATCCTTGAAGAGAATCGTAGCGGCCCATTTCGGGTACTTGGCCGGGAACATGCCGCAGACGGCGCAGCGATCATGAGGCCCCGGCGCTGGCGGATCGAACGACGCAGCGGGGAGGAGCACGGATTCCTCCGCGGGGGCCGAGGCGGTGAGGAATAATGCGATCAGAGCGCCGAACAGGATGTGGACCGTTGCGATCAACTCTCTTCGGTTCTTCGTTTTCATCTCGTACGCTCCATGCGGCGAACACTCCTTCCTGGATCATCTGGAGCGTAGCACTTCCGGCCCCCGGGGGGGCGATCAGCCCATCCGCCGCACTCCGAATCCCAAGAACTCCACCTTGCCGCTGACGTAGTGATCCTTGCATTTCTCTTCGGAACAGTAGTCGGTGCTCAAGTACTTCTTGCGCGAATCCGGAAACACCGTTGCCACCTGTGCGTCCTCCCCCATCTTCGCCGCCACCTGCAAGGCCCCGATCAGATTCGCCCCCGACGAGATCCCTATCGGCAAGCCCAGCTCCGCCGCCACTCGCTACGCCATCAAGATAGCATCGCCGTCCCAAACGTCGACGATCTCATCGAGCCACTCGAGATCGAGGATCGATGGAACGAACTCGTCCGAGATCCCTTGGATCCGATGGTTGCCCACCTTCTTGCCGGTTCGCATCGTCGGTGAGTTCGCCGGCCCGAGCGGGTGAATCGCTACACTTTCGTCCATCCGCTCGCGCAGATGGCGCCCAACACCCATCACGGTTTCTCCCGTACCCACACCCGCGACGAAGGCCGCGGGCGCCACGTCTCGCTCGGCCATTTGAGCGACGATTTCGGGACCGGTGCCATGATAGTGGGCTTCGATATTGGCTCGGTTGTCGAATTGGTGAGGCAGGAACACCCCACTCCTCGATTCCGCGAAGAGGGTGGCCCGATCGATGCTGCCCAAAAACCACGAAGCGAAGGCCAATCTCTCCCGCTATTACGACGCCGCGCGGCGAACGGGTGGTGATCTGCAAGCGAAACGCGCCCGCGGTGGAGTTGGTCGCGATCGAGGAGCCGCGAAGAGCCGGCGGTCGCGCTCTTCGAATCGGCCGACACCGAGCTCTTCCTGTCCGCGGTATCGGCCTGGGAGATCCATGTCAAGCGTGCGCTCGGCAAGCTGACGTTTCGATATAAGCGTGAGATCCTCGACGAGAGGACTGCGCACTGGCGGGCGGAGAGCCGTCGTTCCTGGCCAGGCAAGCCCAGCGGCTCCTCTCGGGGCGAACTTCCCGCCCCTGCGTGCCCGCGAGGCGACACTGGTCGGCGCGCCGACTTATCTTCGCTCGAAACAGCGAATCGCGCCTCTCTACTCCGGCCGACCCCCGGGAACCGGCGCACAGTAGACCACCACATGCACCGTCTCTTCGCCGGGCGCCAATCCCAGCCCTTCCAGCGAATGGCGAACGCCGGGCACGATGCTGGTCCTCATCGCCTCGACCAAGCGGGGAAGAGCGGCGAGTTGGATCGGCATGTAGAGCGAGGTGACGTAGCGCTGCTCCTCGGGCAACAGATCGTTGACGGCGCTGGCCCGCATCAGGGTCAGGTAGCGGGCCGCCAGGGTCTGATGCGGATCTTCCGCGAAGCGCGTTCGAGAGGCGCCGGCGCGGAAGATCGGCTCGCCGCGCTCCTCCGATCGCAACAGCATCGGAGGATCCGACTCCAGCATCGCATCGAGCAGCACTTCGAGACTTCTGCGGGTGACCCCGTGCCGCCAAGCGTGGGCCCGGGCGCACTCGAGAATCTCCTGAAAGGTCCTCCCCGGGTTCCCGCAGAAATTGCGGATGTCCATGTAGGCCGATGCGATCGACATCGCGCGAGAGCCGATCTCATCGTCCAGCTTCGCCTCCCGCTTCAGATCGAAAACCCTGCGCACGGTGATCCCGAGACGTTGCGAAATGTCGGTTGTGCTCATCCCCATCTCGGCGGCCTCTCGTGCGAGCGTGCGGGAGAGTAGGCCCTTCAGCTCCGCCAGACCGAGGCCGGCCCGCAGCACCTGCCGCGCCAGAATCCCCAATGTTGCTCGGATTTCGCCAATCGATGGGGGGGCCGCGGCTCTTCTTGCCGATACGAGACGCATCGCTATTCGTCCTGGTTACCTTCCCCGGGGAGGGGCGATCTCCGCTGGCGTTGGCGGAGCGGCCGTGTCATGTTCTGTTGTTTTCCGGCGGACGTCCTGCCGAGTATCTTCTTGAATCAGTAGTCCAACATTTGGGCGAGGTCTACTTGTCGGCCCGCCTGCCCATCCAACGAAACAGAGCGTGAGACCAGAACGCGGTATGAGCGCGTGCACGAGCGTCGGAGAGATGGCGCCGCCTGCCATGCGGCGCCGTGAGCCGCGCGCCCGATCGACGATCGTCGGCGACGTGAGGGTTCACCTCGATTTCCCCTCGGAGATCACGGGGCTGACCCGCGATGTGCTCGTGTATCTGCCGCCGAATTACGAGGTAGCGAAGGGGGAAAG
Organism: Gemmatimonadota bacterium; assembly: GCA_002686955.1. Classification (GTDB taxonomy): domain Bacteria. Next base: position 7,376 of record NYZA01000201.1, read on the forward strand.
GTATCCGGTCCTCTACTGCCAAGATGGGCAGAACATGATGGATCGGGCGACGGCCTTCCTCGGCGTCGAATGGGAGCTCGACGAGGCGCTGGAGGCCGGAATCGAGGGCGGGGAGATCGCTCCGCTAATCGCCGTGTGCGTCGAAAACTCGAAGGCCAGGGCCGACGAGTACACGCCGGTGGTCGATCGGGTGACCGGGGGCGGAGGTGCCGATCGCTACCTCGCCTTCATGCGCGAGGAGCTGATGTCTTTTATCGATCGGGCCTACCGAACGAAGAGGGGACCGGCGAATACCGGCATACTCGGCAGCTCGCTCGGTGGGCTTCTTTCCATGCACGCCGCCCTCGATCACGGGGATGCCTTCGGTCGGGTCGCGGCGATCTCGCCCAGCCTATGGTGGGCCGAAGGCGAGATTCTCGATCGCATGGCTTACGTGACGCCATGCAAAGGGGTTCGGCTCTGGATCGACATGGGCACGCGTGAAGGGGGACACGGGAGCCGGCCGGTCACCCCCGATCCGATGATCTACGCGAGTCGGTGGGCCCGGGATCTGCTGGTCGCCGGTGGGATGGTGCTCGATTCCGATCTGCGCTATGTGGAGGCGGCGCGGGCCGAGCACACCGAGCGGGACTGGGCGGCGAGGCTGCCCGAGGTGCTCCGATTCCTCTTCCCGGGGGAGAACACCGGGCGCTTGCCCTGGTCGGCGCGGGCGGCGGTACCCAAGCCCTGGTGGCTCGATGGTGCGCGCACGGGGGACACTCGCCTGATCACCGATTGACACGGTGGCGCGACCGCGTCAATCCCGCTCAGGGGTCGCGGCGGCCGCGTCAGAACCATCGGCGATCTCTCGAATTCGAACCTCGACGGTGCGCTCCCCCGGCTCGGCGACCCTCACCCTATTGCGGCCTCGTCTCTTTGCATCGTAGAGCGCGTCATCGACTCTGCGCAACAACGCCTCCGGCTTTTCCTCGGCCACGATCTGCCCGGCCCCTAGAGAGATGGTGATCTGCAGAGGCTGATCCTGAAACCAGAAGGACGTGTGCTCCACCTTCTCGCGGATCTTCTCGGCCATCAGACGCGCGCCCCCCAGCATAGTTCGCGGCAGAAGGACCGCGAACTCCTCGCCACCGTAGCGGGCGACCAGATCGACCGGATTGGTGCAGAACTCCGCGAGCTGGGCGACGCCGGCGATCACATGGTCCCCCGCCTGATGCCCCTTCTCGTCGTTCACCTGCTTGAAGCGATCGATGTCGATCATAAGGATCGAATAGCCCTCGCCCAGCTTCTCGAAGCGATCGTGTTGGCTCGCCAGACGGAGGTCGAACTCGCGGCGGTTGGCAATGCGGGTGAGAGAATCGGTTCGGGCATCCTCCTTCATCGAGCTCAGCGCCTCTTCCTGACGCGCGACGGTCCGCCTCGCATCACGCAGATCGGCGCTCAGCTTGAGGTTGTCGGCGATGATCCGATCGATCTCGGCCTCGAGAATCCGCACGACGTCCGCCGGATCATCCCCGTCCCGCTCCGACAGATCGCGCCGCAGGGCACCGAGCCTCTGCGACTGGCATTCGACCGATTCCTGAGAGCGCGCCAGTAGTGTGCCGAGGGTCGCGAAGACCTTGCGGGCCACTTCGACCTGGGCCTCGAGCTCGTCGAGATGGTCGAGCTCCTCGACCTGCTCGGCCTGAAGCCAGACCGCGATGGCATAGCCGACGAGGCCTGCCGTCAGCGACGAAACGATGAATGCGATCAGATAGAGCACGGTTCCTCGGGGTTGGACAACTCTCCAACCTGTTGATCGGCATTCTTCGGGGCCCGAATGAAGGTGCGCGAATGGGAAATCGGTGGTTATCCTGGAGGATAAGATCGAATTCTTGGGGAGACTCGCGTGACCAACAGTCTGATCGGCGGGCGCTACTGCCTGGGGGATCGGCTCGGAGAAGGCTCCGGCGGCTCCGTGTTCGAGGCCAAAGACGAGGCGACCGGCGTTTCGGTCGCGGTCAAGCTCGTCGGTGGCGCGGATCCCGCCGCAGAATGGCGGATAGGAAGGCGCGTCGTTTCGGAGGGGATCGTTCGCACCCGCGATTTCGGGGTCGATGCGGATCGAGGCGGCTACGTCGTGCTCTCCCTGGCACGAGGGAAGAGCCTCGACGAATGGTGGCGAGGGCGGGCCGGCGAAGCGGTGCCGCCCTGGGACGAGCTGCGCTCGGTCATCGATCAGGTAGTCGCGGCGTTGGGGGCGATCCATCGAGCCGGCATGGTGCACCTCGACCTGAAACCGGCCCACATCCTCGTCGCCGACCCCGGCTCGCGGACCCTCCTGCTCGATTTCGGACTGGCCCGCCCGATCGGGGGGCCTCTCTCTGATCTGACCGGCACTCCGCACTATGTCGCCCCGGAGCTGGCCCGGGGCGCCGCACCCACCCAGGCGGCCGATCTCTTCGGACTAGGCGCCTGTCTCTACCATGCGCTCACCGGGATGCCTCCCCACGATGGGGAGGATTCGAGAGCGATTCTCGCTGCCGCGCAGGCGGGAGATCACGTCCCGATTGACGATGTTATTCCGCAGCCTCCATTGAGCTTACAGGACATGCCTCTATCACTAGTTGATATGATCGAGGCGTTGCTGGTTCCCCACCCCGATGGTCGTAGCGCGCCGCTCTCTCCCTCGCGCGGCAGCGGAGCGCTTCCCCCTTTCGTCGGGCGCGCGAAGGCGCTGAGCGACGCTGACCACTGGCTTCGCGACCGGCCGTGCGGGGTGTTGCGAATCACCGGCGATCCCGGAATCGGGCGATCCCGCTTGCTCCGCGAAGTGGCGGCGGGCGCCCGAGCGGAGGGCTGGCGCGTGCTCGTTATCGCCAGCGAAGAGCCGTGGATGCGGGCCATCGAGACACTCGAACGTTGGGCCGCCGCGCTCGGTGTAGAGGCCGGGCTCGTTGCGGGACCGGGAGAGAACGCCCCCTGGGAGGCGATCCACGCCTATCGGGCCCATCGGATCGGAGCGCTGTTGGATCGGCTGAGCGAGCGGATCGGTACTCCCCTGCTCCTATCGGTCGACGGCCCCGACGATCCGGTGACTCTCGATCTGCTCCACCGATCGTGGCGTGACGCCGGCTTCCGCTCCGCCACGTTGGCGGCGGTCTGCGGATCGGACGGACCCTCCGAGACGATCCGGATCGAGGCTCTCACGGCCGAGGAATGTGGCGAGCTCGTGGAAGGGCTCGGAATCAGGGGACCGGCGATCGAGCGGCTGCGCGCGGTGAGCCGAGGTCAGCCGGGTTCGCTCCTCGCCACGCTGCGGCGACTCGATCCGCCCTCCCTCGGAGTTGCGACCGATGAAGATGCAATCGCGGCGATCGATCGGGCGGGCACGCAGGGATCGAAAGAGATCCTCGATCAGCTCGCCGCCATCGACGCCCCTTCGATGAAGATCCTCGAAGTCGTGGCGATCCTGCGAAACCCCGCCCGCCCCGCCGATCTCCGCGTGATCCTCTCCCGCCACGGCCCCGAGCTCGATGAGGATGTGGACGAGCTTCGCGACCGCGGATTGCTGGTCCGCCGCGATGACGGATCGTTCGAGCTGGGTTCCGAAGCGGCGGCGGAGATCCTCGATGAAGAGCTGGGTCGGGTCCGCGCGCAGCGCCTGCACCAGCAGGTGCTCGAGAGTCTGGACGCGAACGCCCCCGACGAGAGGGTCGCGCACCACCTGGTCGGGGCGG
>NYZA01000202.1 GCA_002686955.1 Gemmatimonadota bacterium
AAACGGAGGGAAGTGCTGCCAGGGTGCGGAGATGCGCCGCCACAGCAGAAAGTTGGTGAGATATGCGGGCTAGCGCAACGAGAAGCGGCTGCATCTCACGATACAGCCGCTCCCTGCCAAGAGCGGAAGGTCATGCCGCTCTTGGGCTATCAGGTTTCAGGCTACTCGGCGGAGCCGAATGCCTGAATCGTCGAGACCATGATCTCAGAGCCCTCGTCGAAGGGGCAGGGGCCAGGACTGTCGTTGTAGTTCAGCGGGTCGAGCCAAGTGACCCATTCGTCCTCCCAGCGGTGCATGGTCATCGTGCCGTCGAGGGGCAGACCATCGATGACGAAGCCCCAGTTGGAGCCGCCCACGCAAGGCTGGCTCTCCAAGCACTGGACCCGGCCCTGGCCGTCCACGACACGCCCATGAACTTCGACGTCGGTACCGGCGCAGTCGGTATTGCGCCACCAGCCGGTGATCATGCCACCTTGCAGTGTCAGCTCGAGTCCATCGCAGTACGGATCGAAATCGAAGCAGGTCTGGGCCTGAACGGCGGCGGAGAGGAGCAGCGAAGCTGCGCCGATACAGAGAAGTTTCTTCACGATTCTGTCCCCGTTGAAGATCCACGGTTGCACCCGCTCAGGGCCGTTGGACGGTCCATCGGCCTGGGCCTGAACGGATCTACGAAATCTGAATGCGCCCCCAGGGTAAGCCCGATCTCTCGCTCTCGCCACCCCGTAATTCATGTTTTTCGGATGTGTGGACGAAAAAACCGGCAAGACACGGGCCTGAAATGAGCGGGTCCAAACCCCTATTGCGTGAGGCGACGACCTAACCGATGGTGGAGCAGATTCGGAGGCCCCAGTGATTGCCACGACCTACCGCACGCGGAGCGAGCTGATCGATCGTTTTCAGGCCGCGCTCTCGCGCGACGAATTGCGCTGCATGCTGCACGGGCGGCGGCGAGACGAGAGGGGAGCGTTCGCTCGTTCGGTCGTGGAGGGCCTCGAGAACGATCCGCCGAAACTGGATTGCCGCTACCTCTACGACGCCAGGGGCAGTGCGCTCTTCGAACAGATCACGGCGCAACCCGAATACTATCCGACCCGCACCGAGGCGGCGATCTTGAGCCGTCATGCCCGTGACATCATCGAGGCTACCGGCGCGGCGCGATTCATGGAGTTGGGCTCCGGGAGCGCCGAGAAAACGGGACGTTTGCTGGATGCCGCCGCCGCGCGCGGCGGCGAGCTCACCTACGTGCCCGTAGACGTTAGTGAAGAGGCCTTGCACGCCGCGGGGGCGGCGGTGGCGCGGGAGCATAGAAATGCCCGTGTCATCGCGTTGAACGCAACCTATGAAGAGGCCTTCCCGCTTTTCGAAGATCTGTCACCGCTGCTCTGCCTTTTTCTCGGCGGCACCGTCGGCAACTTCCCGCCACCCCAGGCAGACCTGTTTTGGACCGAAGTGACGTACGCACTCCATCCGAGAGACCATTTTCTCGTCGGCGTTGATCTCGTAAAGAACCGCGACAGGTTGGAGCAGGCCTACAACGACGCCGCCGGTGTCACCGCGGAGTTTACGAAGAATCTCTTCGTCCGAATGAACCGAGAGCTCGGATCGGGTGTCGACGTGAGGGGATTGCGACACGAAGCGCGTTTCGATGAAGCCCAAGAACAGATAGAGATCCACGCCCATTTCACCGCGGAACAATCGATCGGAGTGAAGTCCTTGGAGTGGGAGCGTTGCTTCGAAGCGGGCAGCCGTGTACTCGTCGAGATCTCGAGGAAATTCCGTCTCGACCGTTTCCCCAACTATCTCGCCGGTTTCGGACTGCAAACTCGAGCGATCTACACCGACGCGCATCATGATTTCGCGCTGCTTCTGCTTCAGCGCGGGAATCGAGCATGAACGGACGGGGGGAAGTCTGCGACGGGATTTGCGGGATCTGTCCGGCGGGTTGCTGGGTCCGCGTCGAGATGCGGGAGGGGCGCATGATCGAGGTGGCCCCGAATCCTGATCATCCCCTGGGAATGATCTGCACGATCGGGCGACACTCTCCGCGGGTGGTTCACGATCCGGATCGGCTCCGAACGCCCCTCCGCCGCACCGGCCCCAAGGGAAGCCACCGATTCGCGCCGATCTCTTGGGACGACGCTTTTGCCGAGATCGTGGAGCGTCTCGAGACCATCAAGTCGGAGCACGGTGCCGAAGCCTGCGGGATCTACACGGGGCGCGGCAGCTTCGATATGGCGCTCTGCGACCTCTTTCAGCCCGCGGGAGTCGAAGTGTCGTCGGCTTCGAGCATTCTCTTCCCTTTCGGATCGCCGAACTCGCTGGGAGTAGGCGCGCTCTGCTACGTCTCCTTCGCGATGATCGCGCCTCATACTACGATGGGCGAAATGTTCGTTACGATGGACACCGACGTGGATCAGGCGGAGCTGATCGTGGTTTGGGGGGCGAATCCCGCCACCGACTCGCCACCCTCGGGCCACCAGCGGATCCTACGCGCGAGAGAGAGGGGCGCCGAGGTGGTGGTCATCGATCCGCGGCGCAACCGGACCGCGCGAGAGTCCGGCGCTCAGTGGATTCCGCTCCGCCCCGGGACCGATGGCGCACTCGCGCTCGGCCTGATCGAAGTACTCATTGAAGAGGAGCTGATCGAGGAAGAGTTCGTCGAAAACTGGACGGTCGGGTACGAAGGACTGACGACGCTCGCACAGCACTATCGGGCGGAGGTCGTCGAAGGGGTCACCGGAGTGCCCGCCGAAACGGTGCGCTCGCTGGCCCGTCGGATCGCCGGGGCGCGTGGGGCCGCCCCCGTGATGTATACGGGGCTCGAGTATTCCGACAGCGGTGTGCAAGCGATCCGAGCTGTATTCACCTTGTGGGCTTTGGCGGGCCAACTCGACGTCCCGGGTGGACTGCTCTTTCGCATGAAAGAGAATCGGTTTCCTCAGAACCGTCGTCACCTCGTTCCGAATCCCGACATGCGCAAGGCTCTCGGAAGAGATCGCTTTCCCGTCTACAGCCAGTATCGGGGCGAGTCCCATGCGATCGCATTGCCCGATTCTGTCCTCCGGGGAGAACCGTACCGCCTCCGCGCACTGCTGATTCTGGGCGGCTCGATCATCACCGCCTGGCCCAACCCCTCGCTCTGGCGCGAGACCCTCGGCGCGCTCGATTTCCTCGTCACCATCGACCGCTACCACACCGCCGATTCCGCCTATGCCGACATCGTTCTACCGGCAACAACAGGGTACGAGATGACGTCGTACTTACGTTACGGGCCGCTCTTCAAGATCCGGGAGCGCCTGGTGACGCCAGAAGGAGACGCACGCAGCGATTTCTTGATCCTGACGGAGCTGGCGCAACGATTGGGCTTCGGCGATCGCTATCCGCAAAGCGAAGAGGAGCTGCTAAAGTGGGCGCTCGAGGGAACCGGCTTCACGGTGGAAGAGGTTCGCGAGCGCGGAGGCTCGGTGCAGATTCCGACGGTGATGATGGAGTACCGCAAGTGGGAAAAAGGGCGGCTGCGGGCCGACGGTCACCCCGGATTCGACACACCGAGCGGCAAGTTCGAGATCGCCTCGTCCCTTCTGGAAGAGCACGGATACGATCCCCTGCCTGTCTATACCGAGCCGGCGGAGGGACCGCTGTCCCGTCCGGATTTGGCCGAACGCTATCCACTTGTCTTCAACTCAGGCGCGAGGAATCGTTACGATTTCCGCAGTCAACATCATGGTGTCGAAGGCCTGCGGGAGCGGCTTCCCGAGCCGACGGTGATCGTGAACGATCTCGACGCCGCGGCACGTGAAATCGAGGATGGTGATGCTGTCTGGGTAGAGACGGCGCGCGGCCGGGCGCATTTCCGAGCAAGAGTGACGCCTGAGATCGTGCGCGGCGCGGTCGACGCCGGTATGGGCGGCGGAGGCCCGCTGGGCTCGAAGGCGTGGCGTAAGTGCAACGTGAACGATCTCACGGATCTCGAGCATTTCGATCCGATCTCTGGCTTTCCGGTGTACAAGACCTTGCTTTGCGAAGTGGGTCTCGTAGAGGCGGTGAGATCGGAGGGGAAGATGTGGGGGACGGACACTCGGAAGGATGAAACGAAGGCCGGGCTCGACGCATGGCACGCAACCGCGCCCAACCCGCCGAAACGTATTGTGTATCTGGACAACAACGCCACGACTTCGGTCGATGCCGAAGTGCTCGGAGCGATGCTTCCCCTCTTGCGCGAAGAGTGTGGCAATCCTTCGAGCATTCATTCCATCGGAAGTGGGGCCCGATCGAAGGTGGAAGACGCGCGCCGTAAGATCGCCCAGGTCCTCAACTGCACCGCGCGGCGGATCGTGTTCACGGGAAGCGGCACCGAAGCGAACAACCTGGCGATCGAAGGGACGATTCGGGCGCTGGGGCGGCCAGCGCATATCGTCACGAGTGCCGTGGAGCACCCCGCGGTACTGAACCCTTGCCGCGCGCTCGAAGCGCAGGGCCACGCACTGACGGTCTTGCCGGTCGATCGCGAAGGTCGTGTCGATCCGGCGGAGCTCGCGGATGCCTTCAGAGACGACACCGCGCTAGTCAGCATCATGCTGGCCAACAACGAGACCGGCACGATCGAGCCGATCGCGGAGTGCGTTGCTCTTGCGCGGGAGCGAGGCATCCTCTTCCACACCGACGCGGTTCAGGCCCTGGGCAAGATCCCTCTCGATGTGCGGGAGCTGGGCGTCGATCTTCTGAGCGTCTCTTCGCACAAGATCAACGGCCCGAAGGGGGTGGGGGCACTCTACCGGCGAAAAGGTGTCGCGATCGACCCCTTGGTCCACGGAGGCGGCCAGGAATCTGGATTGCGCTCCGGCACCGAAAACGTTCCCGGCATCGTGGGCTTTGGAAAGGCGTGCGAAGTCGCTCTGCGCCGGCTCAACGATGGTGAAATGGGCCGTGTGGGGAAGCTTCGAGACCATCTCGAAGCCGGCATCGCCGAACTCGCCACGAAGGCGATCCGCAACGGCAGCAGGTGCCACTGCCTGCCCAACACCCTGAATACCACCCTCCCGGGCGTACGTGGCGAATCGCTGGTGCTCCACCTCGATCGATGTGGGGTGGCGTTCTCCTCCGGATCCGCCTGCAAATCGGGCAACCCGGATCCCTCCCACGCACTGCTCGCGATGGGGCTATCGGAAGAAGACGCCCACTGCGCTCTTCGCTTCTCGCTCGGAGTGGGGACCTCTCGCGAAGATGTGGACTACACGCTGGAGAGCCTGGGACGCGTGCTTCGCGACACTTTTGCGGCGGTGCGTTTCGTGGGGTGTCGCTGAACCGATCCGTCGGGTAGCATGCTGCCAGAGGAGATCACCCGATGGCATCGATGCTGTTCAGCGAGGAACACGAGATCTTCCGTGGCGCATTTCGCGCTTTCGTCGCGGCCGAGGTAACGCCCAATGCCGAAGAGTGGGAGCGGCGGCGCGAAGTGCCGCGGGAGCTGTGGTTGAAGATGGGCGAACAGGGCTTTCTGTGCCCGTGGTTGCCGGAAGAAGATGGGGGACTCGGTCTCGATTTCGGCTACTCGATGATCGTCAACCAGGAGCTGATCCGGGGGGACGGATTCGGGGTCGGAGTGCCGCTGCACAGCGATGTCGCAACTCCTTATCTCGCCGGCTACGGAACAGCGGAGGCGAAGCGCCGTTGGCTGCCGGGCTGTTTGAGCGGAGAGACGATCACGACCGTGGCCTTCACCGAGCCGGACGCCGGCAGCGATCTGGCGGCGATTCGCACCCACGCGGTCCGCGACGGCGACGACTTCGTGATCAACGGCCAGAAAACCTTCATCACCAACGGCTGGGTGAGCGACCTCAACGTCGTCGCGGTAAAGACCGATCCTTCCGCCGGGCACCGGGGGATCAGCCTGATTCTGGTAGATTCCGGAGCGAGGGGCTTCGAGCGCGGGCGGAAGCTCGAGAAGATGGGTTACCACATGCAAGACACGGCGGAGCTCGCGTTCGTCGACTGCCGGGTGCCCGCAGCCAATCTTCTGGGCGAAGAGGGAGAAGGGTTCCGCTATCTGATGGAGAAGCTCCAGCAGGAGCGGCTCGAAGTTAGCATCAAGTGTCAGACCATGGCGGAGGAGTGCCTGAAAGAGGCGATCGAGTACACGCATACGCGGAGCGCATTCGGCAGGACGATCGCCGCCCACCAGGCCAGCGCTTTCAAGCTGGCAGAGATGGCGACCGAGGTCGAGCTCGGGCGCACCTTTCTCGAAGACCTCGTGGCGGAGCATATCGCCGGGCGAAACATCGTGCAGCGGGTGTCGATGGCGAAGTACTGGCTGGCGGAGATGGCCAATCGAACCGCCTACGCGGCGGTGCAGCTACACGGTGGCTACGGATACATGGAGGAGTACAGAATCTGTCGCCTCTTTCGCGATGTGCGTTCGTTGCCGATCGTCGCTGGAACCAGCGAGATCATGAAGCTGATCGTGGCGCGAGGGCTTGCGCCCAATTCCTCAAGGTAAGGGTTCATGAAAAGAACAGCAATCGATCCGGATCTCTTCGACGCCCGCGGTCCACAGGTCCGTTCTTTCGTCAAGACCACGACGATCGACGCGCCGCCGGAGAAGGTCTACGAAATCTGGACCGATGCCGCGGCATTCGTGGCGGCCTATGCATCACCGAATGTCGATCTCAGAGCCGAGATCGACCTTGCGATCGGCGGGAGATATGAATGGCTGTGGGACGGTGTGACCGGAAGCAACGGCTGCCAGATCCTCAGCTACATTCCGAATCGCATGATCAGCTTCAGCTGGAACGCCCCGCCCAGCCAGCCCGAGAGCCGCGCCAAGCGCACTTGGGTGGTCGTGGAATTCGAGAGAAGCAGGGAAGGCGGCACGCATCTCACGCTGACACATCTCGGTTTCGGTACCGCCCCGCACTGGCAAGAGACCTTCGAGTACTTCTCCGCGGCTTGGCTGCATGTGCTCGAACAGTTCAAGAGGGCGCTGGAAGGTGGGGGCGAGTGACGGAATCACGATTTCCGGAGTTGAAGAAACAGGCGTCGGATTGATGGTCCGAGCGCTTCTCTCCGCGCTGATGCCGGGCGCGCTCGCGGACGCCGAAGCGCTCGATCTTGCGAACTGGCATTGGCCTAGTCACTATGTAACGATCGACTCCGAGCGCAAGCTCGTGGACTACGCTACGGTTAGAGAACCGTTGCGCGCAGGGCCACCATACGAAAGGAGCCGGTCCATGTCGCAGCATATCCGCTTTGTTGGCCTTGATGTTCACTCTGATGCGATCGCGATAGCAATTGCCGATCCAGGCGATCCTGGCGATCCAGTGAAGAGCGTCGCGCAGATTCCAAATGACGAGGCGTTGATCAGGAAGTGGATGAAGCGCCTGGGGACGACGCACGATCTTCGGGTCTGCTACGAGGCTGGCCCGGGCGGCTTTGTTCTGTATTGGCAGCTGACGCGGCTGGGGGTTCCTTGCACGGTGATCGCCCCTACTTTGATACCGAGGACGCCCTGGTGATCGGCGCAAGACAGATCGCCGGGATGCCATGATGCTGGCAGATGCTTTACGGTCGAACTCGTTGACACAGTGCTGGATTCCGACAGCGGAGGAGGAAGCGCTGCGAGATCTGGTTCGCGCCCGTGAGGCGGCAGTCCGCGATCACACGCGTGCACGGCACCGTCTGACCAAGTTCCTACTTCGCCAAGGACGGCGCTGCCCCCAGAGCGCTCGCAAGTGGACGACGGGCTGGTGGGCTTGGCTACGTCAACTGAACTTCGAGTATGTCGGGCACACGGAGACCTTCTTGGACTACGTGCATGAAGTGGAGCATGCTGCTGAACGAATCAAGCGTCTGGAAAGCGCCATCAAGTCGGCCATTGAGCAGGGTCGCGAAGAGATCAAGGAACTCGTGGCGGGTTTGTCGAGCCTGCGAGGCGTAGGCCTCATCACCGCGGTGACCTTTGTTGCCGAAGTGGGGACTTTCGAACGATTCGAACACCCGCAGGATCTGATGGGGTACGTCGGCGTGATCCCGAGCGAGCACTCCAGCGGCAACCAGATCAAACGAGGCGGAATCACGAAGACCGGCAACGCTCACATTCGGCGCGTCATCGGGGAGGCAGCCTGGACCTATCGCCATCGGCCAGCGGTGTACGGCGCACTCAAGAGGCGCCAACAGGGCCTCTCCGAGGAGGTCAAGGCAATCGCATGGCGAGCTCAACACCGCCTCTATCGTCGATACAGGGTGCTCAGCGAAAGGGGCAAGCCGCACCAGGTCGTGGTGACCGCCGTGGGCCGAGAACTACTGGCCTTCGCTTGGGAGATCGGACACCAAGTCTACAAGGAACAAAGGGCCGCCTGAGGCACACGCAGCACTATGAACTCACGTCACGAGACAAAGATGTGAATCGAACCGGCCAGCGAACCCGAAACAAGCGATCCGGAGAGTCCTCGCAGCTCCTATGCGATAGGGCCTTCGCCTCAGCTCGCGTTCCTAGTCAGAGGTACCTCCCGACGGATCATGATTGTGCCGGGGGGCGCTGGGCCCCGTTCGCGAATACCAGACTGATCATTCGTCGAAATGCTCTCGGGAACGCTGGCCGGTTTCGATTCCGCTCCCTCGCAAGAAATCACCAAATCCGCCCACCACCAAAAAACAAGATCTTTTCGATTGACAGGTCGTTACATACCAGACGATGAGCGATCTGAGGGAGGCCCGGATCGCGTGCCGGGCTTTGCGCGAGGCCGCTCCCGATCTGCCGCTCTTCGTCTCGCTGACCTTCGAGCGCAAACGACGGGGCTTTTTCACCGTCATGGGCGATCCCCTGGTCCCCTCGCTGCTCGAGCTCGCCCGCCAGGGGGCCGATGCGGTCGCGCTCGCGCGGCTGGTCGACGGGCTGCCACACTATGCCGCCCAGTCCACCGCGCTGGCCCCGGCCGAGGTCCCCAAGGCCGTCGCCGATCGCTACCGGCTCTATCTGGTGCTCGGAAACTCGCGAAAGCCGGTCATCACGGGCACCTTCGTTCGTGACGGCTTCGCGCCGATGCAAGCCATGTTGGCGGCGGTTCGAGGTGGGGAGCAGCAGCTCCGCGACCGGCCCCTGGCCATCTTCGACTGCTGCCCCAGCCCACCGCTGAAGTGGAGCGACCTGACCTGCCAGGCGCTGATCGACTGCGCCCGAAGCGGCGTGCCCGCAGAGCTCGTGAGCATGCCGCTCACCGGCGCCACCGCGCCTGTCACCCTGCGCGAGGCGGTGGTCCAGCATGCGGCCGAGAACCTCTCCGGAGTGGTCATCCACCAGCTCGCGAGCCGGGGCGCCCCGATCGTGTACGGCGGCTCGCCCTCCGCCTTCGACATGCGGCGCGGCACCACGCCGATGGGCGCGATCGAGACCATGATGATCGACTCGGCCTATGCGCAGGTCGGCAAGCATCTGGGGCTGCCGACCCATGCGTACATGGGCCTTTCCGACGCCAAATGCCCGGACTACCAGGCCGGGCTCGAGTCGGGCATCGGCGCGGTGCTGGCCGCGCTCAGCGGCATCAACGTCGTTTCCGGTTCGGGCATGCTCGATTTCGAGATGTGCCAGTCGCTGGAAAAGGTGTTGCTGGACCACGATGCCTTGGGCATGGCGCACCGCCTGATCCGGGGAATCGAGCGGCGTGAGGGGGACGCGCTGACCCTGATCAGCGAGCTGGTGAATCGGGGGACTCCCTTCTCTCCCACGACCACACCCGTCGCAACTGGCGGGACGAGCTCGGTGTCGCCTCGCCCCTGATCGATCGCGACACTTACGGAGATTGGGAGGCCAAGAGAGCTCGATGGGCCCACACCCGCGCCGCCGACGAGATCGCCCGCCGCCTAGAGAAATACGAGGTTCCGCCGCTCGCGCCCGAGGTGGGCGCCGCCCTCGACGAGATCATGCTCGACGAGCTGAAACGACACGGAATGAGCGAGCTGCCCTCCGGCTGAGCTCGGCCGATCTCCAGCAGGGTCTTCGCAATCTCGTTCGTGCGTCGTCTTCTCATCGGTTCGAGGATTGTGCGAGGCAGCCGACGAACGGGAAGATCTGGAGACACGCTTGGGGTGGCGGAATCTACTGCCTAGTGTCCCGTTCGGATAGTCCGTTATACGATTCTCGATGGATCGGCGTCGCAATCAAGGCGCAACGACGAAGGCGTAGCAGCGCTACGTCGAGGAGGAAGCAACGCCGAGTGCGGCGTCGAGACGCGGTAGGTGCGCAACGAACTATCCGAACGGGACACTAGATTCCAGCCTTCGTCTCGTGCGCTGTATCGTGGAAGACAACCACTCCAGGGCGGGATCGGATTGGGGCTTTCAGTGCGCGGCCGGCGGTGGAATCGACGCGATCGATTCCAGGCTCTTCCTCCTGGCCATCAGCTTCGTTTCTGCGCCAGGCGACGGCGTGCGCGCCGTGCTTGCCATGCCGTACGGCGTCGCTCAGCTCGATCCCGCGGAGATCGGGAAAGAAAGCCCGGGCTCGCGCGGCCGTCCGGGACTGCACAGGACTGGTGGTATCACGCCCACGGGTCTATCGTCTGGAAGACAGGCTCGCTCGGCTCCGAAGCGAAGAGCCCAATGCGCAGAGCGGGTTTCTGTTGGTCATGGGAGTCGGACACGTCCTTTTCAAGTGCGAGGTCGTCGGCGTCGCTACTCCCTTCCCCCTCCCCGCCCGCCCTCGGCGAGCCGCCGCGGTGGAGCGGCCCCGCCGCATACTTGCATCGCCGTGCAATTTTCTCTTGACCTCCGAGTCGGAGTGGCGATAATTGCACCATGGCACAAACGAGCAAGAGTCTCGCATTCGCCGCCACCCGCTGCAGAGAGCTCGAGCAGCTGCTGGTGCCCGACTTTTTCCGGGCGCTGGCCGATGCGAATCGGCTGGGGATCCTCGGCCGGCTCGCCTCCAGCTCCGAGGGCGAGAGCGTGGGCTCCATCGCCCAGTGCTGCCCGGTGGACCTCTCCGTGGTCTCGCGGCATCTGGGCACCCTGCGACAAGCCGGGATCGTGGGCTGCGAGAAGCGAGGCAAGCAGGTGATCTACCGGGTGCGAACTCGGTGGCTCGCAGAGACGCTGCGCGGAATGGCGGACGCGATCGAGGCCTGCTGCCCGGGCGAAGACGCCACCTGCACCTTGCCGGTGAGCGCCGGAGCCGGGGCCACCGGCTCGGACGAAGCCGGTGGCAAGGAAGGAACCCCCGCTGGGTCCGATACTCACGAGATCAACCAACAAGAAAGGACGCCAAGAGGCGTCGCCCCGAAGGAGTAGACGATGTCAGACGCAAGGAAGATCCGGGAAGAGGTATCCACCGCCTACGCGAAGGCTGTCACCCGGGGCAGCAGCTGCTGCGATTCGGGTGTGACCGCGGAGACGGTCTCCGACCAGGTGGACGCCGGGGCGCAGGCAGACGACTCTCGCACCCCGCGCCGCACAAAGGGTGTCGCGGCGAGCTTCGCCGGCTACACGGAGGAGGAGCTGGCCGAGCTGCCCGAGGGTGCGGTGGAGAACTCCTTCGGTTGTGGCAACCCCCTCGCTTTCAGCGAGGTGCGGGAGGGCGACACGGTCGTGGACCTGGGCTCGGGCGCCGGGATCGACCTCCTGATCGCCGCCCGGGCGGTCGGGCCCGAAGGGCGCGTCATCGGCGTCGACATGACCGACGAGATGATCACCAAGGCCCGCGCACACGTCGCCGAGGCGGGCGTCACGAATGTCGAGGTGCGCAAGGGCCTCATCGAGGAGCTCCCGATCGAGAGCGGCACAGCGGACTGGGTCATCTCGAACTGCGTCATCAACCTCTCCCCCGAGAAGGAGCACGTCTTCGCCGAGATCGCCCGGGTGCTCAAGCCTGGCGGACGCATGCAGGTGTCCGACATCGTCGTGGAGGGCCTGCCCGACTGGATGCGCGAGAGCGCAGGGCTCTATTCCGCCTGCATCGGCGGGGCGGTCTCCGAGAAGGAGTACCTGGCGGGCCTCTCGTCCGCGGGCCTCGTCGAGGTGGAAGTGAAAGACCGCCTCGTCTACGAGGCGAGCCAGATCGCCGGCATCGTCGAGTCTGAGCTGCCCGACGCGCTCGAGAAGCTCACGAAGGACGGCGTGCCGCTCGGCCGGGAACAGCTGCGGACCCTCGCGGGATCGGTGGAGGGCAAGGTAATGAGCCTCAAGATCGCCGCGCGCAAAGCGTAGCCTCCGGGCGTTCCGTGTCCAACACTTCGTCGTTTCCTCTGGTGATCGGCTCCTGGCGCACGCAGTGCGGCCGACTCCTCGTATACCGGATCGACTCGAGCCAGCCGGCATTGCCCTCTCCGCCGTAGGCTCCCATGTCGTTCCTGGGCTCGTTCGGATACCAGAGCGGCCAGCGGGGGTGCCAGTCGGAGATGCGGTCTTCGAGCGTGGAATCGCCGGCGTCGACCGAGGGCGATCCAGGACCGAGGAGCCAGGCGAGAGGGCCCACGGAGCGGAAGTCGGGATCGGCGTCGATATTCCCTTC
>NYZA01000203.1 GCA_002686955.1 Gemmatimonadota bacterium
CTTCGTGCCGGTTCGACGCGGAGGCGTAGTGGTGCTACGTCGCACAAGGCGAAACGGTGGGAAGTGCCGGCAGGGCAGGGAGACGTGCGGTCGCAGCAGGAATCTCGTGAGATATCCGGGCTAGATGCGCCGCTCGCGCCTCTGGCCCTTCAGAGATCCGGCTCGCGCCCGATCGAATGCGGGTATGCTCCGGGGCCTCGTCCTCCGGTTCCACGAACTCGCCACCGCTCCCCCCGCGCACCGATCATGGCCCCATCAGCTTTGCCCGCTTTCAGGCGGTCGTGGTTCATCGCCGCTCTCGTTGCGCTGGTCGCCGCGGGTGTGGTGCCGCTGCTCGGCTGCGATCGGCCCGAGGCGAATCGGGACATGAAACCGCTCGCCGCGCTCGTGCGACCCGGTGAGCCGCTCCCCGATCTGATCTCCTCTCGGCTCGCCGCATCGCCAGAGTGCGTGCGGCCAGGAGCTCCGCTCAACTTGACGATTCAGATTCCCGGTGGCGCGGGATGGCCCGACTCCGCGATCTTCATCGAGCGGAACGGGCTGCGCCTCGACAACGAATTGATGATCGAGCATCGGGCCGATTCGACGATTGGAACGATCGGAATCGACGCTCCAACCGAGGAGGGGGACCATCTCTTCACGCTTCGAGGGCGTAGCCACAACGCGCGCGTGGCGGCGCACGCGATGGTCCATGTCAGCGCCGCCGGAGCGTGCGCCGAAGGAGAGGTCCGAGAGGTCGGCCGTTGCGTGCCGGTGGCGGAGGGACACCACATTCGGCTCACTCGCGGCGTCAATGTCAACAGCCGGGGTGGGGACCGCTATGCGCAGGGCCAGATGACCCATCCGCGAGCGGCGCTTCTGATCGACGATGTCATCGTTGCCTGCATGACCGACGCGATCGGACTCATTCCGGTCGACGAGCTGCCGGAGGTCGGCAAGTCGGACAGAAGCGTGGCCGAGGGGCTGCGCTCGAGGTTGGTCGAGACCCTACTGGAAGAGAGCGGCATCATTGCCAGCGAGAACTTCCTGGTTCTTCCCCAGGAGCGGATTGTCATCACCTCGTCCCGCGGAGCGGACTGGACGACGAAGGGGGGACTGGCGAGCTGGCGGCTGCCGCCCCTCGATGTCCGCCCCCTCGCTCCGCCTCGTCACATCTCGACCCTCGGCGGCTCGGGGGGATTCGAAGGCCTGACCCGCTACGGGGACAAGATTTACGCGGTTCGCAAGCCGAACGCGATCGCGGTGCTGCACCTCTCGGATGAAGGCGAGCTGGTTTTGGAGGAAGATGTCGTTGTGCCCGACATGCGGGGTGTCTGGGCCATTGAGGCCGGCGAGAACCGGTTGTTCGTGACCGACGCGACCGGCGACGGGCGCTCCGAGGTGGCGGCGGGGCGGCTTCACGTATTCAACATCGGCGACTCCGGCTCGCCTCGCCTGCTCGGCTCGGCTCGAACTTCCGGCACGCCCAGAGATGTCGAGGTGCTCGGCGACGAAGTGGTGGCCGTCGCCAACGGCGCTCTGGGGATCGATCTTTTTGACGTGTCGGACGGAAGAGATCCGATTCTGATCCAGCGGGTCGAAACGCCGGGATCGACCATGGGGCTCTCCTTCGACGAGGGGTATCTGCTCGTAGCGGATTGGGACAGCATTCGTCTCTACGACGCCTCTCTCCGGGGTCGGCTGAGGCTCCTGGACGGCGTCGACGCCTTTCACCGATCGTTCGGAGCTCTCGGTGGAGGATTGCCAATCACCGGCCTCTTCGCCGCAAGCTTCGTTCACCTGGACGGCGGACGTTTCATGGCAACCGAGTTCAACGTCCTGCTCACGGGCACGATTCAGCCGGGGGCCGGCGACGCTCGATTGATCGTGCACGACCGCGGCATCAGGCTGGGCGCCGGCGGGGAGGAAGACGTGCCGGTTTCGGTCCGTGTATCGAACGGGGGCCGGCGCCCGCTCGACCTCTATCAACGAGGTATGGGGCTCAGCCGGGGTGGCGGGCCCTGGTCGGTGGCCCCGGGAGCCACGGCGAAGCTGGACCTTCGTGTCGCGGGAGGACAGGCCGTCGAAGGGAGCAGGAGATCGGCACTGGTTCTGCACTCCAACGACCCCCGCAGAAGGCGGCTTCGGATACCAGTGGTTCCGCCCGGCGGGTTTCAGCTGGGCGACCGCGTTCCCGGCTTCAGACTGCCCATGATCAACCTCTGCGCTGACGGATCGTGTCCAGAGCGAAGCGGCTGCTTCGACCTGGATGACGAAGTAGCGAAAGGGCGCCCGATCCTGCTGGCGGCCTTCGCGTCTTGGTGACCGATCTGTGGTCTGGAGGTTCCGGATCTCATGAGTGCGATTCGCGACGAGTTCGGTCCCGACGAGGTGACCGCGGTCGCGATCAACTGGAAACAGCAGCGCGAGATCGTACAGAAGTTCATCACCGACACAGGATTGCGTGCGCCGGTGCTGATCGATCTCGGCCAAGGCCTCGATCCTGTTTGCTTCCAGCTTCCGTCCGGTCCGGAACCGACCGTGACTGAGCATTTCCGCAACAGAGTGTTCACGCCGGGGTTCAACGCGCCTTTTCCCTTGCAGGTCATCGTCGACACGGAGGGCCGATTGGCGTTCGCGAGCCGGCGGCATTCGACTGAAGAGGTGACGACAGTGTTGAGAGAGCTCGTTCGAGCGCAGGCGAGCGAGTAGGAGCCCACCGAGAGAATGAGATCGCTGCGAATTTCGACGCTCCTGCTGCTCTGTTCGGCGGCATGCGATCGGATCGATCCCGTGCCCCTTGATGACCGATCCGCGGCGGCCGAGCCGCTGATATGCTTCGAGCTTCTCGACGCCGGACGTTCAGGAATCGATGGAATCTACACTTGGGGGGTCGCGATCAACGATTTCGATCGGGACGGTGATCAGGACATCTTTTTCGCAACCCGAAAGCCGAACGTTCGCGGCCCAGAGATGGCGCGCCGAGATCTACTCTATCGAAACGACGGAGATTTGACCTTCTCGCGCATCGGCGGAAGGCGCGGGATACGGCGGCGCTCGATGGCGCAGGGAGCGGTATGGGGTGATTTGAACGGCGACGGATTCGACGATCTGTACGTAACGACTTTGCGCGGGAGCCCAAATCGACTCTATTACAACAACGGTGATGGGACCTTCGTGGAAGCCGCGAAAAGGGCCGGCGTAGGGAGCTTGGTCTTTGGGAAGGGCGCATCACTTGCCGACGTCGATGCTGACGGTCGACTCGATATCTATGTTGCGAACGCTTTGGTTGGCCGTGATGGGCGAGAGGGCTATCGCGGAATCCCGAACCAGTTGTTCGTGAATCGCGGAGAGCGAAGATTCGTCGACATGGCGAGCGCGATCGGTGTGGAAGGACTGGATCGCGGTGAAGGCTACAACGGGGGCTTCTCTGATCTGAATAACGACGGAATCCCGGATCTCTTGGTGACGAACGACTATCGCGAAGACCAACTCTTCGTCAGCGATCGTGATGAGAAGGGCGGAGCGGCAATTGCCTTTCGACGGAGACATGTGTTGACCCATCGATCCGGAGCCATGGGGGTAGCTTTTGGCGACTACGACAACGATGGGGACTTCGACTTCTACTTGACCAACTACAACCCGGATATACTCTTCGATAATGTGAACGGTACGATGTTCAATGACGTTAGCCGCGCTTCGGGAATCCACGAGTACACCCGCGATGTCGTGGGTATGGGGGCGGCGTTCGCGGATCTCGACAACGACGGTGATCTGGATCTCTGTGTATCGAATGGGCAAGTCGATTCCATCGAGCCCCAGCGGAATGCGATCTTCGAAAACCTCGGGGAGGGTTGTTTCGCGGATATCACCCCCTCGGCCGGCCCGGGTTTGGCGGATTTTCGGCACAGTCAAGGTCTTGCGGTGGGCGATCTCGACAACGACGGACGGGTCGACGTGGTCGTGGGAAACGATGATGGCTCTGCTCCGAGTATCCTGATCAATCGAACAGCGGATGTCGGAGGATGGGTGCGTCTTTTGCTCGTAGGGCGTGCTCCCAATACGAGTGCCATCGGTGCCAGAGTGTCACTGTCCTCCGGAGATCTCACCCAAGTGCGAGAACGAAGGGCCGGCACGAGCTACCTTTCCTGCAACGAGAACGTGCTTCATTTCGGTCTCGGTGACTACGATGGGACGAGCCGCGCCCGAATTCGATGGCCCGACGGATCGGTGTCGGAGGAGGGCGGCCTGAAGCCCCGGTCGACCGTCACGATCGTTCAGCCGGATCTAGCGGAGTAGCCGAACAATATGCCCACAGAGGCACAAGTCGATTGGAGCGAGCTTCTTCGATTCCCCTGGCTGGTGCCCTTCGCCATCGTGTTCTTCGCATGGCGGGTGGGCGGATTGCTGCAGGACGGGAGCGTTTGGGATCGCCGAGCCACGGTTTCGCGCGCAGGTCCCCCGATCTGGGCTCGTCTCGCCGTGGTGGCGGCCGCACTGGTCGCCCTCGCCATGCGCCTCTATCGCATCGGGGCGGAGCCGATGGACCTGCTGGAGTACACCTACTACTTCATGTCGGCGGGGCGGAGGAGCATCGCGGATCTCCTTTTCGCGGAGATCTCGATTCAGCAAGCGCATCAGCCGGTTCCACATCTAATCTTGGCGCTGCTTTCGCGTGTGTCGGCGGGGAACGAGGGCTGGATGCGGATCCCCAGCGCTTTGCTCGGCGTCGCGGCGATTCCAGTGGTGTGGACCTGGGCGCGAGAGATCTTACCGGGGCGGGAGCGGATCGCGGTCGCTGTGGCGTGGCTCGTCGCTCTACACCCGATCGAGATCTGGTACGGCAGAGATATGACTCCCTACGGGCTCTTCGCGCTTCTGGCGGCGGGGTCGTACCTCTTTCTTTGGCGGGGCCTGGAGCGTGGCACCCACTGGCGCGCATTCGTGCTCGTCTCCGCGATCAATTTCTATGTACAGTACTACGAGATCTGGGTACTCTTCTCGCAGATCTTGTTGGTCTCCGGCTACGTACTCTTCGCGAAGCAGAGACCCCGCCCGTGGTACGCCGCTGGTCAGGCGGTCCGAGCCATGGCGATCTGGTCGCTCTGCGTCACACCCTGGCTCCCCTTCTTCTTCAAGTCGCTCACGCTCGGCTATGCGTCGCTGAATGCAACCGGTCCCGCGTACTCCGCCGATCTGACGCTGCGTCATGCTCTGAACGAGGGCTACAGGCAGATGATCGGGTTGCCGCCCGCGGCCTGGGGATCGGCGGTGCTCGTCTTCGCGGTGGCGATTCAGGCGCTGGGTGCCGGTACTCTGTGGCGCAGGCACCGGGCGGCGGCGATCGTTGTTCTGACTCCGATTCTGGGGGGGGTGCTGACCGAGCTGCTCTTTTATTGGAAGCTCCACAGCCTGACCGATGGGTACTACCTACAGATTCGCCACTACATCTACATCGTGCCCTTCAGCGCCATACTGCTCGTGACTGGAGTCGCGCAAGCAGCCCGACCATTCCATGCACTTCGCCCACGACTGGCGGAGGTAGCGATCGCCGGGCTCACGGCTGCGATGGTCGTGGCGCAGCTCGCCTACGGCCGGAGGATCATCACCGGGGGGCAACGGAGCGATGTGCGGGAGATCGTGCGCTCGATCCGCGCGAAGCTCGAAGACGGTGATGCCATCGCTCTTCTGCCTGCTTCCTTCTACAGTCACCTTTTCAGCTACTACTTCCTCGAGCCGGGGGAGCGAGGGGATGATCTCTTTGGCTCGGAGGCGTGGCGACGTCTGCGACGCGCCGATGGGCGCACGGCGATGATCTACTCTCCCCTCACGGAGCACCGATTGCCCTATCGATACGGTGCCGAGAACCTCTTCCTCTCGCGTCTTTGGATCGTGCATTTCCAGGAGGAAGTGCTCGATCTTCGCAAGTTCGGAGACGCGCCCTACGAGGAGCTGCTGGCGAGCCTGAACCCCAGCCGGTCTCCGCTCGAAACGATCGAGGCCGACCGGATTCGGGCCGACCTTATTCAGCTCGATCAGCGGCGCGAACTTCCCTGGACCGATGATCGGGTGGTTCTGGACATGCAGCTGATGGACACCGAGCACGCCTGGCTCACGCGTAGGAGCCGAGATCCCGATGGCCAACATCGCATCGAGCTCAGAGTGCCGGTCGGGCGGATCGATACACATTTCGAGCTGAGCTACAGGATGCGCTGGGAGAGCCGGAGCTTCCTTCCTCCGAGGAGGATCAAGGTCGATCTTCTCGCGGAAGGGCGACGGATCGAACGCTTTGCGTTTCAGGAATCGGAGGGCGTACGAGAGCTGAAGATCCGCAGGGAGCTGATCGAGGGGGATTCGATCGATCTGGTCTTCCGTACCGACCGCCCCCTCTGGTTCAAACAGCCACCCTTCCCTCTGGAGGAGGGGTTTACGCTCGACTGGCTGGTCCTGGAGAAGCTGCGATGAGCCCTTCCTCCGCGCGTCTTCGTCGTGAGCTGGTGCTCCTGTTCGGGACCTGCTTGGTTGCCGCTCTCGCCGGATTGACCCATTGGAAGACCGCCGTCCATCCACGGCGCCCGGCCCTGGCTTCGGTTCGCGCCGCGAGGATCAACCCTCTCGATGTCGAACCCGAGGTTCGGCGAACGGTGCGCCGCAACGCGCCCGATGCCTTCGTGCTCGAATGCGATCTGATCGAACCGCTGCGCGGCGAGTCTTACTACCGATTCATCAAGTCGGACCGAAGGCGCCGCTGGACGCTGCGCGTGGCGAAGGACGGAGAGCTCATCGGAGGGATCTGGGAGCTGAAACCGCTTTCCGTGGATGAGATTCCCCGCCGCGGTCGACCCCCGGCGCCGGAGCCGGGAACCCCTCCCTTGAGGGCCTGGCACGCTGCCCGGGCCGATTCCTCGATCTACATGATGGCCGGGGTTTCGCCCGCCGATGTACTCATCGAGTGGCAGTGGGAGGCGACGAATCGACGGGATCGATGACCGGAGCGTGCCTGGCGGGTACCGCCCAGCCTATTGCGAATTCACGGGTTCTCCGGTATTCATAGAGCCTTCGCGTCGGTCCGCTGCGGCCGGCCAGTCCGTGCCTTTTGCCACCCGGGGACTCGGGTGAAGTCCCGCCCCTACGAAACCGGGGCCCGGAAGCCAGGAGAAGTTCATGAGCCAGATCGTCAGAAGTGGCTTGATTCAGTGTGCCAATCCGATCAATGACGAAAGCGTTCCGGTCGCCGAGATTCAGCGAGCCGCGCTGGACAGGCACATACCCTTCATCGAAGAGGCGGGGGACCGGGGGGTTCAGATCCTCTGCCTGCAAGAGATCTTCAACGGCCCCTACTTCTGCCCCAGCCAGGATATCCGCTGGTACGACGCCGCGGAGCCGGTGCCCGGGCCGACGACCGAGATCATGCAGGGGTACGCCAAGCGATACAACATGGTCATCGTCGTGCCGATCTACGAGAAGGAGACGCGCGGCGTCTTCTACAACACCGCGGCGGTGATCGATGCCGACGGCACCTATCTCGGGAAGTATCGCAAGCAACATATTCCGCAGACTTCGGGGTTCTGGGAGAAGTTTTTCTTCAAGCCCGGAAACGGCGGATACCCGATCTTCGAGACCAAGTACGCCAAGGTCGGTGTCTACATCTGTTACGACCGGCATTTTCCGGAAGGGGCCCGCTGCTTGGGTCTGAACGGCGCTGAAATTGTGTTCAATCCTAGCGCGACCATCGCCGGACTGAGTCAGTACCTCTGGAAGCTGGAGCAGCCAGCCCACGCCGTGGCGAACGGTTACTACCTCGGTGCGATCAACCGTGTCGGCACCGAGGCCCCGTGGAATATCGGCAAGTTCTATGGAACCAGCTATTTCGTCAATCCGAGGGGCGAGTTTCTCGCCGAGGCATCGGAGGATGACGATGAGCTCGTCGTCGCCGATCTCGATCTGGAGATGATCGACGAGGTTCGCAAGGTCTGGCAGTTCTTCCGCGATCGTCGTCCCGACGCCTATCCCGAACTGCACAGGCCGTAGCCGCGAGAGGGGAGGAACATGACGTTCCGGCCCGATCCTGATCTGATCAACGACGATATTCGTCCCGTTCCGCCGGAGGAGCGGACCTGGTCGGTGCTCAGCATGGCCTCGCTCTGGGTGGGCATGGTCGTCTGTGTTCCCACCTACATGCTCGCGGCCGGATTGATCGAACAGGGCATGAGTTGGAGCCAGGCGATCACCACGGTCATGCTGGGCAATCTCGTGGTGCTCTTCCCCATGGTGCTGAACGGCCATCCGGGTGCCAAGTACGGCGTGCCCTTCCCGGTCCTCGCCCGGGCATCGTTCGGGATCAATGGTGCGCATCTGCCCTCGATCCTGCGGGCTCTTGTGGCCTGCGGATGGTTCGGAATTCAGACCTGGGTCGGCGGCTCGGCGATCTACCACCTGCTGAACGGCCTTTTGGGTGTAGAGATCGGCGGCGCTCCCTTGCCCCTCCTCGGAATCAACGCCGCGCAGGCACTTTGCTTCTTGTTTTTCTGGGGGATTCAACTCGTAATCGTCTATCGCGGAGTCGAATCGATCCGGCATCTTGAGCTGGTCGCCGCGCCCTTTTTGATCGTCATGGGGCTCGTGTTGCTCGGCTGGGCGTATCTGAAGGCAGGCGGATTCGGCGAGATGCTGCGCACCCCGAGCCAGTTCGTCGCCGGTGGCCCTCGCGAAGGTGAATTCTGGAGCGTTTTCTTCCCTTCATTGACCGCGATGGTCGGCTTCTGGGCGACACTTTCACTCAACATTCCCGACTTTACGCGCTACGCTCGAAGCCAGCGTGATCAGGTGTTGGGTCAAGCGATCGGTCTGCCCACGACCATGACCCTTTTCGCCTTCATCGGAGTGGCAGTCACCAGCGCCACGGTGACGATATTCGGCGAGACGATCTGGGATCCGACAGTTCTGCTGGGGAGGATGGGGGGCGGGTTCGGCGTGCTGGTGTCCCTTTTGGCGCTCAGCATCGCGACACTTTCCACCAATATCGCCGCCAATGTCGTCTCGCCCGCCAACGCCTTCATCAATGTGCGTCCCCAACGGATCACGTTCAGGGTGGGCGGTCTGATCACGGCCGGTCTCGGCATCGCGATTTTCCCATGGAAGCTGCTCGAGACCAGCGGCGGCTACATCTTTACCTGGCTGATCGGCTACTCGGCGCTCCTCGGTCCGATCGGGGGCATCCTGATCGCCGACTATTTTCTGCTGCGCGCAACCGAGCTCGATCTCGAAGGACTCTATCGCAAACAAGGGCCCTACACATACACCAAAGGCTTCAATCCAATCGCCGTGCTATGCCTGATCGTGGCGATCGTCCCGAATCTCCCCGGCTTTCTGCATGCCGCCGGCATCGTGAGCGACGTGGGCGCCACGTGGCAGCGCATCTACACCTACGCCTGGTTCGTCGGGTTCTTCCTGGCCGGCACGCTCTACTGGGTTTGCATGAAAGCCACGTCGTCGATAGAAAGGTGACTCCGTGTCGAATCGATTCCCCGCCCGTAGCTACGAATTCACTCCCTACGTCGATTGCCTCAACTGGATCGACGGCAAATGGTCCGCGGCCGAAGATGGCGGAACGATCGAGGTGATCAATCCCCGCCATGGAAGAGCGCTTGGAAGCGTGGCTCTTTCGGGGACGAACGAGGTGGCGTCGGCTGTCGCGGCGGCGAAGGCGGCCTTTCCGGGTTGGCGCGACACTCCGCTGAAGGAGCGGGCTCAGGTAATGTTCCGCCTGAAGCAGCTCATGGAGAGAGATGTCGAGGAATTGACCTGGCTCTTGAGCCATGAAAACGGCAAGGTCTACGTCCAGGCCAAGGGGAGTGTGGTCAAAGGAATCGAATGCGTGGAGTTCGGCGCCTCATTGCCGAACATCGCGCAAGGGCAGCAGCTCGACGTCAGTCGGGGCATCAACTGTGAAGTCAGCTACGCACCTCTGGGGGTCTGCGCCGGCATCGTTCCCTTCAATTTTCCCACGATGGTCCCCTTGTGGATGCTGCCCCAGGCATTGACGAGCGGCAACACTTTCGTGCTCAAGCCCTCGGAGCAGGTACCTTACGGAGCCATGAGATTGGCGGAGCTGCTGAAAGAGGCGGGGCTGCCCGATGGAGTGCTGAATATCGTCAACGGCACCAAACCCGTGGTCGAGGCGATCGTCGACCATCCCGACATCAAGGCGGTCGGATTCGTCGGTTCGACCAAAGTGGCGAAGATCGTCTACGAGCGGGGCAGCCGCTCGGGGAAGCGGATGCTCTGTCTCGGTGGTGCCAAGAACCATCTGGTGGTCGTGCCGGAAACCGATCTCGAGCTGACCGCCGAGACCGTCGTTGCGTCGTC
>NYZA01000204.1 GCA_002686955.1 Gemmatimonadota bacterium
CAATCTCATTCGCTTTGCCCAAGCCCACACCGACGCGGCCTTTCTGGTCGCCCACGCTCACCAGCGCGTTCCAGCTGAAGTTCCGCCCGCCTTTGACGACCTTCGACACGCGGTTCATTGCGATTACGCGATCCGCGAACTCGGAAACTTCTTCTTGGCGGCGCTCTCGGGGTCGCCCTCTGCGATCAGAATTCAAGGCCCTTCTCCCGAGCCGCGTCCGCCAAAGCGCGCACGCGACCATGATAAAGATAACCATTGCGATCGAAGCAGATCGCTTTCACTCCGACCTCGATGGCCCGCTCGGCAACGAGCTCGCCGACCTGCTTCGAGATCGCGCCCCGGTCTTCACCGGCGCCGATCGTCTTCTCGTTGCTCGACGCAGCCGCCAGAGTATGACCGCGCTCATCGTCGACCACCTGTGCATAGATATGCTTCAGGCTGCGATAGACGACGAGCCGAGGTCTCCCGGGCGTGCCTTGCAGTCGCCGCCGCACCGAACGGTGCCTGCGGCGCCTCGCCGTGGCCCGCTGCGCGGTTCTCTTACGAATCACCTTCATCGTGCGATGGCTCCATTCGATGGGGCGGATCAACCCGCCTTGCCGGCCTTGCGGTGAATATGTTCGCCGACATAGCGAACGCCCTTGCCTTTGTACGGTTCCGGCGGGCGGAACCGACGGATATCGGCCGCCACTTGACCGACCGCTTGCTTGTCGACGCCCTTGACAGTGATCATTGTCGGTTTTGGGACTTCAATTGTGATTCCAGCCGGTATCTTGTAGACGACCGGATGGGAGAAGCCGAGCGCCAGCCTGAACTCATCGCCTTGGGGCTTCTCGGCACGGTAACCAACACCGACGATCTCGAGCTTTCGCTCGAACCCGGCCGTGACTCCCTGCACCATGTTGGCAACGAGAGAGCGGGTGAGGCCATGAAGGGCTCTCTCCGCCTGCTCTTCCGACGAGCGGCCCACGACGACCTCGGAATCGTTCACATCGACGGACATCTCCGGCCTGACATCGAGCTCCAGTGAGCCCTTGGGGCCCTTGACGGTCAGATGCCCGCCGTCGAGACGGACTTCGACACCCGAGGGGATGGCAATCGGTTTTCGACCAATACGCGACACAGCGACCTCCGCCTTGGGGCGCACTACCCCACATGCGCAAGGGAAATCCCTTGTATATCAGATCCAGATGTCCTCAGTCAATGACGCCCCAGCGGGCTGGAACCCGGCGGGGGCGCACTTCTTCGATTTCGATGTGGCGCCCTTCGGCGCTACCAAACGTGGCAGAGCACCTCGCCACCGATGCCCTCCCGGCGCGCGGTCTTGCCGGCTACGACACCGCGTGAAGTCGAAAGGATCGCAACGCCCAGCCCGCCCAGCACGCGGGGCAGCTCGGAGCCGGATACATAGCGTCGGAGTCCGGGACGGCTGACACGCTTCAGACCGGCGAGCGCAGGCACGCCTTCCGAGTCGTACTTCAGCCAGATCTCGAGAATGCCTTGCTTGTTGTCGTCTTGCTTCTCGCAATCGCGAATGTACCCTTCCTCGCGGAGGATCTTCGCAATTGCAAGCTTCAGATTGGAGCATGGCATCGTCAGCTTGCGATGCCGAGCTTTGGTCGCGTTGCGGATCCGCGTGAGCATGTCCGCGATCGGGTCTGTCATGATCATGACTTGGTCGTTTCCGTTTCGGTCGGCGATCGCCGACTACCAGCTCGCCTTCACGACGCCGGGAATCTCGCCCTTCAGGGCCAACTCTCTGAACTTGATGCGGCTCAGGCCGAACTTTCTCATATAGCCCCTCGAACGGCCAGTGAGTGCGCAGCGGTTCCTGCGACGCACGGGGGCCGAGTTGCGAGGAAGCAGCGCCAGCTCCGAGTGGGCGCGTTTCTCTTTGAGCTCCGCGCGTTTCGCGGCGTGTTTCTCCATGAGAGCGGTCCGCCGCTTCTCGCGCTCAACCATGCACTTTCTGGCCATCTCTACAGTTCTCCTCGGCTGCTAACGGTGGAAGGGTAGCCCGATTCCCTTGAGCAGCTCGAAAGCCTCTTCGTCGGTCTCGGCTGTCGTGACGAATGTGATGTCTAGTCCTCTGACCTCGTCGACCTTGTCGAAATCGATCTCAGGAAAGACGATCTGTTCCACGATGCCCAATGTGTAGTTGCCGCGGCCGTCGAACGATTTCGTCGGGATTCCACGGAAATCTCTGATTCGGGGGATGGCCACGTTGCCCAGCCGATCGAGAAACTCGTACATCCTGGCGCCGCGAAGGGTGACCATGCAGCCGATCGGCATGCCCTCACGGAGCTTGAAATTGGAGATCGACCTTCGTGCGCGGGTCACGACCGGTTTCAACCCGGCGATCCGCGTGAGATCGTTGACCGCGCCCTCGATCAGACCCTTGGTCTGTGTCGCCCGGCCGACACCCATGTTGAGCACGATCTTCGAGATCTTCGGAACGCGCATCAGATTGCCGTAGTCGAAGCGCTCCATCAGGGCGGGAGCCACTTCGTCACGGTACTTCTCGCGCAGGCGGGGCACTGTTCGTTCGATGGTCGCTTGCTCGCTCATGTTCCTTGCTTCCCGATGACGCTCAGTCCAGCGCCTTTTCGCTTCGCCGGCCAATCCGGACTTTTCGCCCATCTTCTTCGACGCGGAAGCCGACGCGGATGGGCTTGTCGGTATCGGGATCGATGAGCATCACATTCGACACGGCGATCGATCCTTCCTTTTCGACGATACCGCCTTGCTGGGCGCCTGAAGGCTTCGTGTGTCGCTTGATGATATTCACGCCCTGGACGAGCACGCGTTGCTTGTCCGTCAGTACGGCCAACACTTCGCCCCGCTTGCCGCGATGATTGCCGCGGAGAACGACGACCTGGTCGCCTTTTTTGATCTTGCGTGCCATGTGAACTCTTCCTGCCTCGTTTCTCTCGATTGTTCCTACAGGACCTCGGGAGCGAGCGAGACGATCTTCATGTATGCCTTTTCGCGGAGCTCGCGAGCAACCGGCCCGAATATGCGGGTGCCCTTCGGCTCCTTCTGCTCATTGATTACGACCGCTGCGTTTTCGTCGAATTTGATGTAGCTGCCGTCTTTGCGGCGGATCTCTTTTCGTGTGCGCACCACGACCGCTCGGGCGACTTCGCCCTTTTTCATCGCGCCGCCGGGCACCGCGTCTTTCACCGTGATCACAACCGTGTCGCCAACAGAGGCGTAACGAC
The DNA here is from genome assembly GCA_002686955.1 of Gemmatimonadota bacterium. GTDB lineage: Bacteria. The sequence goes on from NYZA01000204.1 coordinate 3,222, forward strand.
GCCGGGTTCCTCCGAGCACCTTGATGCACAGGGCTTCCTTGGCGCCTGAGTTGTCGGCGATCTTCAATCTCGTTTCGGACTGGATCATGATCGGTACCCTCCGTCGTTCTCTACTGACCGCGACGAATCACTTGGCCGCGCGAACCACTTTCACCAGGCGCCACCGCTTCTCTTTGCTGAGCGGACGCGTCTCCATCAGCTCGACCTCGTCTCCAACCTTGGCGGTGTTCTCTTCGTCGTGAACCTTGTATCGCTTCGTTCTGCGAACAACTCGGCCGTACACCGGGTGTCGCACCAGGCGTTCGACGGCGACCACGATCGTCTTGTTCATCTTGTCGCCCACAACGCGGCCGGTGCGGGTCTTGCGAAGTGCTCGTTCGTTGCTTGTTTTCATTCTCAGCTCTCAGGGGCGTGATCACACACTCTGCGTGGTGTCAGCTCTCAGCGTTGGGCAGCGCGCGCTCGCCCCGGTCGTCTTCTCTGAGCAAGGTGTGAATTCGCGCGATCTCTCGCCTCGCTCTGCGGATGGCGTGGGGATCTTCCAGCTGGCTGTGCGCCGCCATCTGGAAACGGAGATTGAAGAGCTCCTCCTGAAGCTCGGCCAGACGCTCTTCGAGCTCCTGGCGGGTGCGTTCGCGCAGTTCCGCTGCCTTCATTGGGCACCTCCCATCGACTCGCGGGTCACGAATCGCGTGCGAAAGGGGAGCTTCATCTGCGCGAGCCTCATCGCGGCCTTGGCCAGATCGTTCTCCACACCTTCCATCTCGAAGAGCATGCGCCCCGGCTTCACCACGGCAACCCAGTACTCCGGGCCGCCCTTCCCCTTCCCCATGCGGGTCTCAGCGGGTTTCTTGGTGATCGGCTTGTCGGGAAAGACACGAATCCAAAGCTTGCCGCCTCTTTTCACGTGCCGTGTCATGGCCACACGGGCGGCTTCGATTTGGCGGCTCGAGATCCATCCACATTCGATCGCTTGGAGACCGCAGCTTCCGAAGCTGATCTCGGCACCACGGGTCGCCTTCCCCCGCATACGGCCTTTCTGCATCTTGCGGTATTTGGTCCGCTTGGGCATCAACATGGCGAGAACTTCCTCTTGCGGTTTCGCGACCTAGAGTGGGGCCGCTTCCCCCTTGCAGATCCAGACTTTGACGCCGATGGTGCCGAAAGTCGTGAACGATGTCACCTGCGCGTAGTCGATGTCAGAACGCAGCGTGTGAAGGGGCACCTTCCCCTCACGGAATGTGTGGGTCCTCGCCATCTCCGCGCCGTTGAGCCGGCCGGCTACGCGAACCCGGATCCCCTGGGCGCCGAAACGCATCGTCTGTTGGATGGCGCGTTTCATGGCTCTGCGGAACGAGACCCTCGATGATAGCTGTTTGGCGATCCGCTGGGCCACGAGCTCGGCATCGAGCTCCGCCACCTTCACCTCTTGGATAGTGATGTAGACGTCGCGGCCCGTGATGTGCTGGAGCTCATCACGAAGTTGGTCGACCTTCTGCCCCTTCTGCCCGATCACCAGGCCGGGTCGGGCGGTGTAGATGATCAGGGTGATCCTGTTCGACGCCCGCTCGATCTCCAGACGCGAGAGATCCGCGCTCTCGAGCCGTTGTCGGACGTAGTTGCGGATCATCAGATCTTCGCCGAGGTCCTTCGAGAAGTTCTTGTCGTTGAACCACCTCGAACTCCAGGGCACATTGAACCCGAGTCGAAATCCCGTTGGATGCGTTTTCTGTCCCACGCTCGTGGTTCCTTTCTAAGCCTTCTTGCCGTCCGGCCGCGGTCGAGCGGACACGGTCACCGTGATGTGGCTCATGCGCCTCTTGTATGGATGAATGCGACCCCGCGATGCCGGCCGCCACCGTTTCAGAGAGGGACCCTCGTCGACACAGATGCTCTCCAGCACCAGATCTTCGACATCGATCTCCTCACCGCCCTCGATATTCTGCGCGTTGGCGGCGGCGGAGCGAATCGTCTTCGCCACCGGAACCGCCGCGGCTCGGCGGGCAAAGTCCAGCGTCACGAGTGCATCGAGAACACCCTTGCCGCGTACCAGGTCCGCGACCGCCCGTGCCTTTCTCGGTGTCACGCGAACATATCTGGCTCGTGCAGTGGCCTTCATCTTCTACTCCAGTACTCCGGTCTAGCGGATCTTCACGGTGCGCTCGGCCAACTTGCCACCGTGCCCCTTGAAGGTTCGGGTCGGTGCAAACTCGCCCAGCTTGTGGCCCACCATGTTCTCGGTGATATAGACCGGGATGAACTTCATTCCATTGTGGATGGCGATTGTGTGCCCCACGAACGAGGGAGAGATGGTCGATCGGCGGGACCAGGTCTTGACCACTCGTTTCTCGCCGCTCTTGTTCATCTCTTCGAGCTTGCTCAAGAGCTTCGGGTCGATGAAGGGGCCTTTTGAGATTGATCGGGGCATGATCTACTTCCGTCGCTTCACGATGTAGCGGTTCGATTGCTTGCGCTTCTTGCGTGTCTTGTACCCCTTGGCGGGCATGCCCCAGGGTGAACAGGGGTGGCGTCCTCCGGACGATCGGCCTTCGCCACCGCCCATCGGGTGGTCGACCGGGTTCATCGCAACACCGCGGACTCGCGGGCGACGGCCCAGCCACCGGCTCTTGCCGGCCTTGCCGATCGAGATATTCATGTGGTCGCTGTTGCCGACCGCACCGAGGGTCGCGGTGCATTTGATCGAGACTTTTCGGATCTCACCCGAAGGCAATCTCACGAGCGCGTGCTCTTCCTCTTTCGCCATGAGCACCGCGCCGGCGCCCGCGGATCGGGCGACCTGCGCGCCACGGCCGGGAAAAAGCTCCAGATTGTGCAGGACGGTGCCCTGTGGAATCCGCCCGAGCGGCAACGCATTTCCCGCCCGCAGCGGCGCTTCGGAGCCCGACTGGATCGTGTCGCCCACACCGAGCTCGGCGGGAGCGACGATGTAGCGCTTCTCTCCGTCCGCATACACGAGCAACGCGATCCGCGCGGAGCGATTCGGATCGTACTCCACGCTGACCACCTTGGCCGGCACGCCCGGTTTGTTTCGCTTGAAGTCCACGATCCTGTAGCGCCGCTTGTGGCCGCCGCCACGGTGTCGAACCGTGATCCGGCCGTGGTTGTTTCGGCCACCGCTCTTCTTGAGCGGGGAGAGGAGCGACTTCTCGGGAGTCGATCGCGTGATCTCTTCGAAGCTCGATACCGTCTTGTAGCGCAGTGACGGCGTCGTCGGTTTGAATGTCTTGATGCCCATGCTCTTTCTCGATTCGCGTCGCGCTCTTTAGGCGCCTTCGAAGAACTCCAGCGTGTGGCCCTCGGCCAGAGTCACGATCGCCTTCTTCCAATTCGGGCGCCGTCCGGCTTTGATCCTCACCCGCTTCATCTTGCCCAGGCGGTTCATTGTGGCGACCTTTTTGACGCGCACATCGAAGATCTCCTCGATCGCCCGCTTGATCTGGATCTTGTTGGCTTTGACCGCCACTTCGAAAAGGTACTTGTTTTCGGTTTCTTTGATGTGCGTGCCTTTCTCGGTCAGGAGAGGCCGCACGATCAGCTCTCTATGGTCCATTACTCAGCCCCCTCATCGCTGCTCGTCGGTTCGAGGACGGCGCGGCTGACGAGCACCTGCTCGGCGTGCAGCACCTGATGGGCGTTCGTCTCTTGGTAGCGGTTGATCACCAGCCCCGGGATGTTTCGAGACGCCCGGAGAATCTCGGGCGAGACGGCATCGAGCAGCAAGAGCACCCTCTTGCCGCTCCATCCCAGATTGTTCAGCAGGGCGGCCATTTCGCGCGTCTTGCCCGTGATCTCGGGCATCGCTTCGAGCACGCGCAGAGAGCCGTCTTCCGTGCGCGAATCGAGGGCGATCCTTGTAGCCAGTCGCCGCATCTTCCTCGGAATCCGGTAGGAGTAGTCGCGCTCGGTCGGTGGGAACGCGCGCCCACCCCCACGCCACTGCGGAGCTCGGATCGTGCCTTGCCGAGCCCGGCCGGTACCCTTCTGCTTCCAAGGCTTGCGCCGCCCACCGGCAACCGCGGAACGGTTCTTCTTGTGGACCGATCCCAGGCGCTTGTTGGCCTGGTACATCTTGACGGCCTCGTAGACCAGGTGGTTCGCGCCACGAACCGGTCCGGAAAGCAGAGACATCTGAGTCGATCCGCTTTCTTCGCCCTGGGCCGTAACGATTTTTACCTCCGCCATCGCTTCGCTCCTATTTCCGGATCAAGAGGATGCCATTGCGGGGGCCGGGAACGGCTCCGCGGACCACCAACACGTTCCGATCGGTATCGACCCGAACGATCTCGAGATTGCGGACCGTCACTCGGGCATCACCCATGTGGCCGGGCAGCCGGCGCCCCTTGAAGACGCGCGCCGGGTAGGCGGCCGAGCCGAGAGATCCCGGAACTCTATGGGATTTGTTTCCGTGCGTTTCATCTCCGCCGCTCATCCCATGGCGCTTCATCACTCCAGCGAAGCCGCGCCCTTTGCTGCGCCCAGTGACCGAGACGCGATCGCCCTGCGCAAAAAGCTCGACCGAGAGCTCCTGGCCGATCTCGTATCCAGAAGGGTCTTCGACACGGAATTCGCGCACATGCCGTGGAACAGGAACACCCGCCTTCGCGGCCTGCCCCGCTTCGGGTTTGCGAACGCGGGACTTCTTCTTCTCGCCGAAGCCGACCTGGATCGCGCCGTAGCCGTCGCGTTCGGGGGTCTTCTTCTGAACGACTGGGCAGGGCCCGGCCTCGATCACGGTCGCGGGGATCGACTCGCCGGCCTCGCCAAAGACCTGTGTCATTCCGATTTTGCGACCAATCAAACCACTCATAATCGCCTCCCGGGTTGGAACGCGCTCGGCGCCCTCGACCCGCCTTGGGGAAGCGTGGCGCGGTGCACCACGCTCAGGAGCTCAAGAACCCTCAGACCTTGATTTCGATATCGATTCCAGCGGGAAGATCCAGCTTCATCAGCGCATCGACGGTTGCCGGAGTCGAATCCAGGATGTCGATCAAGCGCTTGTGGATTCGCACTTCGAACTGTTCCCGCGATTTCTTGTCGACATGCGGACTGCGGTTGACCGTATAGACCGTTCGTTTCGTCGGCAGGGGCACCGGGCCGGAGATGCGCGCTCCATTGCGGCGCGCGGTCTCCACGATGCGTGTGGCCGACTGATCCAGCGTCTTGTGGTCGTAGGCCTTCAGCCGGATGCGAATGTTTTGGCTCGCCACTCCAACCTCCGCCCTATTCGTGAATCTTGGTAATGACGCCGGCTCCGACCGTTCGCCCGCCTTCTCGGATGGCGAAGCGAAGCCCCTCCTCCATCGCGATCGGGGTGATCAGGTCGATCGTCATGTTGATATTATCGCCCGGCATCACCATCTCGACGTTCTCGGGGAGCTCGATCGAGC
>NYZA01000205.1 GCA_002686955.1 Gemmatimonadota bacterium
CTGAGCCTCGGGGGGATTCGAGACCGGGTGGAAGGGGCCGTCCACAGCCTTGATCGTCGTCTCGTCCAGCATGACCCTCACCGGATCGATGCCCCAGAAACGCCCGAGCGAGAAAAGCGACGCGCTGGCATCGAAAGCGCCGGAGTAGTCGTCTCGGCTGAACTCTCCCGGGTCGGAGAGTCCAGCGTAGCGTCCGAGCGGAAACCGGCGCGTGGAGGCCACGGAACGAGACGCGATCCAATCATCGATAGACGCCCGCGGAGGGTTCCTGAATGAATGCGATCGATATTCTGGTGGCCGAGCACGGCCTGATCCGGCAGTTCCTCGACAACCTGACCACGGCTCTGGGGAAGATGGAACGAGGGGAGAAGATCCCGAAGACCTTCTTCGAGCACAGCGTGCTCTTCTCGCGCGAGCTCGTCGATAAGCACCACCACTTCAAGGAGGAGCTGCAGATGTTCACCCTGCTCGCCCAGAAGCACGGTGGCCAGTTCGATACCGCGATCGAGGGCTTGAGGAACCAGCACGAGAACGGTCGCAACCACGTGGCGGAGATCGACTATGCGAAGGAGGGGTACGAGGCCGGTCAGGAATCGGCGACCACGACCCTTCCCGAGCATCTGGACTGCTACATCTCGATGCTTCGCCAGCACATCAACCGTGAGGACCATCGCCTCTATCCGATGGCGCGCGAAGCCTACAGCGCCGGCGAGATGGAGGGCCTGCTGGTGGAGCTCCAGCGCGCCGACGAAAAGGCCGGGGAGGGTTTCTTCGAGACCAACCGGGATCGCGTGCTGAAGATGGGAGCCCTGCTGAACGGTTGACATGATCCGCACCTGAGCCTTTTCCGCTCCTTGTCTGTACTTCGTACATCGCCCACGCATGCGTGGTGCCGCAACTCGCGAATGCCGAAGGGATGGGCGAATCCACCCCCCCGGAGCCTTCAGCAGGAACCCGAGTTGCGGATCGACTTCTCTTCCCCGGACCCCAAGACGCTCAGCGCCCCGGTCGAGGCTCTGCGGCGAGCGGGGTGCGCGTGCGTGGAGCGCGCGGGGCGGGTCGCCGCCGGATTCGAGGCGGTCGAGGAGCAGTTACGCGATCGGGGCGAGCTGAACCGAGCGACGGTCGATGAGCTGATGGACCGTGTAGTCCAGGACGCCGGAACGATGGCGATTGCTCTGCGCCGGAGAGCGGTCGACCAGGAGATGCGAGATCGTTTGGTCCGAATCCTCGATCCCTGGGTCATGGCCTCATCGGCCGCCCGGTCGATGCAGGAGCGCCCTCCCGGTGCGCCGGTCGCCGGCTGGGCCGCGCGTTCGCTCGGCGGTCCCCCCCACGGTCCCGATCCGGTGGGAGAGGAGGTCGACCGTTGGCTCCTCGACACCCCCTTCGCCCGCTCCACTCGCTTCGGCCAGCGCTGGCTTCAGAGCTCGCTGGGGCAGCTCCTCTCCGCCAGGCCGGGCGCGCGTGAGCCTTCGGTTCGGCTTCTGGCCGGCGCCGGGCCGCTCTCTCCTCGCCTCGCGCACACCCTCGGCCGCTGCTGCGGTCGGCCGGTTCGCATCGGGCTCTTCGCCGACGCGGTGCCCGATCCCGACGCGATCGTGGCCCTAGGCGATCTCGACGAGGCGGATGACATCGATGCCCTCGCTCTTCTCGACGCGGCCCACGATGCACTCCGGCCGGGCGGCGCTTTCATCCACGTGGGACTGGCGGAGGCCGGGTCTCTGGCGGGATTCGCGGAGCTCTTTCTGGCCTGGCCCGCCGGAGTGCGTAGCGCAGGCAGCACCGGGGCCCTGCTCGCCGGCAGCTCTTTTGGAACGGCCGGCAGGATCGTCTTCGACGACGACGCTTCGATCGTTCGACTAGTCGCGCGACGCCGCGTCTGATCCTGTTCAAACGACGCAGAGTCGGAACAAGTCCTTTTACCGGCACTCGAGCATCGGCTACGGTTTCGTCCGTCAAAACAACGAAACAAATCTCCTCCGGAGCAGCGAATGCCCACACTTTTCATTCCGCGGGAGCGTGAGGCGGGCGAAACCAGGGTCGCCGCCACTCCCGAAACGGTTCGTCGCTACGTGAAGAAGGGGATCGATGTGCACATCGAAGCCGGCGCGGGCCTGGGCTCACACCGTCTCGATGAAGGTTTCATCGAAGCGGGCGCGAGGATGGTGGCGGATCCCGAAGAGGGGTACGCCGGCGCCGATATGGCCCTCAAGGTAGGTGCCCCTCACTCCGATGAGGCGGCGTTGATGCCGGAAGGGCTTCTGCTCGCGGCGCTTCTCTGGCCGCTGAACGATCCCGCCTCCACCAGACTCCTGGCGGAGCACAAGGTCACGGCATTCTCGATGGACAGGATTCCGAGAATCACCCGCGCCCAGAGGATGGATGCCTTGAGCTCGCAGAGCAATATCGCGGGGTACAAAGCGGTGCTCCTCGCCGCAGACGCGCTCCCGCGGCTTTTTCCACTTATGATGACCGCGGCCGGTACGATCACACCGGCGCAGGTGGTGATCATGGGAGCGGGTGTCGCTGGCTTGCAGGCAATCGCGACCGCCCGCCGTCTCGGTGCGGTGGTCGAAGTCAGCGATGTCCGCCCGGCCGTCAAGGAACAGGTGGAGAGTCTCGGTGGCCGCTTCATCGAGGTTGAAACAGATGAGGCGCTCGAGGATGAGGGGGGCTATGCCAAGGAGGCATCGGCTGAGTTCCTCGAGCGCCAGCAGGCGGTGGTTCAGCGGCACGTGATCGCGGCCGATGCGGTGATCACCACGGCGCTCGTGCCCGGCAAGAAGGCGCCGCTGCTCATCACCGACACGATGGTCGAGGCGATGCGCCCGGGATCGGTCATCGTCGACCTAGCCGTCGAACAGGGCGGGAACTGCGAATCTAGCGTCGAAGGTGAGGTTGTCGAACGGCATGGCGTCACGCTGATCGGTCATCGAAATCTGCCCGCCATGGTCCCGTACCATTCGAGCGACGTTTATGCTCGGAATATGCTCGCGGTCGTCGAACATTTTTGCCCCGAAAGTGAAATCGTTCTCGATTTCGACGACGAGATCACCGCGGGAGCGGTCGTTGCTCATGCCGGTGAGCTTCGCATGGAGCTGCCGCCACGACCGGAGGAGAATTGATCGATGCTCTCTCCCTTGATGATCGGCCTCTATGTTTTCGTCCTGGCGGTTTTTGTCGGCTTCGAGCTGATCACGAAAGTGCCGCCGACATTGCATACGCCTTTGATGTCGGGCGCCAACGCAATTTCTGGAATCACGATCGTGGGAGCCCTCCAGTGTGCCGCCTACGTCGACAACCCCGTCGTCTCGAACTACATCGGCTTCTTCGCCGTTGTGCTGGCGATGATCAATGTCGTTGGTGGATTCCTCGTTACCGATCGGATGTTGAAGATGTTCGGAAGGAAAGGTTAGGCCATGGAAACCTTGATCCATGTCGCCTATCTCGTGGCCTCGGTGCTCTTCATCCTCGGGTTGAAGCGGCTCGCGAACATCAGAAAATCGCGAGAGGGCAATGCGCTCGCGGCTGCCGCGATGGCGCTGGCCATGATCGCCGCGTTGATCGACATCGGAACGGTCGACTACACATTCATCCTCGCCGGAATCGTTGTCGGCTCGCTGATCGGAGCGGTGGCGGCGCTGCGGGTCGAAATGACCGCCATGCCCCAGATGGTTGCAATTTTCAACGGTATGGGCGGAGGCGGCTCGCTGCTCGTAGGGATCTCTCATTTCTGGGGCAACGTGGGCGACGGAACCGGTCCGATGGCGGGAACTCTGGGCAGCGATGTCGGCATCACTTTGGTGCTCTCGGTCATCGTCGGCTCGGTCACGCTCTCCGGTTCGCTGATCGCATTCGCCAAGCTCCAGGAAGTCATCACGGGAAGGCCGGTGCAGTTCGCGGGGCAGAAGGCATTCAACGGACTGGTGCTCGTAGCGTCTCTCGTGATCGGTGCATGGCTGCTCTACGTTGGGGGTGGCCCCGGTGCCGGGCAATCGGCGTTGATCGCGACGGCGGTTCTGACGCTCGTTCTCGGCGTGACGCTCGTGTTGCCGATCGGTGGCGCCGATATGCCGGTCGTGATCTCACTGCTGAATTCCTACTCCGGTGTCGCGGCGTCGATGACCGGGTTCGTCCTGCAAAACAACCTCCTGATCATCGCCGGCGCCTTCGTTGGAGCCGCGGGCCTGATCCTCACGCAGATCATGTGCAAGGCGATGAACCGTTCGCTGGCGAATGTGCTCTTCGGCGGCGTGGGCGCTGAGATTTCGGGCGGTGGAGGTGAGTACACGAGCGTCAAGGAGGCGGGGGCGGAAGAGGCCGCGATGATTCTCGAGTCGGTCTCCTCCGTGATCGTCGTTCCCGGCTATGGGCTCGCGGTCGCCCAGGCCCAACATGTGATCCGCGAAATGGCGGAGATATTGGAGTCGAATGGTTGCACGGTTCGCTACGGAATCCATCCAGTGGCTGGACGCATGCCCGGGCATATGAACGTGCTCTTGGCCGAGGCGAATGTGCCCTATGACCGACTCGTCGAGATGGACCAGATCAACGGCGATTTCAAGAACACCGAAGCCGTGATGGTCGTCGGAGCGAACGACGTGGTGAACCCTGGTGCTTTGCACGACGATTCGAGCCCGATCTACGGCATGCCGATCTTGATGGTGCACGAGGCGCAGACGGTTTTTGTGCTCAAACGCAGTCTGGCGGCCGGGTTCGCCGGAATCAAAAACGAGCTCTTCGAGGCGCCGAACACATTGATGGTTTACGGTGATGCGAAGAAGACGATCACGAAGGTGGTCGAGGAGCTCAAGGCGTCGTAATTCGTTTGAAAGTGGTGGCAAAGCTCGGGCTGCTTCTGGGTGTGGCCTGCGCGTTGCCGCAAGCGTGGGCTTGGCGCCCCGGTGCGGCGTGGAGGATCGCGGATCGGCTGGGGTTCGACCGATCCGACTTGGTGGACGCACGTTGCGCCTGGGATGAGGGCCCGCTCCTTGACCTGACCGGATTCGAGACGAAGGGCGAAGGCTGGTCGATGAGCTCTCCGAGCATCCGGGTCGAACCGGCGCTCATGCCGCTGATCCTCGGCGTGCTTCGCCCCGACCACCTCACCTTGGAATCGCCCGAGATCGAAATCGATCCGGCCCTTCTCCGATCGCTTGCATCGCTGGATCTTCGCAGCGACGACACTATTTCTCTCGCGCTCAGCGAAGCGCGCCTTCGCGTGTTTTGGAAAGAGCGCTGTATTGCGAAGACGGGTCCGTGGAGCGGCCGAGGGATGTTGTCGCGATCCCGTGTGTCGCTCGAGAATCTGCGCGCGCCCGATTTGTCGCTAAGAAACATCGCTTTTGAACCGGAGGGCGTGCGCCTTGACGGCCTGGAGTTGAAGGACGGCCGAGTCGACGCGTGGCTGCTCGGCGAACTGGGTGCGCTTTCCTGGTCGGGATCGTCCGGCGGAGCTCCTTTCTCGGGCAGGGCGGCACTGGCCAGAACGCAGACCGGTTGGATCGCAGATTCACTCTCCCTCGCCGCCCACGGGGGGAGGTGGAACGTTTGGGCGGAGCGATCCGGAGAGGAGGCTCTCCGATATCGCGCGAATCTCGTCGCGCCGAGCCAGCCATCGATCGCAGCATCGATGGCCGATCTATGGACGCTCCTGAGTTCGACTCCGATCCCGCTCGAGATTCGTGTCGATGTGGCTCCCTGCTCGCTCGATTCCGGGCAGCTCTGGGGACCGCTCTGGGCGGAGGGCGTGGCCGATGGCCGCGGCGGCTCGAAGGGGAGCGGGCGGGGACCGGGTCTGGGGCTCGAGTGGAGCTGGCCGGCCGAAGGCGAAGCGGGAGCTCGGTGTGAGCTCGATCGCGTGCCGCTCGAGGGAATCGGACCGATCGAGGGTCTTGTCTCCGGTCGCCTCTCAGCAGGGACCGCGCGTGACGCGCCGGCGACGATAGAAGGGGAGCTGTTCGTCAGCGAGGGGCGGGTACGATCGGCGTCTCTGGATCGGGCGGCACAGCGTGCAATGCCGATCCGAGCGCTTCGCGGCCTCTACTTCGACCGGATCGACGCAAGAACGCGCTTCGAGCTGCCCGTGGCCAACGGTGAGGCGACCAAATGGGGCGCTTCCCTCACTCTTCGCGCGCCGGAGCTGGAGCTCGAAGGCCGGGTCACGGCTCACGACACACTTTCGGGCGTACTCGTGGGACGTTTCCGGGGAGAAGCGGCCCGAGAGCTTGCGGAGATTCCTGGCCTGGGTCCGGTTCTACTCGATCGAGGGGGAGAGCTTCCCGGCCGAATCGTCATCGGAGGAACCTGGGACGAGCCCTTCCTATGGTGGGAGGGAGCCGCCCGAGCCGACTCGGTTCGCGAGGCGTGGACGCGGGAGCGGACCCGGGAGCTGCGGCGCTCTCTGGAAGAGATGTTGGGCCTCGACGAGGGCGGCCTGAACGATCCGCTCGAGCAGGCGACGGTCGAGGGCGTGTTGGAACTCTATCAGCGAAGGAGAGGCGGGAGATAGACTCCGCTCGGATTCAAGGCTCGATTCCCCAATCGCTGAGCGGCCCCCCGAATGCTCCGATATCGTTTCTGGTGGTTCCTCTGGCGTATCCACCCCCGTCCTCGAAGCGGAGGGAATCCTCACCGGCGTCGATCGCGGTGGAGTTGTCCGCGAGGCTGAGATCAAAGACGAGTGATCTTGCCACTTCGAGCGGGTCGGTTTCGTCCGGATTCCACAATGCCGTGAGCTGCTTGAACTCGTGCCCGAGCACGAAGCCTGGTCCAACGCCCAACAGATTCGTTTCGTCGAGCTGCGCATTCGATGCATGCGCTCGATCTTCGAATAGATTGTGACGCGCGATGAGTTGCATACCAGGAAACCCGTCGCTACGGAAGTGGAGGTCTTCCCGTGTTCCGGTTCCGGGAGGTCCGATGCCGTTGAAGGCGAATATGTTGTTGTGGACGCGCGCGGAGGCGGGAACGGCAACACAGTTATCTTCATCGTATTTGAGAGAGCAGGGTGAGATCTTGAGGCCCGAGGAGTTGTTTCGTCCGATTACGTTATTGTGGATTCGAGCGGCCTCGCCTCCTAGCAGGCCCTCGATCGAAATGCCGTATCCGAGGCGCCCTGTGGTCAGAACCAGGTTGTTTTCGAAACGAATATCTTCGCCGAGCTGGAAATGTACGCCGACGTCCTTGTTTTCGATGAAGATCGTGTGTCGGATCTCGAACTGCTTCGCCGCGGTGGTGTGCACTCCCTCGTCGCCGTTGTGGGCGAACAAGCAGCCATCGATTTCGCCGTTCACGCGGTACATATTGAGGCCGTCCAGGCCGCAATCACCAATCGTGCAGTTCTTGAATCTGATGAGGTTTCGGGCTTGTTCGAGCTTGTTGTAGTTGACCGATCCCCAGTTCTCGGTGCAGCCGATGGCGCCGGTCCGTCGCCCCAACTGCATGCCGAACTCGCATGAGAAGATCGAGACTCGCTCCATGCGCAGCTCGAGCAGCGGCTCTTCGTCCCAGGTTCTCGAAGTGTTGGCCAGAATTCCGAATTCGGCCGTGTCGTAGCCGTTGAGGGTCAAGTCGAGCAGGCTCAAGCGCGCCGGTGCGCCCGATCCGGCTTCGATCGTGATGATCGCGGCTTCGGTCCCGTCGCCTGAAATGACCGGCCTCAACTCCACCGGTTCACCGATGATCGTCAAGGTATCGAGACGATCGGCATCGATCACGAGCGCCTCCCCAAAAGGGGATCCGGCCAGGCTCAGGCTCAGGGTATCGCCCGAATTCGCCGCATTGAGAGCCGACCCGATCTCCGGAAAATCCCCGGGCACGCAGTGGGTCAGGGCCTTCGGGCTCCCCTCCCCAACCGCGAATAGTGCACAAACGGCGAGCGTCGCGCTCGATGTTCTGATGGAAGTCGCCCCCATCGGGTGCCCCCCTTTCGAGTTCCGTCGGACTCTTCTTGTCTGCCCCCGAACCCGCCCAGTCGCCTGCACGATGATAGCCACGATCACCGATTTCGAGAACTGGAGGATTTCGAGATTGCGGATTTTTTTCGGATCTCGCTACTGACGGGTCATCCTCGCGGGCTTTTCGGCCAAACCCGTCAGCCAGAGAACCGCGACATCGCTCACGGCGGCATTGTCGCCGTAAGGAGATCGCAGAGATGGCGCCGTGAACGCATTCGCGTCTCCGAGAAAGAGAGTTCGTCCCTCCCCAATCTCGTCCAGCACACCGACGATGCCGTCGGTGTAGCCGTCCACCGCCCATTCGGTGCCCCCCCCGACCGTGCCGCAGCCCGCCGTGACGACCGTGCGGGTGCCAAAGAGCGGTTCGGTCGTGAACGCGTAGTAGTCCGCTGCCTCGACGGCGAGCGACACACCGAGCCGATCGGCGACGAGGGCGAGGTTTTCGTTGGGCGCCGTGACGCCGTCCGAGAGGATCTGCACCGATCCGCCGCTCTCTACGTAGGTGCGGATCAGGTCGGCCTCTTCTGCCGAGAACGATCCGTACCAGTTGGCGGGAAGCGCGATCCAAACCATGTCGTAGGCGGCGATCTCCGATTCCTGGAGTGGGTCGGCGTGGCTGACATCGATCTGGGCTCCCATGTCGCGGTAGCGATCGAGCAACTCGCGATAAGCGTGCTCGGCGTCGTAGCAGCTCGCCCCGCAGTAGACCCCCTTCGACTCGATCCAGAGCAGCTTGAAACCACCCAGTGTCCCCTCGGCGTTCGGTCTTCGGCCTTGGCCCATTCTTGGAGTGACGGGGGAGAGATAGGGAGCGCCGGTCAGGTCGACCCGCGCCTCCGGCTCGGTCGGGTTTGGGGCGCAGCCAGCCCAGAGTGCCACGAAGGCGAGGGGGACGAGCTTCTTTGGGGCGGAGAGTAGGCGCACGCGGGGCTCCCGATGCGGGTGGGGTGCACCCCCACATCTTCTATATCGGTGCGTGCGTGCGCGATCTTGTGCGCATTTCCTGAGCGGACACTGCGGAAGATCGGTACAGCGTCGATCTGGTCCTCCCCCCTCGTCCGGCGCTATCGTTGCGCCTCGGATGTGCGGCTGAACGGAGGCCACCGAGGTGACACAGATCGAACTGCTTCGCGAGGATTACGAAGATGCTTTGCGCGGGCTCGTGGCGATTCCCAGCGTGTCGAGCAGTGATGAGGGCGGCGACTGCCGTCGCTGCGCAGAGGCGGCGGCGGCGTTGATCCGGCGCTTTGGGGGCGAGGCCCGGATCATCGAAACCGGCGGTCTTCCCGGCGTCCATGGGCGAATCAGATCCGGGTCCGGCGCGCCCAAGGTAGTGATCTACAACCACTTGGACGTTCAGCCGGCACCGGTGGAAGGGTGGTCGATTCCAGATCCTTTCCTCATGGAGATTCGCGACGACGGAACCTATCTGGGACGGGGGACGACCGACGATAAGGGCCCGGCGCTTGCCGCCCTCTTCGGTGCCGTGTTGGCGGGCCGCGCGGGCACACCGGTCGATGTCGAGCTCATCTGGGAGTTGGAGGAAGAGATCGGAAGCCCGAGCTTCGGCCCTCTGCTCGACGCCCTGCCGGCCGGCCCGCGCCCCGACGTCGTGGCGGTGTCGGACACGATCTGGGTCAGCACCAACAAGCCGGCGATGCCGTACGGGCTGCGCGGCGTCTTGACCTTCTATCTGCGCCTCGAAACCTCGTCGGGTGGACCGACCCATTCCGGCCTGACCGGAGGCCTGGCGCGAAATCCCTTTGCCGAGATCGCCTCGCTCGTCTCGCAGTGCGCCGATGCGCGCACCGGTGCGATTCTCATCCCCGGCGTTTACGACGATGTCCGCCCGCTCGACGATGAGGAACGTGAGGGATTCGCGGCCTCCGGCTGGAGCGCCGAGGCCTTCCGGACGGCTCACCGCCTGAACTCACTGCGCAGCGACGATCCCGCCGATGCGATGGAGCGGATCTGGGCGCGGCCTACCTTCGAGCTCCATGGAATCACCGGCGGCTACGAGGGCCCGGGCATCATGACCGCCGTACCTCCGCGCGCCGAGGCGAAGTGCTCGATGCGCCTCGTCCCGGACCAGAAACCGGAGCGGATCTTCGAGCTCGTGCGAACCTTCGTGGCCCAGCGGAACCCCGACGTCGAGGTGGTTTTCGACGCGAAGCTCGAGCCTTTTCTCGGCCCACGCACCGGCCGCTATGCCGAAGCCGCCGCAGCCGCGGTCGAGAGCGCTTTTGGGGTTCGCCCCGCATTCACACGGGAGGGCGGCTCGATCGGCGCCGTCGTGACGATGCAAGAGAAGCTCGGCGCCCCGATCGTGCTGATGGGGCTCTCGCTTCCGGAGCACAACTACCACGGCGTGGACGAGAACTTCTCGTGGCGACAGGCCTCGCGGGGGATGGTGATGTTTAGGGGGTTCTTGGGGCGAGTGGCGGGGTTGTAGGGGCTCTAGCAGGAGGCCACGCTTGCAATCTTGCATTCAGAATGCAAATATACAGGTAGATGAGCCTCCCATCAGACTATATTCAGCGCGCCATCGAGCCAGTGCTCGCCCGATCCCTTACCGAGTTTCCCGGTGTAGTGCTGGTAGGCCCACGGCAGGCGGGCAAGACGACACTCCTCCGCCGGGCGCTCACCAGAGCGTTCGGCTATGTGGCGATGGATCTGCCCGATGTCCAGGCAGCCGCTCAGGCCGATCCCCGGGGCTTTCTCGATCTCAATCCGGCACCGGTGGTCTTTGACGAGATCCAGTACTGCCCGTGGCTGCTGCCCTATCTGCGTGAACGGATCGATTCCCACCGCGACGAGCCAGGGCAGTACGTGCTCACCGGATCTCAGAACTTGCTGCTGATGGATCAGGTCACGGAATCGCTCGCGGGTCGTGTCGCGCTGCTCCAGCTTCTTCCACTGAGCAACAGAGAGCAGGAAGGGTGTGCTCTGGCGCCTTTTCCTTGGGAATCGGACACGATTCATGTTCGGAGCCCGCGCGAGACACCGGATCTCGAGTCCGCGTGGACGCGTCTGGTTCGCGGTTCGTTCCCGGAGTTGGTGGCCCAGCCCGCGCGCGCAGCGGAGCTATGGCACGCAAGCTATATACACACATACTTGGAGCGTGACGTTCGTCGCCTGCGACAAGTAGCGGATCTATCGAGCTTCCAGTCCTTCATGCGCACCCTCGCCGCGCGCTCCGCTCAGCTTCTCAATGTCTCCGACGTGGCGCGCGATCTGGGACTCGCCGTGAACACGATTCGGGCATGGCTCTCGGTGCTCGAGGCCAGCTTTCAGGTGGTCGTGCTGCGGCCTCACCATGCCAACATCGGTAAGCGTCTCATCAAGGCACCCAAGGTCTACTTCACCGATGTGGGCACCCTCTGCTATCTCACCGGCGTGAGCACCTGGCAGCATGCGGCCCACGGTCCGATGGCCGGGGCGATCTTCGAAACGGCTGTCTTCGGGGAGCTATACAAGACCTTGCTCAGCCGCGGCACTCAACCCCGTGTCGCCTTCTGGCGCACCGCTGCCGGACGTGAAGTCGACTTTATCGTGGACGGGGACTCCGGACTCGTGCCGATCGAGGCGAAGGCCGGCGCGACCGTGCGCCCACGAATGGCCGAGGGAATTCATGCATTGCGGCGAGATCTGGGCGAAGACCTGCACCCCGGTTTCGTCGTTCACATGGGCCGGCAGACCCTGCCGCTCGGTTCGGATACGACCGCGATACCCTTCGGCACTCTCTGACCCCTCCTCACCCCGGCACGAAGCCCAACTCCTCCCCCTCCTGGTTCGCTCGATCGTCGTCGATCCGGAAATAGCGATTCGCTACGTAATCGTCCGCCAGGTCTCCCCAATGCCCCGTGCCCGGACCGCCGTTGCCAGAGTCGAGCATCCACCACGACTTGATCCCCTCGGGGTCGAGCTCTGAAATGAAGCGCATTACCGCCTGGTGGCGACAAGTGAGATCAGCGGGGTCGACGCCCGTCGATCCAACGTCGACCGTATAGGCGGCTCCGCGGCGGCCGATTCCGTGCAGGGGCTCCTCTCCTTCAGCCGGGACGTTGTAGTCGCCGCGCATTGGGTGCAGCAGAGTGACACCGTGGGCGTCGCCCCAGCGCCAGCTTTCCTGGTCCGCGCTCCCGAAGAGATCGGCAAGTGTATCCATTGCCCGGTCCATTGCCCGCAAGATCATCTCCTCGCGGGTCTCAGTCGCAAACAGCGTACGAAGATCGTCAAAAAGGCGTTCTCCGGTCTCCGAGCTTTCGGGGTTTTCCAGCACGTAGAGCAGTCCGTTGCTCGCCAGTCCCGTGTCCATGAAGAGATCGTATGTGAGCCCCAGGTCGTCTGAGAGAACCGCCTCGCAGAAGTGCCCGAACCACCCCTGGAAGATCGATGGCTGCACACTTTCAGTTCCGGTACCGAAGCCCCAATCCCTCAGCCGAGCGATCGCCTCGGCGGAGGCCCCGGAAATGAGGTCGGGACGGGCATCGGCCGCGGCGATCAAGTGTTGTACGAATCTGGATGCCATGCCCCATTTTCCGTCCCCTTGAATCCGCGCCATATCGAGCGGCGTGAGGCCGCTCGGCCCGGCCAATGAGTCGATCAGTGCGCCGATCCGCTGCGCTCTGAATCCCGGTGCGTACGAAACACCCTGATATGTGCCCTCATTCAGCGGCTTGTTATCGAAGCAGAGCCCCATCGGATCGTTGTTGGCGGTGGCGATCCAACCCCGCTCAGGGTCGGTCAGGTTCGGCTGTTCCGCGAAGTCGAGAGATCCCTGCCAATCGAAGAGACCGCCTCCGGGCAGGATCCACCAGGGAGGGGCCAAGTGCGGAAAGCTGCGCTTCGGGTAACGAAGGTGGGCCGCATAGTGGATCCGTCCGTCGATATCTCCGTACACCGCATTCGCCGCCGTAACCTGTCGCGTTCCCTCGGCGGCGATGAAGTCATCGAAATTCGTCGCCGTCATCACATCGAGAACCGCGTTTACCTCACCGCCCGGGCGGTGCCCCGCCCATTTGTAGCTGAGTGCGTCGAGATGAAGCGGACCCCAGGCGAGAATCGGGCCGTGATGCGGTACCCAGTAGGAATCCGGATCGGGGAAGTTGAAGGTCATGTCGACCAACTCGCCGCCGATATTCGCCATGTAGATCTCTCGCGTGCGTTGGATCGGGACGAGCGTGCCCCTGTGCTGCACCATTCCAGGAAAGGGAACTACTTCGTGAAAGACGTCGAGATTGTCGGCGTTTAGCGCAGTGAAACCGACTGCGTGGTAGTCGTTATGTCCGAAAAGTGTACCTGGCAGCGCCGCGAAATTGCCGCCCGTGAAGGTTCCGCCGGGTGTGACGATACGCACGAGCAACACTTGGTTGTACGCCTGCGGATCGAGGTGCGGATCGTTGCAGACCATCGCATGTCCCGATGCGCTGAGCTCCGGCCCCACGACCCAGGCGTTCGATGCCCCATGGCGAACCGTCTCACCCACTCCCGCCGCGTCGAGCGCGCTGCGCAATAGACGCGCTGTCTCCAGCAACCAATCCGGATCGAGCCGGCGGTCTCGCTCGTCGATGGCGGCGCGGGCCTTGGCTAGGTTCTCCGCCTCCGAGTCGCTAGAAGAAGGGGAGGGGGATGGGGGACGAACTCCGAGCTCGTCCGGATAGATCACCGGGGTAGGCGCGGCCGGCGCCACGCGTGTCAAGTCGTGCGCGGTCGCGGGCAACATAGTGTCTCGCGGCAGCCCGACCAGGAGCTCCGGAATGAAGGGGGACGAGAGGCCGAAGAGGACCAGCGTTCCCGCGAGAGCCGAGTCATGAATGGTCCAGTCGGGAATGTCGTCGGCACCCAAAAGCAGATCGGCGTACTCTGGGCTCAGCTGGACCTCGCCTGCTCGAGCCTGGTCCAGGTAGGTGTTGATGCCCGCAGCGAAGGCTCCGTACAGCTCGGTATTCTCGGCGGTGGCGCCCTGGAGAAAGGCGTCGGCCGCGCGGCTCAGCTGCATGCGGCGCAGCATCAGATCGACCATGAGATTGTCGGGCCCGAAAAGCTCGGCGCTTCGACCCGCGGTCAGGCGGCGCTGTTGGTCGATCTGAAACATCCGCATCGTCGCCGCTGCATAACCTTGCACCGCGAATGCGTCATGGAGGTCCTGTGCCTCGATATGCGCGATCCCGTTCACGTCCCACCAGAGCGATGCGGGCGCCGAGAGGCCGTCGATGACGATCGGGACTCGGGCCTGCTCGGTCTCGGCGGCCCGGGCGGGAGCGGGAAAGAAGAGAAGGAGCGCCGAGAGGATCAGCGAGCGCGGGGGTGTGGACGGCATTGCGGGGCCTTGCGGTGAAGTCTGCGTTTGGAGACCCCCAAGCGTAATGGAAGGCCGGGGGCGGCGGCGTTTCCCGGTCAGGGATTGGGGGCTCCCGGCGTCGCATAGGGCAAGATCGCCAAGTTCGGGCTCCCGTCCGGCGAACGGCCGTAGGCGATGTCGTCACCGAGCGGAGGGAAGGCCACGTGGTCGATTGGGGCGTTGCTGCGCAGGTCGATGTCGTAGAGGCCGACCTCCTCGCCGCTCCGAGAGAGCTTGAAGGTGGTGTGAGTCGGGCTCTGCTCGGGGTCGTCGTCGCACCACACGATCAGGTGCCCACCCGCTTCGATCGAGACGTCGGCGAAACCCCATTTCGTGGGATCTGCCGGGTCGTCGGAGAGATAGAGGCCGTGCAGCTCGACAGTGTCGTCTCCGACGTTCAGCAGCTCGATCCAGTCCTCCGCCTGGTCCTCATCGTCGAGGATGGTGGTGTCGTTGTCCGCCATGATCTCATTGATGACTATCGACACCGGACGTGGGTCCCAAATGCTGACCGATATGCGGTCGTGATCGAGCACGGCCCCCGATAGGAGCGTGAGCTCGGCATCCAGGGTGGCGGTGCCCGGCGGCAGGTCGACCGGGATCGGCACGGAGACCGGCTGGTCGAGCTCCTGCCCGGCGTCTACCACGATCGGAATGATGGGCAGCGATAGCTCCTGGTCGCGGATTCGGGCGCTCAGGCTCAGCTCCGCCGAGATCGCGACGGGCGCGTCGTTGCGCACCGTGGCGGTGAGGGGCAAGGGGTCGCCAGCGAATCGATCGGCGACGGCATCGAGTGTGACGCGAACGATCGGGGTGCTCGTCCCGTTCGATGTTCGCGGCGAGGGTGGGGACACCGGAAGGATCGACGCGCCCGCGTCGGGAATTCGCGCGTCGGAGACGTCCGACAAGGCGGGCGAACGCAGTTCCAGCAGATCGACGACGCGATTCCAAGGCGCGGAGAGAAGAGCTATCCACAGCGTGTTCGCGTCGACCCGGAAAGAGGTGTGGAGCGGACCCTCCCCTGGCTCGCCGTCGAGCCAGACGAGGAGGTGCTCCCCCGCTTCGATCGAGTGTCCTCCCGGGAAGGACCACAGGGGGGCGTTCGATAGCCAACGCGGTCCTTTCGATGCGGCCGGATCGGAGCTCTCCGGGAGCGCGCCGAGCACAAGCCCCGCTAGATCGACGGTCTCGTTGCCGAAATTGTGAATCTCGAGCCAGGGTTCGGCCTCGCCCCATTCGTCCCGCGGCCCGTTCACGTTCCAACGCGCGACCTCGTTCAGGAAAAGATTGACGCTTGGATCCGGAGCGAAGGTCTCGAGCTGGCCGCGGATGTTCGCCTCGCGCCGCTCCACGAAGTCGAGCATATCATCGAGCTCGCGATCGAAGTCGCTCATGTCTTCCCAGCCGCGCTTGAAGAAATCGCGATGTACCTCCGGCGTGAGGAAGGCATGGTCGGCGTCGATTCTGTTGCTGATCTCGCCCGAGGCCATCAGCTCGTCGACGAGACGTTCCAATTGGACTGCATACATGCGGCGATAAGGCGGCGAGTTCATCAAACGGTCGTAGAGACGGTTCCAGAAGAAGATGAAGTAACGATGTTCTTCCGTGCCGTAATCGATCCGCATGCCCACGGAATCCCAACCGTCTTGAACGTCCCAAGGGAGGAAGTAGAAGAGACCGTTTTCGTTGTTTCGATACAGGAAGTAATTATGTAGCACTTGGTCGATACCGGAGATGATCGCCTGCGTCGAGTACCAACGCAGAAAGCTCTCGATGTCGAGATGCTCCGTGATGGCGGTGACGAACTCGTCGTCGGGGCTCTCGATGACGGCGCGAATGAACGCGTCGAGATAGGCGTAGTCGCGATAGTCACCCTTTTTGAGGGTGTAGGTGGAGTAGTAATTGCGAAGGCGCGACTTCTTGGTGAAATTCCCCGCGAAAGCGTCGCTGGACGCTCTGAAGATCGTCCCCTGCAACGCCCGATCCTGAAGCAGGTTTTCGTCGACCTGTTCGATCTCGACGTAGACACCGATGAATCGATCGTTGCGAGAGAGGTGTACATAGTCGACAGTCGAGGCCATGGCGCCCGCCATGGGAAAAACATCGAACCCGATCTTCTCGCGCATCGGCGAACGCATGGCGCCTTCCGACTGGAGGTTCAGCTTGGTGTGGCCATCGGGCAAGGGATTGTCCGGCTCGAAGCGGGCCTTGTAGTTTTTCTTGGTCAAGCTGCGGGTCGTATTGCCGCGCAGGCGGATTCCCGCATCGTCCCAAACGCCGGTCTCGAAGACGTAGGTCGCGGGTCGGTAGTCGTTCGAGGCTCGCCGCGTGAAGAGATCGACGAGCTCCTCTTCGGCCATCCAGAATGCGTGGTAGGTGAGCGGGGTGTCGGTGGGGGAGAGCGGACTCGCCTCGAGAGCGCTCGAGGGCGGGCTGCGGTTGCCCCAAGCGTCCACCGCGGTCAGGCGGTATCGATAGGTGTGGTCCGGGTCGAGGTCGCGGTCGGTGAAGCGCACGGTCAGCACCGGCTCATCGGTGATGAGGGCTTCCTCTCCGCCGGCGGTCAGATCGGTCCGCCAGACCTCCACGCCGAGCTGGTCCCGCTCGTAGGCGGAGTCCCAGAAGAGGGAGATGTCGAGGTAGCCGGGCAACAGCTGGAGCCCCGTGGGCACCGCGGGGGGATCGGAATCGGGATCGAGCTTCTCGATGTGGATGCCCTGGATCACGGGCTCGTCGATCCCGGGTACGGCCATGACGTTCAGCTGACCGTCGAACACGTCGACCAGGCGCCTCTTGCTCAGCGCGTAGCGCCGGTCGACCTCGTCGAAGATGTCGAGGCGTGAGAGGAGAGTGTCGCCCTCCGCCACGATGGAGAAGGTCCGAAGCCCGCGCCAGTGAAGGTTCTCCGCGAAGTGCATCGAGACCAGATAGGTCCCCGAGGGCACGTCGAATCGGTACTCCTGCCAGTCGACCGCGCGAGAGGCGATGAGCCGATTGGTCTGCACTCCGGGCAAGATGCCGCCCAGATCGGAGTTGTCGTCGAGGAGGCCGGGACGATTCGACCGCCCCCCAATGCGACCCGACCCATTGCCGAGGCTGTAGTCCCGGTCCTTCTGGTAGACGCTCCCGTCCTCGGTCGTGATGTTGCGATTGTCGCCGCAGTTGAAGCCGATGGCGGGGTCGGCTTGCGCGCGTGCCGCTAAGCCGAAGAGGAGCAAGAGGATCAGCAGCTTAGTGGCTGGCGTCGCATGGGCGCTCTTCACGATCGCCTCCAGGGCTGGGGTTTGGGGAAGGGTAACTTGGATTGGGGGGTGGGGGCTTTTGGTGGATGCCGTAGATATCAAGACCGGGCGAGTGCCGCGGGGCGGATTTGCTATCGTGGGGCGCGATTTCAGAGCCACACGCACATCAACTCCGCGGACCCGGCGATGGACCTCAGCGTAGTCGTCCCTCTTTTCGACGAGGAAGAGAGCATCGAGGATCTCCACAGCGAGATTCATGATGCGCTCGACCCGCTCATGCTCGAATGGGAGCTGATCTTCGTCGATGACGGCTCTAGGGACGGCAGCTTCGAGGTGCTTCGCGCTCTCCACGATGCCGATCCGACGCGAGTGCGAGCCATCTCGTTCCGCCGGAACCAGGGCAAGGCGATCGCGCTGGCGGAGGGCTTTGCCGTCGCGGAAGGGGAGCGGATCGTTACGCTGGACGCCGATCTGCAAGATGTCCCCGCCGAGATCCCGCGCCTGCTCGATGCACTCCAGGGCGGACTGGACCTCGTTTCCGGGTGGAAGAGGAAGCGGCACGATCCTCTGTCGAAGACGATTCCGTCGAAGGTCTTCAACTATGTGACCGCCAAGACCACCGGAATCGATATCCACGACTTCAACTGTGGCCTGAAGGCCTACCGCAGAGAAGTCACCGAGGCGATTCCGGTCTACGGTGAGCTTCATCGCTACCTTCCGGTTCTGGCCAAGTGGCAGGGCTTCAAGGTGGGCGAAGTGGCAGTGCAGCACCGGCCCCGCACGCGGGGTGTGACCAAATACGGTTTCAGCCGATTCGTGAACGGCTTTCTAGACCTGCTCACCGTGATCCTGCTGACCCGCTACGATCGCAAACCGCTCCACCTCTTTGGAGGGATCGGTATGCTGCTGCTGGCGGCTGGGTGCGGCGCGCTCGCCTATCTGACCGTTGGTTGGTTTCTGGGGCAATGGATCGGCGATCGACCCCTCCTGCCCCTCGCGATACTGGTCACCCTGAGCGGCTTCCAGCTTCTGCTCTTCGGGCTTCTCGCGGAGCTGGTGTCGGCCCGCGGCAACTCGGTCCGGGCGCCGGTTTTCCGCTCTCTCGGGCTCGAGCTGGATCGAGAGATCTCTCGGGACGAGGGCTCGCCGGTCGCGCGGAGCTGAAATCGCCGGAATGGAACGATCCTCGGTATCGGTAGCCATCGTCGGACCCACCTATCCCCTTCGAGGGGGGCAGGCGCTTCTGCTCGGACATGTTCACGAGGCGCTCGAGAGGCGCGGCGTAGTCACACGTGTGATCACCTTCTCTCGACTCTATCCTCGTCTCCTTTTTCCGGGACAGCGGGAAGAGAACACCAGCCGGCAGCCGGTGAAGGCGATTCGATCGGAGCCGATGCTCACGCCGACCAACCCGATGACCTGGAGGAGAGCCGTGAAGGCCCTGGCGACCGGCCCACAGGGGCCGCCCCACGCGCTGCTGATGACCTGGTGGAATCCATTCTTCGGTCCGCTTTTTCGATCGATCGCGCGTGCCGCGCGCCGGCGCTACGGTGCTCCGACGCTGATGATCTGCGAAAACGTGGTGTCGCATGAGGCGAGAGCGATCGACGGTCTGCTCACGAGGATCGGTCTTTCCGAGCCGAGTGAGTTCATCGTGCTCTCCGACGCGGTCGCCGACGACTTGCGTGCCTACCGTTCCGACGCACCGGTGCATCGATCGACTCTGCCGATCTACAGCTGCTACGGAGATCCGCCGGAGCGGCCAGAAGCTCGCCGTCGGCTTGGAATCGATGAGGGCAAGGTGGTTCTCTTCTTCGGTTTGGTTCGGGCCTACAAGGGGCTGGACGTGCTGATCGACGCGATGGCGAAGGTGGTGCGGCGGATCGATGACGTGCGGCTTCTGGTCGTGGGTGAGTTCTATGAGGGGGAGAAGGAGCGTCGGGAGCAGATAGCTCGGCTCGGGCTCGAGGACCGGACGACCCTGGTCCCCGAGTATGTGCCCGATGAGAAAGTCGCCACCTACTTCGGCGCTGCCGATTGCGTCGTACTGCCCTACCGAAGAGCGACCCAGAGCGGGATCACACAAGTGGCCGTTGGAATGGGGGTTCCGATGATCGCGACCGCCGTTGGCGGCTTGCCTGAAGCGGTTCGACCCGGCGAGAACGGTGCGATTGTGCCACCGGAGGATCCCGATGCGCTCGCGGATGCGCTGGTCTCTTTCTTTGATGAGGACGAGGGGGAGACGCTGCGTCGGAAGATGGCGGAGAACCGGGTCGGGGCGAGACGCTCGGAGGACGAAATCGCGGGAATCGTCGAGGGGTTTGCGCGACGGGTTGGAGGGCGGGATCGCGGAGCGCTCGCACCGGATCTTGAGAGTCGGAGCGGGCTCGGCTAGCTTCAGAGACATGTCAGGCAAGTCACCAGACGCGATTCGGACGGACTGCCGTTACTATCGTGGCGATCGGCCATGCTTTCCGGGGTGGATCTGTACACCCGAGTGCGAGCGATTCGGGCCGGTCGGGAAACGTGTGCTGCTTATCAAGACAGCTGCGCTGGGTGATGTGCTTCGTACGACTCCACTTCTGAGGACACTCCCCGATCATCTGGGCCCCTGCCAAATTACTTGGGTCACCGATTCGGGCGCGCTTCCGCTTCTGAATGGTCTCGCGGAGATCGATCGCGCACTGGCCACCACCGATCCGGCCCTTCCCTTCCTCCTGGACGCCGAGACCTTCGATCTTGCGATCTGTCTCGACAAGGAGCCCAGTGCTTGCGCGCTGCTCGCGAGGGCGAATTCGCGGGACAAGAGAGGGTTCACTTTGGCGCCGCACGGAGCCGTCATTCCCGCGAACAGGTCCGCTGATTATCTCTGGCGCTTGGGACTAGATGACGACGAGAAGTTCCACCGGAACGAGCGCTCCTATCCAGAGCTGATGCATCATGCTATTGGCGTGCCCTACGGGGGCGAACGGTACATTCTCTCTGTTTCCGAGGCGGCGAAGGAGAATGCTCGGGACCGGCTTGACGCCTGTGGGCTTGTAGCTGGTGAGAGAGTGGTGGTCGGTTTCCAGACCGGCGCGGGCGGCGTGTTCGCGAACAAAGCATGGACTGTGACAGGCGTGAAGGAGGCCATCATAGCGACCGCCTCCGATCTGGGAGCCACACCTGTATTGCTCGGGGGACCTCGAGAAGCGGCCCAGAATCGCATGCTCGCAGAAGACACTTCGCACTTGGGCACGATCGACGCCGGGGCCGATCACGATCTGGAGACCTTCGCTGCGATCGTCGGTTCGATGGACATAGTGGTCACTGGAGATACACTCGCGATGCATCTTGGCATTGCGCAAGGTCGGTACGTTGTCGCGATCTTTGGACCGACCTGCGCGCGGGAAATCGATCTCTTTGGTCACGGCCGAAAGATCGTAACCGCGCTCGATTGCTCTCCCTGCTACCGTCGAACGTGCGACATCAGCCCTTCCTGCATGGAGAAGATAGAGGCCGCTGAGGTCGTTACGGCGATCCAAGACGGTATTGCCGGCCGCACGGACGACGCATCGAGCACCCCGAAGGACCACGACACCGGGAAGCGTGCGTGAGCAACCGCTCAGACGGACCGGACAACCCCCTGGTTTGGCTCCTAATTCTGCATTGGAACGCGCTCGACAACACGAGGGCGTGTCTGAGCTCCCTCGCCGGCGTCACCTACCCAAACTTCCGAACCGTGGTAATCGACAACGGCTCTACGAATGGATCGGCCGAGGTCATCGAGAGAGAGTTCCCTTGGGTCCATTTGGTGCGCCTCTACGCCAATGTGCTCGTCACGATTGGGAGGAACGTCGGTCTGCGACTCGCGTTGCGAAACGATGCCGACATCGTCGGATTCCTGGACAACGACACCGAGGTCGAGCCGGATTTCTTGGATGAGCTGGTAAGGGCAAAGACCGCCGATCCGAAGGCCGGATTCGTTGGGCCGAAGATCCTCTACCATAACGAGCGTTCGAAGATCTGGTCGGCGGGTACTCGCATTGTTCGCCCCCTTGGTTGGATTCACCACCTCGGCATTCGGCATCAAGACAACGGCTCGTTCGATGTCGTTCGCAATGTAGATGCCTTGGCGGGGTGCTGCCTGATCGTCAAGAGGCAGGTCATCGAGGAGATCGGCGCGCTCGATCCGAACTACATCATGTACACCGAAGACACCGATTGGTGTACCCGCGCGGCCGCCCGGGGATGGACGTCGGTTTATGTGCCGACTGCCCGTGTGTATCACAAAGTGTCGGCGTCATCGGGTGGCGGACTGACCTACTTCAAGGCGTACCATCGAGTGATCTCGACGTGGCGCTTCTTCAGAACGCACGGCAGGTGGTGGCATTGGCCGACGATTCTCCTCTTCGTAGGCGCCGGCTACGCCGCGCTCACACTGGTCGAGCTGAGCCGGCGCAACTTGCCGGGGCTGAGGGGACTCTATCGCGCCGCGCTCGATATAGCGATACAAAAGGACCCTCTCGTGCGGCCTCCCAACCAAAGTGAATCAGATGACGCATAGCCAGACGGGATTTCGTTCAGCTGTCACCCACTTCATCCGCAACCAGAAGATACTGGTCCCGCCACAGTACTCCAGGTTCTATCGAGACTATAGAGGGCGTGAGTTCGCGTTTCTTGATGTGGGATGCGGAAATCACTCCGCGTCGACCGCGAAACGTTGGTTCCCGCAATGTCGTTATCATGGCATCGATCGCACGATGTACAACAATGATGAAACCGACCTTGCCTCGATGGAGGAGATGTACGAGATCGATCTAGAGAAAGAGTCACTAGATCCCATCCGAGATGGGTTCTACGATCTGGTTCTGGTCAATCACGTGATCGAACACCTTCCAAACGGTCTCGCCGTCCTCGAAGCGCTCACGGCCAAGCTCAGGCCGGGCGGGAGGATGTACATCGAGTATCCGGCGGCTCGTTCCCTCGCACTTCCCAGCCTGAGCGGGACTTTGAACTTCTGCGATGACGACACTCATGTTCGAGTCTACGATCTCAAGGACGTAGCCAACGCCCTTCTCACGAACGAGATGCGAGTGCTGCGAGGCGGAATCAGGAGGAGTTGGTTGCGTGTGGCGTTGATCCCAGTGACTCTACCCTTGGCGCTGGTGAAAGGGAATCCGGCGGTACCCTTATGGGATCTTCTGCGATTCGCGGAGTTCATCTACGCGGAGAAGCGATCGTCCATTTGAGGCTCGCTTCGGGACACAAGGTGACGCAATAGGCCACTGGGGCTTTCGCGGGATATGACTGAGACGATGATCAAGTAGGTTGTCAGAAGAAACGCGCCCGAGCAGCAGAGAGCCAGAGCGCGCGGGAAGAGGGGTTCCGAGAGATCCGGATACCACGGAAGCTCACGCATTGCATAGCCCAGGAGCAATATTGTCACCGAGCCCACAGCGATGCCTTGGAGCGTTCGCTTTTCCTGTGGGCCGAAGAGCTTTGACTGGCGGTCGCGGCGCGCCCGAACGCCCATGGCGTAGGCGCCTGCGAACGCCGTGACGACGCTTGCCAATGCTATGCCCGGAACGCCCCAGATTAGCGACAGAGGACGGACCAAGAGCAGGTGCAGTGGAGCGATCGTGCCGAGCACTCGGAGTGGAACGCGTGGCTTGGCTCTCGCATAATACGGTGCGGACAAGATCGCGCTCGCCGAGTCCGGGAGGAGCGCCCAGGCGAAGACCGCGAGCGTGGTTCCCGTCAAGACCGCACTCTGCTCGTCGAACTGGCCGCGCATCAGAAGCACTCCAACCACATCGGAACCAAACGCTGTGAGGATCATAACCAACGGTGCCAAGACGAAAACAAGCACATAGACCGCTCGCTGCAGGAGTCGCTCGGCGGTGGTGTCCTGACCTCGCGAGTAGAGCGCGGCTACGAACGGAATGCTGACGGTGAAAGCGGTGCCACTCAGAAGCATGTGGGCCCCGATGGCGAGCCTGTGGGCGTAGTTGAGCCCGCTCACCGCTCCCGGCCCGAGCACGGAGGCGCAAGTTCTGTCGATCACCAACGCGAGGCTCTTCAAGCCCAGGAGTATTGCGGGGGCCCAGATTACAGTCCCGACCTGTCGCAGGAGAGGGCTTCGTCTCAAACGGACGGGAAAAAGCCAAAGCCGACTTCGCCCCAGGCAAAGCCATAGAACGAACGCCTGGAAGAGAGCGCCAAGGGAGAGGGTCCATGCCAGAACCCCAACACCGACCTTGGCGAAGAAAAGAACACCGACAACAACAGCGATATTGGGTATCGCTCTGGTTGTCGATGCAGCAATGAACTGTCGTCTAGCTTGGAGAATCGAAGCGAAATACGCAGATAGCAGTCCGCCGATTAGATAGGGGCTGAGGTTTTTGAGCGCTGCCTCGGCCTCCTGGGCAAGATCCTCGGCTAAGCCGGGTAGAATCAGACGAACGAGCCACGGCCCCAAGGCGATGAGCAGAACGGCCAGTGCCAACGAAATCAAGAAGATGTTGCCAAGCAACTCGCTCAAGTCACTTCTGGCGGATTCTCCCTTGGATTCGACATGAGCCGTGACGATCGGCACGATCGCCAGCTTGCCCAGATACACGGACGAGCTGACAATCAGCGCTGGAACGATCCAGACTCCGAAGAAAGCATCTAGCGAGGGGATCGTGCCGAAACCCGCCGCGATCGAGGCCTCTCGGAGCAGCTCGGAACCCGCGACGCCGAGGCCGCCAAGAACGACGGCCATCGATGCGCTGACGACGGCCCGCCGTCCCAGCCGCCTATCGCCCATTGGCTGTCCAAGACAGAAAGAGAGCCACGGATTCAAGCATGGTCAAGGGCGGTTTCCGGCGGACCCGTGGCACTCCGCTCAATCCACGTATCCGAGCGTCTTGAGCTTCTCCAGGATTGCGTCGTCCATCGGTCCCTCCACAATCGTATCGGTCGACTTTTGTTGCTCGGCGCGCTCCCAAGTAGGGATCCGCTCAAGCGGATGCCGCTCGATGAAGTTCGACTCGAAAGCCTCCTTCAACACCCTTCCCGGCATGTCCTCGCCAGCGGGCAGCCCCATTCGGTGCATCAGTGTGGGCATGACGTCGTAAATGGACGCTCCCTCCACTCTGACGCCGTTGGCAAAACCCGGTCCGCTGGCGATGAAGATGCCGTGGAGCGCGTGAGTATAGGGATACCCGCCCTTTCCTCCTTCGTGCTCTATTTCCTCTCCGCGCTCCCATTTAACTTTCAGATCCCAGAGAGTCTCGAATCCATGGTCGGACACAATGAGGATGGCAGTCTCTTCTCCAGCGGTGCGCAGGAGCCGCCCAATTACCTCATCGGCGTACCGATAATAGCGATCGACGGCGTCACCAAAGAGCGCTCGGTCCTCGGGGGAGATCTCGAACTTCTCGGCCGGCCGGTAGTGCCAGTAGTAGTGCGACATGACGTCCGCGCCTTCCAGGTAGATCGCGAAAACACGGGGTCTTCGTTTCGAGAGGAAGTGGAGCCCCGATCGGACGAAAGTGATGTCCTTTGCATAGACCCAGTAGGCGTTCCACATCTCCTGTCGCGGCTTCGCGCGACTTCCGAATATCTGTTCCGTTATCTCAGGCCTGACCACCGCCTCTTCCGTGACGATGAATGGGCGAAACTCCTCGAACAGCTCCTCGGGCCATGTGCGCCTTTCGAAATCCCATTCGACAACACTTCCGGTTTCGTCGCGTCGTGTGCCGTATGGGACAGCATTGGGGCTGAATCGCACGGGCCACGCCCGATCGCTAATGATGAACCCGTTGCGGACTTCTTCGGCGGGCCAGCTCGGCCACCATCCCATTACCCCGACCGAAATCCCCATCTCGGAGAATATGTCCCAGAATGGCCGCGCTGTCCTCATCCGCGTAGTGACAGGGATCTTTTTGTCATCGTCGCGGACCACGAAGAAGGTCTCGATGCCATGTTGCTCCCGGGTCTTGCCGGTAGCGATCGTGGTCCACACCGGTGGCGATTGAATCGGACGCTCCGATTCCAGCCGTCCGCGCACCCCTGTTTCGATGAGTCGGCTCAGATTGGGCAGAT
The DNA here is from genome assembly GCA_002686955.1 of Gemmatimonadota bacterium. Classification (GTDB taxonomy): domain Bacteria. The sequence continues at coordinate 25,617 of NYZA01000205.1, forward strand.
TCCCCTGCGCGAGCAGACTGTCGATCACATGCCATGTGGCCCCATCGAGGCCTACGAGCAGGAGCTCGGTCTCGCCGTCAGGAGTTGGGTTGGAGGGTGGTTTCGGCCGAACGGCCTCCACCGCGGTTGAAGGCTCCCCCTCTGCCGCGGAGCCTCGGCCGTTCCCGCCACAGCCGGTGAGCGCCGCCACAAATGCCGCGATGATCATCGCCCGGCATCGTGTTCGCGCTCGATCCGGCTGACCTCTGTGGCTTGGCACGCTTTCTCCTGTTTCGAACTTGATTCAGATGAGACAGGCCCCCGCAACAGGGTCGAGTATCGCCGGATATTGCCTGTGGCGGGGGCCCGTGACAAGCCCGTAAGCGGAGGGTCGTTCGCTGCCGTATACGTATCGGTCAGGGGAGAACCTTGAGCCACCCTACATTGCCGGGACCGCCGTAGGCTCCCATGTCGGCTGCGACGCTGTTGTACCGGCTGTACCGAGGAGAGAGCTCCGCCCAGTCCACACCGTCTTCATCCGCCGGATTGGCCGCGTCGATACAAGGCGAGTCGTGGGCGAGAATATAGGGCAGCTTGAAGTCCGACATGAACTCGGGGTTCGCATCGATGTTGCCGGTCCCCGGCCACCCGCCCAGAACATCGCAGAACTCGATGGCGGGCTCGCCCGAAACGATGTAGATCTCCTCGGGGCCATTCCCAACGAGAATCGAGTTGGTGACGACCGGGTTGGCGATTGCCTCGCAGTAGATCGCCCCGCCGTTCCAAGGGGCCAAGTTGTCAACGATGGTGCAGTAATCGATTGTCGGCGATGAGTTGTAGCACCAGATACCGCCACCATTCAAACCCGCTTGGTTGCGAGCAATTATGCAGTGCTCCACGGTGGCGTGGGAGTCACGGATCTGCAGTCCGCCGCCTCCGCCTTCGGTCGCGGTGTTGTCGGTCACGTTGCAGTATCGGAACGACGCGTTCGACTGTTGTCCCATGAAGCCGCCCGAGCCATGGAGCGAGTTGTTTTCAACAATGTCGCAGTATTCGAATTCCGGGCGAGCGGAATAACGCGCAAAGAACCCACCTCCGTGGGTCGCATAGTTGGCCTTGATCACGCAATGGGCGAAGGAAGGATGCGAGGCATCGCAGTGGATTCCCCCCCCGTAGGTCTCCCAGCTGCCGATCACCTCGTTCTTCTTGATTAAGCAGTAGCTGACCGTTGGAGAAGAGCCGTTCATGCAGAGCAGACCTCCTCCGCCCCAGTCCGCCAAACCACCGGTGATCGTGAGCCCCGTCAACTCTGCTTCCGGCGGCTCTCCCGAGAGAAAGCTCACCGTGGTTCCCGCCCCTTTGGCATCGACGACGGTCGATCGGACGACGGCTCGATCCGCGGGCCGAGTGCCGGTGACGGTGATCGCCTTGCCTTGGAAGTCCAGCGTCTCCGTGTAGATGCCTGGCTGGACGAGGACAACGTCTCCATCCGAGGCAGCGTCGATGGCGGCTCCAATCGTTTCGTAATGGTCGGGAACGTGCAATACGCCGTTGGCACCCGGCTCGCCAGGTGAAGTGGCGAGCGGAATGAGCGCCGCAACAAATAAGAGGCTGCTACTCATGGGAATCCTCTTCTTAGAGAGTCCTGAAGATTGAGTGCATCGAGCAAACCACCAACCATTCTAACGGACAGGCGATCTGCCGCGGGACATATCGCATGCAGCCATCCGGTCGAGTAGGACTCCACCGTAGTATCCTCCCGAACTTCGATCTCAACTCCTTGAAACCCTTGACCTCGGGGCGGTGCCGCGGAGGTCGCTTGGAGCCGATCCGTGCGCTCGAGCCGCGACAACCACCTCACCCTCCTCCTCCTAATCCTAGCAGTCGCCCTCGTCTTCGCCCCCGTCTTGGTCAACCACGCCGTCCCCTTCGGCGGCGACGACGCGGTCACCGGGCGGATCTTCGAGCGTCAGTTGGCGGCCGAGATTCGCGACAACGGTGTAGTCCCCCTGTGGACCCCGCACGTCTTCGGCGGCATGCCGACCGTCGACTCTCTCAGCTACCCCGTCTTCTATCCGCTCCACGCGCTCTACAGCCTCTTCCCGCGGATGCGCGAGATCTTCCACCACATCCCGCTGCACCTCGTGATCGCCGGGCTGATGGCCTACCTGCTCGCGCTCGATTTCCGCCTGCCGCGCCGCACCGCCGCCCTGCCCGCGCTCGCCTTCGCGCTCACCGGCTACCTCGTCACCCTCACCATGAGCGGCCACGGCGGCAAGATCTGGACCTGCGCCTATCTGCCCCTCGTCCTCTTCACACAGCGCCGCCTCCTGCGCCAACCGACCCTCGCCCACGCGGCAGCCGCCGGCCTCGCCGCGGGCGTGCAGATGCTCGCCGGGCACTATCAGATCGTCTTCTACACCTGGCTCGCGGCCGGGCTGCAGCTCCTCTGGCATCTGAGCGGCGCGGCACCCGCCTCCGATCGCCGCGCCGGTCCGCCCCCCCCGCTCCCTCGCCGCCTCGCCCTCTGGACCGCCGTCCCCCTACTCGCCGTCGCGATCGCCGCCGCCCAGTTCGTCCCCGCCGCGAAATACGCCCCGTGGTCGAACCGCGCCGAGCCGAGCGCCGAATTCCTCTCCTCCTTCTCCTTCCCGCCCGGCGAGCTCCTCACCTTCGGCGCCCCCGCCTTCTACGGCTTCTCGCCCGACACCGGTATGTCCGGCTACTGGGGCTCCCTCGTGATCCGCGGCAGCACCGAGTACATGGGCATCGCCGTGCTCTTGCTCGCCCTGATCGGAGCGGGCACCGCCGGACCGCGCGTCCTGCGCTGGATCGCCGCCGGCACCGGCGCCCTCCTCACCGCCGCCATCGCGGCCACCCTCCTACCGCTCCCCGCCGCCCTGCAGCCCGCCTTCGGCCTCGACCTGATCGCGAGCTGCTTTCTCCTCGCCACCCTAGGCGCCGCCCACGCCAACTGGCTCGACCGCATCCGCGCCCCGGGCGGTCACCCTCCCGACGAGAGATCGGAAGCCGCCGGCCTCCTGCTTCTGATCGGATCGTGGGCGGCCATCCTGATGATCGGCGACCATCTGCCGACCTACCGCTTCGTCGCCGCCCTCCCCGGCTTCGACCGCTTCCGAGCCCCGCACACCCTCGTCATTCTCGTCGCCTTCTCCGTCGCCCTCCTCGCCGGACTCGGCCTCGATGCCCTCCTGCGCGCCCGCGCCGCCTCCGCCGCCGAGCCCGCTCCAAAGTCGAAGCGCCGCAACACCCAGCCCCCGGATCTCGCCCTCCTCCGCTCACCGATCACCGCCCCACCCATCGTCCTCTTCGCCCTCCTCGCCACCCTCCTCCTCGCCGGCCTCGTCCTGCGCCAACCCCTCTCCGCTTCGATCGCCAACCATCTCTCCGAATCGGCAGCGGCGCGGATCGCGACGATGGTGGGGGGGGACAGCTCCGCGGATGCCGCCCGAGCCCTCGTGGGAGCGCTGACGCAAAACGCACTCGGCGCCCTCGCCGTCGCCACCTTCCTCTGGGGCGGCATCACCGCGCTGATCGTCGCCACGGCGCGCTCGAAGGTCGGCGCTCAGACCTGCGTCTGGGCGCTCTTGGCCCTCACCTTCGTCGAGCTCGGCTTCGTCGGGCGCGACTACGTCCGCCCCGTGCTCGAGTCGGACGCCTTCGAGACGATCGAAGCGAATCCTCTCCTGCGCCTGGTCGCCGAAAAGGCCGAAACCGCGGCCGCCAGCGGTGCCCCCGTGCGGGTCGCCAATCTCGAGCTGAACCGCATCCGCCCGAACGATCCCGTCGTCCACGGGCTGCACCTGAGCGGGGGCTACCACGGCGCCCCGATCGGTGCCGCCTGGGACGCGCTCCACAGCGACCTCCCCGGCTTCGCGGAGCGATATCTGTCGCTAATGGGCGTCCGCTACCTGCTCTATCCGAAACCGCTCGAAGCTCCGGGTCGCTACCGTCCCCTCGCCAACCTCACAGCCGAGGGCCGGCCCGCCGGCCCATACCTGATAGAGATGGGCGACGTTGTGCCCCGCGCCCGTCTCGTCTACGAGATCGCGGCTGTGCCGGATCGGCAGACGCAGCTGTCGAAACTTGCGTCGCCGGTCCACGATCCGAGGACGACCGCCATTCTAGACGGTCCAATAACCCCGCCTCTCGAACGAAATGGCCGGGGAGAGGCGCGGATCGTACACTATTCGAACCAACATGTCGAAGTGGAGGTCGAGTCGAGCGGACGAGGATTGTTGGTTCTGTCGGATTGTTACTACCCTGGCTGGGCGGCGCGCGTCGACGGGGCGGAGACGGAAGTGTTGCGAGCGGATCATCATTTGCGGGGGGTCGTGGTTGGTGAGGGGCGGCATCGCGTCGTTTTCGAATTCGATCCGGTGGAAAATGGTGTTGGAGCGTGGATCAGTTTGGTGGCGGCACTTGGGATTGGGGGGGCGATGCTGGTTGGGTTGCGGCGGAGGCGGGAGAGCGCGGGGGCTTGAGGCGATGGCGATCTAGCCCGCATTTCTCACCAACTTTCTGCTGTGGCGGCGCATCTCCGCACCCTGGCGGCACTTCCCCCCGTTTCGCTTTGTGCGACGTGCAACCAG
>NYZA01000206.1 GCA_002686955.1 Gemmatimonadota bacterium
ACGGTGTAGGTTCGTGCGGATTCGGTGCTTCGCGCCGGTTCGACGCGGAGGCATAGTGGTACTATGTCGCACAAGTCGAGCCGGTGGGAAGTGCCGAAGACGTGCGGACATACGCCGTCGCAGCAGAAATCTGGTGCGGAATCCGGCTTAGGCAAGAACAGCCCCGGAGGTGTCCCATGCTCGTACGTCGCGCACTGCTCGTTTCGGCGACCCTGACCAGTCTCTCACACGCGATCTCGTTGGCTGCGCCATCTCGAAACGCTTCGGCGCAAGAGGAGCGTGTCGGAGAAATCGGTCCGGATCTTCAGGAAAAGCCGGTCCTGGCGACGATCCTCCTCAATCCCGAGCACGAGGAGCGGCTACGCGAAGTGGAGATCCTATCGCCGCGGAAGGTCGAGGGGCTTCTCGACCTGGCCCTAGAGGAAGCGCGGTGGATCGATAATCTGGTGCAGCGTAGCAACGCCAATCTGCGCGAGCTCCCCAGCGGTTTGGCTCGTCGACGATCGGTGCAGATATCCGACTACGAGGCCGAAGTGGCGGCGTTGACCGCGAGCTCCCGGAGCGGCCTGGCGGAGCTGCTCGACGCGCGCGAGGCAGAGCTCTTCCTCACTTGGCTGGATGAGGCGTGGAGCCTGGATCGAGCGCGGGCGCGGCGGGACGAGGACGAGGCGGGGCTGCGCTACACCGTCTTCCTGACCCAGTACTTCGGCTACTCGAACTACGAGATCGCCATTCCCGATAAGTATCTGAAGTTCGCCAATCTCGGGTGGGAGTATCACCCCGGCTACGAGGACCCACCGTACAACGTGACCCTCCGCTACGAAGGTCGCACCGTCACGGCGGTCGGGGTGCTGGACGTGGGTCCCTGGAATATCGACGACAACTACTGTAACGCTGCGAACCAGGCGGAACGTCCCCGCCGACTCTTTACCGATCTCCCCCGCGGGATGCCCGAAGCACAGGCCGCGTACTACAACGGGTACAACGGCGGCCGGGATCAGTACGGACGGACCGTGCTCAACCCTGGTGCGTGCGACGTCACACCCGAGGTCGCGTCAGATCTCGGACTCGCCTATCTGCAGAACGCCTGGGTCGAGGTCGAGTATTTGTGGGAGGGGGAAGAGGGCGCGGAGTGGGTCTTCGACAATCCGACCGCGCGCACACGCGGCGAGTGGATCCTGGGTAGCTCATCGAACGACAAATACGGCTCGAGCTACATCTGGTCCCCGACCGAGCCGGGAGGTACGCGCGTCGCCTACTGGGCGGTGGACATCGCAAGCGCGGGTAGCTACGAGCTCTATGCTTGGTGGCCCCAGGGCAGCAACCGTTCGCACCAGGCGCGACTAGGCACGCGCATCGGGGGTGTGATCCATTCCGTCGTCGTCGACCAAAGAAGCGGTGGTGGGCAGTGGAACTACCTCGGCACCTACAACTACCCGCAAGGGCGATCGCTCATCGGCGTGTCGAATGACGCTCCCGCCGGTGCGGTTGTTTTGGCCGACGCCATGCGATTGGTAGAGCGTTGACCGAAGGCCGGTCCGAGTGTTGAAGCCACCGCTCGCATCTCTCGCGGCAGCGCAACAACGCGTTTGATTCGTTCTTCTGTCTGGAGACCACGGTGCACGACCTGCTTTCAGCCACCCTCGTTCTGACTCTCACCCTATCGGGGGATTCTCAGCTGCCCCCCGGACACGCGACAGATTCCGTTGTCGCACAGAGCATGCAGGCGTTGCTGAATGAGCCGGAGGGGTGGCGGCTGCACGCCGAGAAGGGGCGAGTTCGAGTCTTCCAGAAGAAGATCGAGCCGCTCGATCTGACGGCGTACATGGGGCGCATGGTGTTGTCGCCCGAGGCGACTCCGGACGCCCTCTTCGGCGCTCTGGCCGACGTGGATCGCCACCCGGAGTTCAACAACATCTTGGTCGACTCGCGCCGGCTTTCCTGGGACGGTAACATGCGCGATCTGTGTCAGATCATGCGGGGGCCGCGATTCGTGCCGATCGCAAAGCGATTCTGGTTCAGTCGCAGCATCGAGAGCAGAAACGTCGACGGCACGCCGGGGCACCACCGCAGCGCTTGGCTCCGCCTACCGCCGACCGCCTATCCGGAGATCCGCGCCGAGTTCGCGGAGCGCTACCGGGGTGCCGTGGAGGTCCCCCTGAGCTTCGGCTCTTGGGAGTCGCGGCCCCTTTCGGAGGGTGTGTTCGAGTTGACCTTCCGCACGGTGAGCGATCCGGGTGGATCGGTTCCCAACTTTCTGGCCAATTGGGCGACCCGCGGGGCCTTGCCGGAGAATATGCTGAAGTTGGAGGCCGCGGCGATAGAGCGCGCCCGGGGGCTCGCCGAGAACGAGCAGGGCGGCGGAGATCCCTGGTAGTTCTCTGACTGGTCGATCCAGCGAATGACTCCTCCTACGTCGGCGAGGATCGTCGTGGGAACCGGCAACCCCGGAATCCCGGGTGGTCTTGAACGCGCCGCTTGAGGGGATCGGCGATTCTGGTCATGTTCCGGCAGGTCCCAATGCTACGATCGACAGCATCAATCTACCGACGGCCGCGGCTCCGGCTGGCAGGGGCCAGAACGGAGCGCTCCCAGGAGTCCTGACCATGCCCGAGCTCGAAGATCGATTCCGAACCGCGGTTGCTTTCGTGCAGAACGCCGACGGGGATTTCAAGCCCTCCAATGAGCTGAAGCTTCGGATGTACTGCCTGTACAAGCAAGCGACCCAGGGCGACGTGACCGGCAAGAAGCCTGGCATGATCGATTTCGTCGCCAGAGCCAAGTGGGAGGCCTGGGAAGGATTGAAGGGCCTATCCGCGGATGAGGCGATGGAACAGTACGTGAACGAGGTCGAGAAGCTACGCGCCGAACTGGAGTGAGCCGGATCGGATGACACGGCCCGCGAGCTTCTGGGCGGGGTGGATTCTCGGCGAGATCCGGCTTTGGTGACGCGCATCCCCTCGACGCGAGGCCGACTCTCACCCATCGTCGTGCGGCGCGCCGAGCCGCATGACCATGATCGGCAACACCCAATCGCGAAAGAAAAGCCACAGATTGAACTCATAGGCGGAATCAAGGTGCGCACTCAGCACCACCCGGCGGCGGACTTCGTGACGCGGCGCAAGAACGCCCACGACGTTTTCCCCTTCCGCTTCGGGAAAGAGAGGATCGACCAGCTCGCGGTATCGCAGCAGCTCCGAAGCCGTGACGATCAATGATGCGATCGACCAGAGCACGCACAGCCACGGCCAGGTCCGGAAGCTGATCACGGCCGCGAGATAGAGAATCACACTCAGGGGAATCGATCCCAGAAAGGCCCGCGGATGGCAGAGGAAGCGTTCGCAGCGGACATCCAACCCGAGCGCCCGCCAGCGCTCCGCCAGCAGCGCGCCCAGCCGACGTTCCGCTTCGCCGCACGACTCCCGCGGACCGATCTCTTCGATCACGCGGACGATGAGTCGATGCGCGTCGGCTCCCAGATCGGTGACGCGGGAGTGGGGCCGGTGATGCATGATGGGAATCCTCGGAGCGGATTGTACGCGATGCTCGGCGACGAGGAGCCCTTGCCCGGCATTGGTGTCGGTTCCGCTGCGGACGATTTCCTGGCCGAAGGGTTTATGACTTGGCTCGGAACCAGCGGCCTCCCATCCGGATACTTTCCCGCCCCGAATGCCGGGGAGCCGCCGCGTTACTCTTGTACCCACGTCGGCGCTGCGTGGGACCCGACCAAGGCGAGACACCGATGCGCAAAGCGACCACATCACCGATCCGCCGGCGCGAAGCCCCGAGCGCCTTTGCGGCTCCGATCCTGCTGGCCCTTCTGGGATTGCGCCCGGCTAGCGCCGCGCCGGCCACCGCTTCCGCGCAAGGCACTCTGCACCTGGAGCTGCTCGACGAATTGCGCCGGCCCACGGCGGCGCGGGTCTACGTCACAGGAAGCGATGGCGAAAGCCACCAACCCCAGCCCTCGATCCACCGGACGACGCAGTATGACGACGAGCCCTACTACTACGTGGCACGGCGGGCGAGGATCGACTTGCCACCAGGAGACGCCCTTATCGAGATCTCACGCGGCTTCGAGTATCGATTGCGCTCGCTCGAGGTGTCGATCGTGAGTGGTGTGGAACAGACGGTCCGCGTGGATCTCACGAGGTGGATCGATATGCCCGCGCAGGGCTGGTACTCGGGCGACGGCCATGTGCATATGAACTACGGCGGTCCCATCCACCGGTCCCCGCCGGAGGGGCTCCTGATGTTGATCGCGGAAGATGTCCACTATGGAAACATGGTCGTTGCCAATAAATGGGGCAGCAACGTAATTGACGACGAGTACTTCACGGGCGCGGTCCACCCACTCTCACGCCCGCGACACATAATGCGCTGGAACGAGGAATTTCGAAACGACGGACTGCTGGGCCACATGTCGCTTTACGCCCTGACCGAGCTTACGGACCCTGTCTATACGGGCTTCGGCGGCAGCGACCAACCCTACGATTTTCCCTTGAACGCCGATATTGCCGATCAGGTCGCCGAGCAGGGCGGGTATGTGACGGGCGCCCATCCGAGCGTCTTTCTCGGCGAGTATCAAGGTGGCGAGCACCTCATCTGCATCGCCCTCGGCAAGATGTCCGGGCTCGAGATTATGGGATACGGTGCGTTTACAGGTGGCGCCCGCAACATGCTTCACCTTCTTTGGAACGCTGGGTTCCGCACTGTGCCCACCGCGGGGACCGACAGTTTCCTCAACTCCACCTCTGGAGACCCTGTGGGCGGCGCCCGTTGCTATGCCCGCATCGATGGGGAGTTCAATGACGAATCCTGGCTCGACGCCGTACGCGCGGGGCGAACCCTCGTTACCAACGGTCCCGGTCTCTCCCTCTCCGTCGATGGTCATCTGCCGGGCGATGTGGTCTACTGGTCCACAGGAGACCCCCCTCTGAGCGTTTGGGTGGAAGCCGCCTCGCCGTGGCGACTGAGCGAGGTCGATCTGGTGATCGACGGTGTCGTTGTCAGCCGGGAGCGCGACGACAAGAGGCAACTGTCTCTTTCGGCGGATATCGTTCCGGAGAAGACCGGGTGGATCGAGGCAGCGTGCTCGGGCCCCCCGGGTCGTTTCGTGTTCGGCGGGGGAATCTTCCGTGGCACGACCCAGTTGGCCTCAACCGCGCCGGTCTGGGTCGTCGTCGACGGCCAGGCTCACGAGCCTTTTCAGGCGGCGGTGACCGAGCTCCTTGGATATGTAGACGGTTTCATAGAGGAAGCTCGTACCGTAGGCGTCTACGCAAATCAGGCGCAGCGCGACCACATGGAAGAGATCTATGCGACGGGGAGGCAAGTGTACGTAGATCTTCTGGCAGACCGTTCCGAGTAGACACGATTTGCTCCCACGCCCTTACGTCACGACTCCGAGTGCCGCACGCCGCGTTGGAGGTCGCCGGCGCGTCTAATGAATGTTCCCATCCAGCGCGATGCTCTTGAGCGCTGGCTCACCGGGCAAGGGCACAACGGCTTGCGTCGACACCGACCCGGGCGGCGCGAAAACCGGAACGATCATCGTGAGTGTCGCGACACCGCCGGGATTTGCTGCCGCCTCGCCGATCGGATTCACTTGCCCCAGCAGATCCGAGCGTGTGCCCTGTAGCCCCGGAATGGTCTCACCGATCCCTTGGCCGTCGAAGCCGGCGCCGAAGTAGACCCGTGCTCCCGGTTCCAGGCCGCTTACTTGTAGCGAGGCGGAGTCTCCACGCGAGAAACTTGTCTGGGTCATCCATAGCGGTGGCAAGGGCCAAGTGTCGTTCAGTGACCACACGACGTCCGAACCCTGCCCCAGATCGAAATGGTCGACCGTCACGAAGTTGGGAAGGTGATCGGCGGGGTTCCATGCGCTGTGTCCCCAACACTCCACTGCCCGGTTGTGCAGCAAGGGATAACGGTTGACCAGATTCGCCACGCCTCGATCGGAGCCGAGCGGGCCCGTGATCCAGTGATTGAAGATGAACAGATCGGCGCCCGGCGTGCCCCGGCCATCTTCACAGGTGAACTCCTCGACGTTGTGGTATTCGAAGGGCAGCTCCCAGGCATGGTCCCACACATAGTGATGCCAGGGCAGAAGCGCCGCGGAATCGTCGGTGAACACCACCAGAGGGGTTCCGGCAGTGATCATCTCCAGCAGAGTCGGCCAGGGGGCTCCGATCGGATGCGCATAGATATAGTCGATCAGACCCGTATCGACGAACGACGCCTCCGTCTTTTCCTCGGACAAGTACGACTCGAAAATGATCGTCACCACCTCGTTCGGGTTCGAGTCGAGAAAGGTCTTGATTTCGCTCAGCACAGGACGCAGCTTCTTCTTCCCCCACGGACCGCAGGTGCCATGACAGAGATAAGCACGTCCCAGGTGTTCGTATGTATCGAGCATCAGAGCGCGTACGCCGCTTTCTAGCTGCCAGGTGACGTTCTTCAACTGGTTTGGCGACGGAATCAGGAAGCCATAGTCTTGGTTCGAGTATGCGTTGTGGGTCGTGAGGTAGGCCACTTCGTTGTAGGGGCGATCGCATAGGCGCAGGTCGCCGTTGCAGGGATCGGCCGCTATCGCGGGCGCACAACCCGCCACGAGCAAACCGATCAGACGATCGATCGTAGGGTTTCTCGCCGCCATGTGCGCTCTCCAGCGTTCCGCCACACCGTTCCAGTCCAAGCCATTGTATCGTCGTCCATCCGGCGACATCGCGTGTTCTGCGGATTCGGCATACAAAGGGGGGCGCGAGTCTGTCGCTCTGGATCGGTTCGGCCAATGTCAGAGCTACCGTCGGCCGTCGGAATGAAGCGCTGTTTCGCATGATCCTCGCGAAAGCCTGCTACGCTCGCACCCATGAGAATCGACCGCATCGACCTCTGGCACGTGGCGGTGCCCCTTCCGGCAGCTTTCCACCCCTCGTGGATTCCGGGTTTCACACAGCGGGAGAATCGCTTCGATCTGGTCCGACTGACCACCGCCTCGGGAATCGAGGGCTGGAGCGCGGCGCCCGCCATGGCTCGGGAGCGTGCAGGTTGGGGCGGCCTGCTGGGCTCCTATTTCCTCGGCGAACGGGCCGACGATCTCGCGAATCTTCGCCAGCGGATCCGCGAGATGGGTTATCTGGGCCATCGGGCCGGTTGGATCGAGCCGGCGGTCTGGGACATTCTCGGCAAGGCCAGGAGAGTGCCGGTGCACGAGCTCTTGGGAGGGCGCGGAGGAGAGGTCGAGCTGTACGCATCCACGGGCGAAATGCGCTCGGGCGCGGCTCGCATCGAGGAGGTCCAGGCGCGAATTGCCGAGGGGTTCGAAGCCGTGAAGCTTCGCGTGCACGAGGTCAGCCTGGAGCAGGATCTGGCCCAGCTCCGCGAAACACGGCGCGGAGTGGGTGATGAGGTCGAGCTGGGTGTGGACGCAAACATGGGCTGGCGGGTCGCCGCGCTGGCCGATGCCCCGCGGTGGACCTTCGATCGCGCGTTGGCTTTCTGTAAAGAGGCCGAGAATCTCGGTTTCGCCTGGGTCGAGGAACCTCTGGCGATGGACGACTACTCCGGGCTGGCGAAGCTCAGGGCGGCGACCTCGATCGCGATCGCCGGGGGCGAGCTCAACGGCCACGGCTTGCCCGAGTTCAAGATCATGATCGAGAAGGGCTGCTACGATTGGTATCAGCCTGACGCGGTGATGATCGGGGGGATTGGTGAAACGTGGGCGGTTGTCCAGCACGCCACCTCCGCGGGGGCGCACTACACACCCCACACCTGGACCAACGGCATCGGCTTCGCGATCAACCTCCAGATCTTCGCCGCGTCACCCCAGCGCGAGGAGCATCGGCTCGAGTATCCGTACGATCCTCCCGGATGGGTGCCCGAAGGGCGCGATGGGTTGCTGGTGGAGCCCTGGTTCCACGAGAAAGGCACGTTACGGATTCCCGACGCACCGGGACTCGGGTTCGAGATCGATGCCCGTGCGCTGCGGAGGTGGGGCCGTCGGTATTACACGGCCACGCCCTTGCGAGTCGCCGTCGCCACTGTCCTGGACCGTGGCCTGAAAGAGGCGAAGAGCCTGGGCGCGGTGCGCGGCGAGCGACTCGCTGCCCGTTCTTCGAGCTTGGACGGAGAGCTCGCGAGCGGCGCCGACCCGTCGTTGGAAGCGCTGCAGGCGCTCCTCCCGACCCAGGGCGAGGCCGGCGGCTCGGCGGCGTGCTCCGGGAGCGAGGATTAGAGGGACCGATGAGCGACTCCGGTGAGCCGGGACCCAGCTCTTTCGACTTCCTGTCCCGCAGGCGCTTCATTCAGCTTGGATTGGGAGCCGGCGCCGCGGTTCTCGCCTTGGGAGCGGGGGGGCTCGCCCTTCGCGGCCGGGCGACGGGCCCGAGCGGGCTGCGGATCCTGAGCGCTCACGATCATCGAACCCTCTCGACTCTTGCCCGTGCCATGATTCCCTCGGGCGGCGCATTCGAGTTGGGCGCCGAAGACCGGGATCTGGCGAAGAGTTTCGACGACTTCCTCGTTGACGAGCCTGACGAGGTGGTCAGAGATCTCCGGCGCGCCCTGGTTCTCGTCGAGTTCGGCCCGCTGCTCTTCGCTGGCCGGCTCTCTACCTTCTCCCATTTGGACCCCGCCGAAGCCGAACGCCACTGGGAGAGCTGGGCCACGAGCGGCTTTCTACTCCGGCGACAGATTGCGATTGCGTTTCGAAAATTTCTGATGCTGGTCTTCTACGACCACCCCGATGTTTGGCCCAGCATTGGCTATCCGCCTCCGACCTTCATGGGCTGATTCAATGTCGTCTCCCATTCAGAGCCTCTCCGACGAACAGCCCCTCCGAAACCGAAGCACCGAAGTCTGTGTGATCGGTTCCGGCTGTGGGGGAGCCACCGCTGCCCGAGTACTCGCGGCAGCGGGCAAAGAAGTGTTGCTCCTCGAAGAGGGCGGGGACTTCAGAGGCGAACGGATCAACCAGCGCGATGCCGAAATGTACGACCAGCTCTACATGGACCGCGGGGGTCGCACCACTTCCGATCTCTCGATCAGTGTCATGCAAGGGCGGGCGCTCGGTGGGGGAACGGTGGTCAACAACTGCGATGTCGTGCCGATTCCCCGGGGCGTATTCGCGCTGTGGCGACAACGATTCGGTCTGAACGACCTGACGGAAGCCCGAATGGCGCTTTTCGAGCGTCAAGCGATGGAGGATCTTCGCGCCTCACCGATCCCAGAGGCCGAGGTCAACCTGGCAAATCGTCTCCTGAGACAAGGGGCCGAGGAGCTCGGCTGGCGCGGTGAGGTGATGGCCCACAACCGTGTTGGGTGTGTCGGGCTCGGCACCTGCATGCTCGGGTGCCCCGCCGATGCCAAGCGGAACATGCGGCTGGAGGTGGTACCCAAGGCCACGGCCCACGGCGCGCAAGTCTTGACCCGCGCCCGGGTAACCCGAATCGACGGGGCCCAGTCCGAGATCAAATCTCTTTCGGTCAGGGCCTTGGATTCAAAAGGGCATCGCGAGGTCGGTGAGCTCTCCGTCAGAGCCCGATACGTGATCGTCGCAGCCGGGGCGATCGGCAGCCCTCTTCTCCTTTTGCGCTCGGGCATCGGCAACGACCACGTGGGGCGTCACCTCACCCTGCAGCCGCAGCTCCCGGTGACCGCGCTCTTCGACGAACCGCCGCGGGCCTTCGAGGGCATTCCGCAGTCGTATGCCCTAACCGAGTTCTATGATGAAGACGATGCGGAGCATGGTCACTGGGGGTTTCGAGTCGAGCCGGTGATGGGAACGCCGGGCATCGTCGCTTCCTTGCTGCCCTTCACCGGCCACGCGGGCAAGCGGATGATGACCCTGTACAGCTACTCAGCCGGCGCGCTGGTCCTCGTGCCCGATGCACCGGGCGCGGGGAGGGTGCACGCCACGAGATCCCACCGTCCTCGGATCGAGTACGAGCTCGCGGCAAGCACGGCCCGCCGTCTTCGGGAAGGCGCCAGGGCTGCGGCCCACGCCTATCTGGCCGCTGGGGCTCGCGAGGTCGTCGTACCCACACAGCCCCCGGTACGGGTGACCGATGTTCAGGATCTCAGCCAGATCGACAACATCCCCCTGAGCCCCGCCCGGGCGCCCTTGATTTCCGCCCACCAGCAAGGATCGGCGCGGATGGCACCTTCGGGAGGGCTGGGAGCGGTGGATCCGGAAGGCAGGGTTTTTGGGACCAAGGGGCTGTACATTATCGACTCGTCCGTTTTCCCCACGAGTGCGTCGAGCCACACGATGGTGCCGATCATCACCATGTCGCACTTTCTCTCGCAGCGGCTTCTGGCCCAAATCGGCTAAGGGTCCGCGCAACAATAACTGGCGTATTGTCGTAGTAGCAGTGGTAGCCGTCCCCAGGCAACGTCGTTCCCAGGCAAATCGGATCTGTTGCAGGTCATGGCCGTACTCCACGAAGCGGAAGATCTGATTGATAGAGAGCTCCCAGCCGAAGCGCCCATCATCGTGGGACCCGCCGGATACGCGGGGTTGATGGCGAAGGCATCGATCACATCGTGCGGATGATGAGCGCGAGCCGTTGCGCATCTCAAGAGCACCAGAAGCGCGACGTACGCGATGAGAACGTCGCAACCGGCGTCAGCCGCCTCACGGGCGGCAGCGACAAGATCGGAGCGCGCTACGGTCCCGAATTCCGGGCCAATGAAGATGCCGGCCTTCTTCTGTGCGCCGGATTCCTTGTTGCCTTCGGTGTAGCGCTCTTCTGCACAGATGTAGTCGCCAGGCCAGCCGGTGTGGGAGGAAAAGACGATCTTGTCCTCCTTGTGCGCCTGCTGAACCCCTGCCATCTCCAGGTACTCGAGGATGATCTCCCCGAAATCCCGCTTCTCCCCGTAGGGCACTTTGGATTCAGCTACGTGATCAATGAGTTCGTCTTCTTCATCCACGCCGAGCACGCGTTGAGGGGAGAGACTTTCAACGGGGAATGGTCCGGCGACGCGTACCTTCTTCTTGTCATCGTGTGGTTGATCGTAGAGATACTCGTGCTCGGCTTTGCCTGCGGTGGAAGCGTCGATCTCGGCTTGGCGTGCAGCGCGCTGTTCCCTCCATTCGGTGTGCAGCTTCTTGGCCTCGTTCGAGAGATATTGTCAAAAAGTGCGGTTTGCCTTCGTGGCACGTTCTCTGCCGTCTCAGGGCCGCCATGGGCCTTGCCGGTGTCACTGCGGTTCCTGTCTACTCGCCTCGTCGCCCGGAGGAGAGCGTGCTCTATCGCGTGCTCCGAGAGCACATCGAGACCTTCCTCGAGAGGACCGAAACCGGTGATCGGGAGCTGCCGGAACGTCTCGACGCGACACCAGCGCTGGCGGGCTCAACGTCCACGCTGGCGTCACCATGCGGTGCAAAGGGCGGAGCTTGCCCGGCACGCGGGCGACTTCTGGG
>NYZA01000207.1 GCA_002686955.1 Gemmatimonadota bacterium
ATCGCGCAGGTCGGCCGTGCGGAAGCCGGGGCGCTCGGGGGCGAGGGGGCGATCGACGAAGATCAGGCCAACGGCGACACCCGCGCCGTCGATCGCGAAAGCCATGGCGCTCCGCGATCCAGGGGACGGCGAGACGATCGCCTCGTCGAGGGAGCGGTGGGTGGTGTCGGCCTCGGGCGCTTCGTGGAGCAGGCGCAATACTGTCGCTACCGGATCGTCGGGGTTCGATGTGTCGCGGACAAGGGCGGGTTGATCGGGAGTGAGCAGGTCGGCGCTCAGCAGGGCGCGTGTGAGATCGAGGGCGCGCTCCGGCTCGATGCCGTGGGCGCCGATGACATCGAAAGTGCCGGGGTGGTCCCCCTCGAGGACCATCGTCGCGCGCTCGGCGCCGAGCTGTTCGGCGATCGAATCGGTGAAACGGGAAAGATGCGCGAGCGGATCTTCGGAGCGAAGGCCGGCGACCACTTCGTCCATGGCCGCGACATCTTGGGCGAGAGAGTCGCGAAGCTGCCGGCGGTCGGTGTCGATCTCGGCCGTGAGCCAACCGGTCCAGAGATCGTGCTGGTAATCCGATATTTCGTTGTTGGCCAGGGCGGCGCTCAGCTCGCGGCGGCAAGCTTCGAGCTCGCCGATCGGGCGCTCGTATGCCAGCTTCGATGTGGTGAGCACCTCGAAGACGCGAACCTCCCATCCGAAGCTGGGATGGTCGAAGGCGGGGATGCAGGCGCGGGCCTGGGGGACGGTCGATTCCAGAAGTGTCGCCGACTCGGGGCGGGTTTCGGCCTCGAAGAGGAGCGAACCGGCGTGGTCGCGAAGCGCGAGGTAGCGATAGAGAACATGGTCGGAGGAGCGTGAGCGCTCGAGCGCTTCGGCGTAGGCCGCGTCCGATTCAGCCGTGCGCCCGGAGAGCCGCAGCGCCGCGCCATAAATGCGATAGATCTCGATCGCGAGCAGAGGTTGCGTCACTTCATCGAGCCGCCCGACCAGCTCCGTGGTCTGCTCGATGGCGCGTTTGGGATGGGCGCCGGAGGCGATGAGGGCTTCGGCCTGGCGAAGCCGCGCTTCGATCTCGTAGTTCGGGTTGCGGAGGGTTTCGTCGTTCAGGTAGCGGGCCTTGCGGAAGGCCTTCGCGGCGCGGGCGGGGTGGCCGAGCTGGATGTTGGCAGCGCCGCGGGCGAGGTGACAGGCGATCTTGACCTGTACATCGTTCGAATCTGCAAAATGTTGGACACGGCGGATACAGGAATCGATCTGCTTGGGGTCGTGAATGTAGATGGCGCGGGTGAGGCGGCGGATGGCGGTGGAGACAGATTTGCCGGAGTGTTGCTCGACTTCGGTTAGGAGGGTGGCGGCTTCTTCGGTGCGGGCGATGCGGAGGAGGGTGTCGGTTAGGCGGAGGGTTATCTGCCTCAGCGGCTTCGGATGGTCCGCGACCGCCATCCTCGCGGACTTGAGCAAGCGAATGGAGCGTTCAACGTCACCCAGACGAAGGGAGACGCCGGCATCGACCTGAAGCGCAGCGGCTTGGAGCACACCGTCGTCCACATCATCGGCGAGAACTCGCGAGCTGCGCGCGTACTGTTCCGCAGTCTCCAGTAGACCCACTTGCAGTGTTGCGAGCGCCCGCGCAATCGCTATGTATGCTCGATCCGCGACAGGAAGTCGCAACTCGTCGACATCGACCAAGGCGGCGTCGATGGAGCCCATATCCCCATGTCGCCCGTGTCTCAGGATCTCTTTTACGGCTCCAATGCCCACTGACCCGCGCATCATCGCGAACCTTCCCACTGATCGGTACGAGAAGACACTGCCCGACACCGCACGATCTTGTTGGCCGAGAACCAATCATCCCGCCCAGTAGATCTCGGCAACACTCCCTGCAGTTTCTGAGGCAGCATCCGCGTGAGGTGGATCCATATCGATGGCGATGGTACGAATGCCGCTGAACTCTGCACCCCGCTCTCTTCCCGAACCACGCCTCCTTGCTGAACCACGCCTTCTTCCGGCTCCGCCACCAAATACCCCCGCGCCCCAACCCCCGAAAAGAGCAAAGCCCCGACCACCAAGCCCCCCCGCAGCCGGCAACCCAGCCAACCCCGCTCGCTCTCAGGCTTCGTCCGATTCGTTCGCATCGCATCGCTCCTCGAGGCTGCCGATTTCTCGGCACTCGACGGGTGTGACGGCGTCCCGGTTCGGGATCACTCCTTTATAGCAGAACAATCGGCAGCTTGGGGGAGGATCTGATCCGGGGCTCGGATGGGGTGGGGAAGGGGCCGGGGATCGACTCCAGCATCTGCGCACGCGTTCAAAAGCGGCGAGAGTCCGGAGCCGGTATTGGGGAGGCAGCGACGGGGCTTGCGTGGCCCGCGCGGTCGAAGAAGAGAGACCTCTGTCGCCATCCCCATCCTCCTGTGCGGGGAATGAGGAGATCCCAGCGGCTGGAACCGGTTCTCCGGATGCATGTGAGCCCGAACAGAAACGAGCGCTGTCAATTCAGAGGAATCGTGAGGGGGAGCGCGCCGACCCATTGTGAGATTCGCGAGAGCGACGCATACTCGCCACTTGCTCGCCAACCCGCCGGCGCGTATACCCGCGCACCGAGAAACGTATTTCGCGGAGAAATCGATGTCTGCTCGCCACAACCCGCTGCTCCTCACGCTGGCCTGCCTCGGCGGCGCCGCCTCGGCCAAGCTCGTTCAACCGGTGGTCGTTCCCGGCCCCACCGGTGGAAACGAGCATCAGAAGATGGGGCAGTACTTCGGCTATCCCGCGCCCGACTCCTTGCTGACGGTCCGCGCGAACATCGACCGTGGCGCACCCTTCTACGGACCGACCGACTACCCGCCGGAGCGGCACACCGCGTTCGGCTCCGCGATGGACACCTACTTCGCGGCCTACGAGTGGGACGCCGCCAACGATTTCATGGTGAACACCCGCTACTGGGATACTGTCTTGGGATTCGGCTTCTGGTCGTCGGAGGGCACACCCAGCGAGGAAGGCACCCAGAGCGACGCCGGACGACCAAGCCTGCACGGCACCGCGGACGGCATGGCTATCGCCTACCACGGCGTTGCCGGCCCCTCCGACTTCCAGGCCTACTTCAACAGCTTCGACAGCCTGAGCGCGTCGTGGGGCGAGAGCCAACTGCTCGCCGACGATATCAACTCCCCCAACTTCCCCTTCCTCGACCGTTCGTCGACCGGCACCTGGATGATCGTCTGCAACGACGGCCATATCGGCGACGCGACGGGCGATGTGATGGTCTTCCTTTCCGACGACACCGTGACCTGGACGCGATCGACGGTTCAGCAGAACGCGATCATGAGCTGGACCCTGCCGACGGGCGCTTCCGATCCGAGCAACGGCGATCTGTACGTGGCCTACTCCGACGACCAGGACGGCGATGAGGACGGCGATGTTGTGATTCACCGCTCGACCGACAGCGGCGTCACCTGGTCGGCGCAGCAGCTCGTGGCGGAGGGGGCGCCGGGCGGCCAGGCGGTCGTGCCGAGCATCGTGGTCGATCGGGACCACAGGGTTCACATCATCTTTCAACACAATACCTCGCCCACCTTCGAGGGGCTCCTGTCCGGCTTCAACGAAATCGGTATCGCCGGTCCCCCGCAGTACGTCAGCGGTGCATTCGATGGTGGCAACGAATGGCAGGGCGGGGTTCCGGCGCCGCTCAATCCACGAGCCAACCTCGTCGCCCTTCCCGACAGCTGCGGCATCACGCCCGACAGCGTGACTGTTGCGACCGATACTCTGACCGGCATGCCGCAGCTCGGTATCTACAGCGGCCCGAGCGGTGATGTGCTCCACGCGACCTACAACCAGACCTACCTTTCAATCAGCACGGAGGGGGGGTTCTCGAGCTGCCCGCCTTGGCAGACCTGGCGACAGAGCTACGATCTTTCGGACGAATCGGGCTGGAGCGATCGGCTACAGGTCTCGGAGATCGATGTGGATCAGGCGATCGCCGGGCGCAACGCGATGTACGCCGGCATCACGCACGATGTGCCCGAAGCCGGCCCGGGGATCATCTGGTCGGAGATGCACAACGCTGCCGGTCCTTCCGAAGTGATGTTCAAGCGCCCCCTTACGGTGGGGATCGAAGACTCGGGTGGCGGCGCGCCGCGCGTCTCCGCGGGTGCGTTGCTGCACCCCGCCGCCCCCAACCCATTCAACCCGATGACGCGGATCAGCTACGAGCTCACGCGCGCGGCCGATGTGTCGCTGGTCGTCTACGATGCCGCGGGGCGGATGGTGAGAATGCTGGAGAGGGGCTGGAAGGCCGCGGGGCGACACACTATCGCCTGGAAAGGCACGAACGACCAGGGTGTCGCGGTGAGCTCCGGTGTCTACTTCTATCGCCTCGACGATGGGGAGCGGGTGGCTACGCGGTCTATGTTGCTGGTGAAGTGAGGTTGACTCAATCGACGTAGTTAAAGTAGATCGGGTTGGTTGGCGCGCCAGTCGTCCGGTTGTGGCCACCACCAGATCGAGTTCCAGACCTCGATCCCCTCGATGCCGAGTGAAAGGCGGTGCTCGGGCCAAGGGTCACCGCTGAAAAAGGGGTGGTTCGCGATCACCGTAGCCCCTATCGCCCGCGCCTCCGGAACCATGTCGGCGATCTCCCAACCGTCCATCGAGTCGGCATCGGGCGGCATATTGGGCAGTCCGGCGTGCCCGTCCGATCCCCATTCCTCGCCACAGATCGGGATCACGCCGAAGCTCGGCTCGAACGAGGGGTAGCTGCACGCTTCGAGGGTGCGATGATCCGTAATGTTGATGCTGGCGAAGCCGTGCAGGGCGGCCTGCGCGAGCAGGGTCGTCAGCGGAGTGGAGCTGTCGTGGCTGGCGCGGGTGTGGCAGTGATTGGCGAGGAGGAACCAGTCTAGTTCGTTGCTACGGGAGTCGCCGCCGGAAGGGCGGGTGGGGTCGCGGAGGGCTTCGGGGGGTGTTTCGTTGAAGGAGAGGAGCTCCAGCGGGGTGCCGGCCAGGGCTGTCGTGGCGCAGTGGAAGAGGAGGAAGAGGGGGACGGATACCGGGATCGACAAGACCATTATTTCGTCCCTTTCGGTGTGCCCGCCCTCAAAGCACCCACTCCGCCGAAGGCGCCGATATCGCCCCAGTCACCGCCGAGCCCCGCATCACAGCCAAGCGCTCGGTCCTTGAGCCAGGGAGCACCCGCGTCGATCGCCGGAGAATCCTGCTGCCAGCCGCACATGCGCGCCTGGAGGCGAAGGTCCACCTCGACCCGGAATAGAGGATCCTGGTCGAGGTTCCCCTCGCCGGGCCAGCCCCCCTCGATGATGGAGTGGGTGGCGGCGATTTGGCCGCCATCTTCGTGGATTTCGGTGTCTGTATCACCCCAAAGGATGCAGCTCGTCAGAGATGGCGAGCCGGCGAAGAGATAGATTCCGCCCCCATCTTCCGGCGCATGGTTGGCCGTGAATGTGCTGTTTGCGAGTTCCGCGTCCCCGCTGAGATAGGTCCCTCCGCCCCGTGATGCTTGGTTGAATGCAAAGGTGCATCCAGAGAGCGCCACGTTCCCGTAGTAGATACCCGCGCCTCCCCCTTCATGCGAGGATTCGTTTCCAAGAAGAGCGCTTCGCACGACCGTCACATCGGCACTCGAAGCGTAGAGGCCGCCGCCCCACCCTCGGCCATCAGAGATGGCGGAGTTGTCGCTCACCGCGCAGTCGATCATCTCGAGTTGACCGCGGAGAGTGTAGACACCACCCCCAAGCGCCCAGAAGCGCCCCGATGATGAGTTCTCGTCTATGTGGCATCCGATAATTGAGATTCTGCTCTCCGAATCCCAGGAATAGAGGCCACCACCTTTGCTCGAGCCGAGGGAATCGATGAGATTCGACGACACATCGCAGTCGATCAGCTCGATCTCTCCACGACCGACATAGATCCCTCCGCCGTATCCCCAGCCGGCTCCCCATATTCCGTCTCCCACGATTCGGTTGTCGGTGATCGAACACTCAATGAAGTGGGCGGTGGAATCTGAAACACACCAGACCCCGCCGCCACGGGCGCCGCAGTCGCCGATCGCTTCCGCCCGGTTCCTCTCGATCCGACAACGCTCGAAGCGGGGGGCGCCCTCATAAGAGTAGACACCGGCGCCGTTGCCCGAGGCCAGTTCCCCCTCGACCCGCAATCCGTTGCCCGCAATCCAACAGTCCCGAAGCACCGGCGAACCCCCGTCGCTGTAGACCCCTCCACCCCGCGCGACAAGATAGCTCAACACGCCACCAACAGGGGCGGTGTCGTGAGACGTAACCCAGTTCCCGCGAATCACGCACTTCTCGATCAGTGGCGACGATGAGCAGCGAACACCGCCCCCGAGACGCGCGCGCCCACCGGTGATGGTGAGCCCGGCCAAGATGCTGGTTGTATCTTCTTCGTTCTCGAAAACGAACACCGAACCTTCGCCCGAACCGTCCACGATGGTGGTGGCCACGAGGGCGGGGTCCGAGGGGTTTTCGCTTTGAAGTGTGAGCGCCTTCCCGTCGAAATCGATTTCGCTCTCCAGATAGGTTCCGGGCGCGACGACCACTGCGTCGCCGTCGTTCGCCAAGGCGATCGCTTGGGCGATCGATGCCACATCGAGCGGCACGCGGATCTCGAGCGGCTCCTCGCCGCGGATCACGACGTAGCGATCGTCACTCGCCACCTCCACACCCTTATGCAGCAGAATCATCTTCACGCGTTCGATTCCGGTCGGCACAATGGGCGGCACTTCGAGAGCAAAGGACCGCTCCACACTCTCGCCGTGCTGTAGCGACACTTCCGGCCCGAAGTAGATCGTTCGCGTCACAGGGCGCGGGCCGAGCAGCACAGCGCGGATCCTGTCGAAGGCGAGTGTGTCCCCGCACCAGGCCGCGATCTCCATGTTCCCACTGATGCTGTCTCCAGGAGTCGCGACAAGTGGATCGGGATCCACCGTGATCTCAAACTCACATATCCCTCCGCCGTACGCACCCTGATCTGCTCGGGTCCCCCCCAGTCCGAAGGCGCAATCGATCCTCCAGTCTTCGTCCCCCGAATATCCGTGATCGATCGCCGCCGACTCCTCATCGAAGCCGCACTCGGTCGAGCGCAAGCGCCAGTCCCCACTTTCAGGATCGCGAAAAAGCGGATCTTGGAAGAGGTTCCCTTGTCCTGGCCATTCTTCATCGATGGTCGACCAAGTGATCTCGATGTCGTCCGGGTCGGCGGAGATTTCGTTCGGCTCGTTGGCCCAAAAGATCGAGTTCATCGCGGTCACTAAAGCGCGATCAGCGTAGATCCCGCCCGCATCCTCGGGGGCTGTGTTTCCGGCGATCGTACAGTTCCGCAGGAGCGGATTGCTCTGAGAGATGAAAATACCGCCGCCGATTCCAAAATCCCCCGGATCGCTCTCCGCCAGATTGGCGACGATGGCGCAGTTCTGGAACTCGGTTCGTCCCCCGAGACCGATCCAGAGACCGCCCCCGTACGATTCCGAACGATTGTTCTCGATTCTGCAGTTCTCCATTCGCAAGGCGCCCTCATAGCCTCGTGCCAAGACCCCGCCACCGGATCCTTTGCTTCGGTTTCCGGAGATCGTGCAACCCTGGAGTAGATAGCTCGTGGAATCAGCGTCGTAGCCCCCATAGAGGTAGATCCCGCCGCCGGAGGTGCAGTCACCTCCGGTAGCAAAGTTTCCACGGATGGTCACCCTCTCGAGGGTCAGATTTGATATTTCGGCGTACAGCCCTCCGCCTTTTCCGAGATCCGCCTCGTTCCGATTCCCTTCGATCACACAGTCGATGAATGCCGGTGCACCGTGGTCACATGCAACGCCACCGCCCTTGCCGTTGGCTCCCGAAAACGAGTCAAACAGAGTATTGCCGGCGATCGTCGTTCGGACAATGCACGCGGAGGAGTGGTCGCAATAGAGTCCCCCGCCCGCCGGATACCGCAGGTCGGCAGCTTCGTTGTCTACGATTCTGCAGCGATCGATCGTCGGAGAACTCCAGGAGCAGAGCACTCCGCCACCCCTCTGATCCCGCCCCCGGTGATCGTAAGCCCGGCCAGAACGCTCGACCTTTCCTCCCCGGCTTGGAAGTGAAACGGCCGCTCGCTGCCGCCACCCGACACGACCGTCGTCGCAACCGTGAGAGAATCGTCAGGGTCGAGACTGCTCACCAGGATCGCTTTGCCGTGAAAACCGATCTCGGTTTCGAAGTATGTACCGGGGTGCACGAGCACCGTATCGCCTTCGATCGCAACATCGATCCCAGCCTGGATGGTTGGGTAGTCCGCCGGAATATCGATCGTTCCGGCCGTCGCCGTGATGGCGAGACTGAGTGTCACCAACGGGGTCGTACAACGCATATTGCTCCTTAATCCGCGGATGAATCCCGCCTCCACACCTCGGTTCCACCCACCGACATCACGCAGAAGAAACACTGCGCCGTGCCGATGTGCAGCTCGTCCTGGAATGGCTCCAGAACGCGGATTCCGTAGTTGTTGCGATCGAGGAAGCCGGGCGGCGAGAGACGTCCCAATATGCCGACGTCGCGGGTCCAGTGGGCGCCGTCTTCGGTGGAATAGAGCGACGCGCCGTGATGGAAGGGATCGATGAGCCCCATCGTGAAGGTGCCGAGGAAGAGTTGTTCGTTGTGGATCTCCATATCCCACGCGTAATTCGCCCTGAAGTCGCCGAAGCCGGAGCGCCCCACCCGTTCCCAGGTGGCGCCCTGATCTTCGGTGCGCCAGAGGGTGAATCCGCTCAGGAAGTTCGCGGTTCCGACATAGAGGGCATCGCGAAACTCGATCATGCTCATGACGCCGGCGTTGAAGGGATCGCCGAAGCCGGCCGGTGTCGCCGATTCGGGACCGACGAGCTGGTTCCACCGCAGGCCATCGTATCTGTAGATCTGGCAACCATTCGGATTCCAGGTGCCTGCGTAAAGGCTGCCCTTGTGGCCGGTGAGCTCGCTGACGCTGAAGTTGGCGACACTTCCGAATCCCGGGAGGGCGTGGGGCACCCAAAGGAAGCCCGAGGTGGAGTAGATCTGGCCCCCGATCGGGCTCGAGATGCCGATGTAGAGGCGTTCCCCCCAAACGGTCATGGCGCGAACCGAGAGGTTCAGCGGGTTGCGCAGACCGTCGGCTCCGAATTGGCTCCAGTTCGTCCCGTCGGTCGAGCGCCAGATTTCGCAGCCGGTGTCGGAGTTCATCGTTCCCGCGTAGAGTCGGCCCCGGTAGACGGCCATATTGCGGATGCCTACATTGCCGGTGTCGCCGAAGCCGCGATCGGCGACCTGGTCCCAGGCCTCGCCGTCGTAGCGCCACAGTTCCGCGCCCTCGCTGACGAAGCGGGCGAAGTCGGGGATTTCCGGTATGTCGGGGATCTTAGGCAGCGCCACCGCCGTCCGTGGGCCGACCGGCGGGTCGAAGGGCCACCGCTCGAAGGGCAGACCGAGCGTCGTATTCAGCGTGCCCACGAAGAGATGGTCGCCGAAGCTCTCCATGCTCCATGCATAGCGGTTGTTGTGTTTTCCGAAACCGTCCTCGTTGATCTGCTCGAGGTGTTTGATCGGTCCTCTCTCTTCTTGGGCGTATACGGGAGTGGTGGGAGCGAGGAGGAGGACGAGGGGGAGATTGCCGCCGAAATGGGTCGCATGGGCCATTGCTCGGCCTCCGTTTGATGTCGAGAATTCGAGTGTAACGCAGCCGCGGACTCGTGAGCCTCTCGGAAGGGTGCGTTATACTGATTTGGCCGAAGCCAATTCGCGAGGAGACCGAGGCATCGGGAACCAGACCGGCTGCCGCACGACCCCGGAGGGGGGATGAGAGCCATGCGCCGTCTTTCGCTTCTCACGGCCCTTTGGATAGCAGGCTCGCAAGGGCCGACGGCCAACGCGGCTGTGCTCGAGGTCCCCGACGACTACGCCACGATCCAGGCGGGCATCGATGCCGCGGGATTCAGCGACACCGTACTGGTGGCGCCGGGCACTTACTTCGAGACCGCGTTGATCGAGAGGAAGAGCCTGGTTTTGATGTCCGAAGCGGGGCCGAAGGCCACCGTGATCGACGGAAATGGCGCCGAGCGCGTGGTTCAGCTTCTCGGCCACCGGCACACCTCGCCGACGATCGAAGGGTTCACGATCCGCGGGGGCGATGGGAGCAGAAAAGCCGGCTCGGGGATCGATATCGACTCGGCGGCCTCGATCCGCCGCTGCGTCGTTACCGAGTGCAGGGCCGCTTCGTCCTTGAGCGCCCCGATCTGGATCCACTCCGGCCCGGTCACGATCACCGACACCCGAATCACGGACAATCCGGTGGACTACGCGGCGGTCAGCGCAACCTGCTCGCACAACGTCGTCTTGGAACGGTGCACGATCTCCGACAACGCCGGCCCCGCGGTTCTCTATCCGCCCTATTGCGGCCCCGGACCAACGATCCGTTCCTGCACGATCGTAAACAACCGATCCGGGCTCGTACTCTCCGGCACCGGATCCGCTCACATCGAGCACAACATCATCGCGTTCAACGAAGAAGCGGGCATCACGGGCGACGATGCCTGGCCGAGGCTGACGCGCAATTTGGTCTTCGGCAACGGCATCAACTACGGCGGTCCGATCCCGGCGGGCCCACTCGATCTTCATATCGATCCACTCTTGCTCGACGCCGAAGAGGGCTATGCCCCCTCACAACGCTCTCCCGCCGTCGACGCGGGCGATCCTCACCTCTCCGTCGGAGGGATCCAAGGCCCTCGGGCCGATCTCGGGGCCATGGATGCGCCTTACCTACAGCATACGGCTCTGGCTTTCAGATTCGAGCCGCCACGGGCACGGCTCAAGGTCGGGACCGAGCTCGATGTCGAGTTGCTGGTCACGAATCCGGGCTCGCGAAGCGTCGACTTCACACTCCTGCTGCGGGCCGACGGAGGCCTCGCCTCCCCCAGCGAAGAGCAGCTCTCCCTTGCCCCGCGCGAGAGCTGGAGGGTTCCGATCACGGTCGCGGCCCCGAATTGGCAACAGACCGGAGACTACGTTCTGAGCGCCCGCGCCCTGCTCCCCGATACACTTCATCTGGCCGGCGGCGCGGTTCTCGATCTCGAAGTCTGGCGGGGAAACGACACTTGGCGCGTACCTGAGGACTTCCCGACGATCCAATCAGCCATAGATGCCGCCGATGACGGCGACACCGTGCTGGTTTCTCCCGGCACGTGGGAGGAAGCGCTCAGGATCAGACGCAAGTGGATCATGCTTCTCTCGACCGACGGACCGGATTCCACCGTGATCCTGCCCCCGGAGTGGAAGCAAGGGATCTACTGCGAGGACGCCGGCGGAATCGTCGAGATTGGCGGGTTCACCGTGCGCGGAGCGGTGTACAACGGCACCGGCGCCGGAATATCGCTGGTCCGAACCGACGCCCACATCATCGAGTGTATCGTCGAGGATTGCCAGACCTGGGGCTATCGACACGAAGGCGGCGGAATGGCGCTGGGAACCGGCCGAGCTCATGTCGAGGGGTGTATCGTGCGCAACAACATCTCGACGCACTACGGAGGCGGTATCTTCAGCGACTGGGGAGGTGTCGCGATCATCACGGGGAGCCTCATCGTGGACAACCTGACCTACGTGGTCGGTGGGGGCATCTACGCCGCCCATCGGGTCGAAGGCAACACGGTCTCCCGCAATTCCGTGAGGGGCGTGTCCATGAGCGACATAAGCGATCCGGACGCCAGCCCCGATCTCGACAAAAGCACGTCGTATTTCGGGGGCGGAATCGCGGTCAGCGACAGCGTGATCGGAAACGATGTGCGCGACAATCTATGCTACTGCAGCGTCAGGCCTGGAGGAGAGGGGGGCGGCATCGCCTTTGGGGACGTGATCGAAGGCAATCTGGTGGTCGGCAACGAGGGTGATGGAATCGGAGCGGGGAGCTGGTACTCTCCCACCCACATCGAACGAAATATCGTAGCTTTCAGCGATGGCAGCGGCATCGAGGTCCAGAACTCGCGACTGGTGGAGGTGGTCGGCAATATCCTCTACCGCAATCGTGGATCGGGGTTCTTTCAGGTCTCCAGTATCGAAATCGATGCCACGAACAACGCGATGATCGAGAACGGCATCTACGGGATTGAGAGCTACACCTACGACGGCATCGAACGGATTCAGCACAACTCCCTCCACGGCAATGTGGTGCAGGACGCCCACGGATTCGTGCCCGACTCGACTCAGATCTGGGGTGATCCTCTTTTCTTCGATCCCGGCGCTTTCGATTTCCGCCTCCTTCCCGATTCACCCCTGATCGACACCGGCGATCCCGATCGCATCGATCCGGACGGTACACGAAGCGATATCGGTCCGGCGCCCTACGATCAGTCTCTCGATGCTCAGCTCTATCTGAGCCCCGACCGCGAGCAGGTGAAGCCGGGCGAGCGCCTCTTCTTGCGGGTGATGCTGGCAAACCTTGTCGGCAGCCCCCGCGCTTTCGAGATCGAAGACGCAATCCGTGCGCCTTCCGGGGACGTGTCGCGTCCCCATCGTATTCACGTCGTCTTGGGTCCGGCGGCAAGCGCAGTCCGCACCGTAGAGTGGCGGGTGCCGCTCGATTCGGAGATCGGGGTCCACGAAGTCGGGGCTCGGGCGGCCCCGGGGGTTTGGGATCGCTTCGAGATCGAAGTGGTGCCACGATGAGGCCGGTGGGTCGCTTGCTGCTGGTATGTGGGATCGCGTGCGGAGCGGCCAAAGGTCCCGGAGGTGCCATGGCCGCGTAGATCGTGGTGCGTTCCTCGGAGGGCGCGGGAGCAACCGCGATCACCGTCGACGTGCCCGCGGGCGGCTCGGTCGCCGTTGAGGATTCGATGATCCTTCCTCCCAGTGCACCGCTCGGGCGGTACTTGTGTCGCGGCGAAGTGGAAGGGCTCGCCCGGGACGAACGAGAGGTGTGGGTGGAATAGGCTACGAATCAGGGCACGGGCTCAGTCCATCCGATCCCGCACCGGCCGCAACTCACCATCTCGCCACTGCCCGACCTCGACGGGCGGCCTCGGCAGATCGGCGTTGACGACTCGAAGAGTGTCGTCGACTCCCCAGATGATGAGCGCTTCGTTCAAAGGGCGGAGCTCGACTTTGGGCCAGCACTTGGGGAGCTCGATCAGCGCACCTCGATTACGAAAGCGTTCGTTCGAGGGCTCGATTAGCTCGACAAGGCAATGCTCCCCGAACACATCGATGTGCGCGAGTGAATATGAACCTTCCTCCACGCCTGATGCCGCGCCGAAATACTTCACACCATGCCGCAGAGGCCATTCGGTGTGTACATAGGTCAATGTCCCGTCGCTCTCGATCTCGAAGCGCATCGCAGAATAGTTGATTGAGACAAAAAAGCCGTCGTGGACCAGGTCGGCGTTGTGAGAGTAATCGTAGCGCCGTTCCCTTCCGAAGGACACTCCTCCGTCATGATCCGGCTTCCAGGACACGAAGAAGCTCTCATAGCCGTAAGGTCCGATCGCTCCAGAGACAATGGCAATCGCTCCACTGGCGACGAGGTCGCTGGGACTGTACTCGCCGGACAGCACGCCCGCAGCGATGAGACGGGGAGCGGCAGGAGCAGTGATGTCGGTTGTGTTCACCGCCAGATCGCCGAATCCGAACACCTCGGTCTTTCCGGCCGAGTGCAGATAGGTGCCGGAGCGGCGGCCGATCCGCGACCCATTCCCCCGCCGCTCCAGCCCCGGCCGGGCGTCGGAGCTTCCGACGGCGAGACCGTAGATGTTGTGGTCTAGTTCGATGGTGGAGCGATGGCGTGGCGTCCAGGGGTGCTCCAAGTCGAAAACATAGACTCGATTGGCGGAACTCGCCGCCAGCCGGCTTCCTCCGGCTGCAAGTCGATCCCAATAGGGTACTCCCGGCACACCGATCTCCCCGACAACCCAGGGATCACGTGGATTCGACAGGTCGACCGCAACCAGAAGCGAGTCGACTTGCGCGGAATGAGCGTAGAGAGTGCTCGACGCTTCGTCGACCACGGCTCCGTGGGAGGCGCTCGCGGGCAGGTGGCGAATCCAGCGGCCGGATCTCTCCATCGCAAGTCGCCGCACTCGGATCGGCTGCTCGTTCTCGACCAATGTGATCCGTTCTCCGGCCGCCGAGATGCTGAGCACGATGTCGTTCCGCTCGCGATCCTCCTTCCATCCCCCCAACTCCCTGCCATCGCTGAGCCACCAAAGCGCTACACCCGATGAATCGACGACTTCGTTGTGGGCGTGCCAGTGAATCGCCGCAAGTGAATCGGTCGCGGTGATACCGGCCACACGCCCGAACATGTGGCTGAGTGAGCTAGTCCATCGCTTGACTGGATGGCGCGGATCGGTCACGTCCCACGCCTTGATGCCATTCCAGCCGGTCGCCAGCAGTTTATCCCCGGTGCGCACCAGCGGTGGTGAAACGCGGGGCCAGGGAAGACGCACCGCGGAGCCTATCCAGAGCGAGTCGGTCTGAATTACCGTCTCTGGGTCGGATGCGTCCAGTACTTCGATCCACCATTCTACGTCCTGGTAGGGCTCCCACTTCGCGCACGCCGCATAGACCACTCCGTCCCCTCCGGCGGCCACGCCCGGCCCGGAATCCGCCCCCGTATCCCAGCTCCCCAGCAGATCGAGCTCCCCCGGAGCCGAAATATCGAGAATCTCCAGGCGCCCGTCATCGATCATCAGGTAGGCACGGTCGGCGGCCATCGCGACCCCCGCGACTTCAGATTCGCCCAGATCCGGCAGGTAGGTTCCGAAAAGCCCCGGCTCTCCGGGATCGCTGAGGTCGATCGCCAGCACCGAATCGGATCCGGTGGCCACGATGGCCAAATCGCCCTCGGCCGCCATCGCGAATACGCCCCCGGGTGCATCGATCCGCCCGAGCTCGACCGGCGCGCTCCAATCGTCGCCCCCCAGCAGAACGAGCTCGCTATCGGTGCTGACGAGGTCGAGCTCGCCAATCGAGAGCAAGCGGGAGTAGCCGGCGTGCGTCACCGCATGGGCGCTCGATGCCGCGACAAGGAGAGAGCGAAGGATGGGTGATCGGTGTTGTGGGTTACCTATCTCGATCATGGCGCTTCCTCCTGGTTGTTGAGATCGAGTATATCAGGGTGTGCCACAAGGGTGTTCGCGCCAATTCTCGTGCGCAGGGGTGGGGCGCGCCTGGCTCGGGTCTTTTCGCGGGCAAAGAGGGCGTCGCGTTCGGGGACACGGAGCCGTTGGGCGGGCCTGGCTGCGAATGGCGGCACTCGGCGAGTCAATGCTCGGTCATCCCGCCTCTTCCTCTGCTCTGCGCCGGCAATTCGCCCGCCTGATCAACCACTACTGCTGTTATGATTTTGCGTAGTAGTAGTTCAGTGCTCAGGAGTCCGCGGTGCCGGCTTCGACGGGGTACCGCACTGTCCCGATGGGGGAACCGAGCGATGCGCAATTTCTCCCTGCTGATCGCAAGCGTGCTGATGGTCTGGATCGCTGTCTTCTCGGGGTCGATCGCCGGAGCAAGAGTGCTCAGAGTTCCGGCCGGGTTTCCCAGCATTCAAGAGGCCGTCGATGCGGCTGGCGAGACCGATACGGTCTTGGTGGCGCCCGGAACCTACTTCGAATCGGTGCTCGTCGATGATAAGAGTCTGCTTCTCGTTTCCGAGGCGGGACCGGAAGAGACTGTCATCGATGGGGACGGGGTGGAGAGAGTAATCGAGCTAGCGGGCTATCGGGATGCACTCCCAACGCTTGCGGGGTTCACGATTCGTGGCGGCGACGGGGGTAGAGAGGATGGGGCGGGAATCCATATCGGATCGGCGGCCACGGTCCGCGAGTGCATCGTCACCGATTGCCTTGCCGACTACAGCAAGGGCGCCGTGATTTGGTGCGACTCGGGTCCCGCCACGATCGTCGATACGCGAATCGTAAACAATGAAGCGAACTTCGCGGCCATCAACGTCGATTGTTACTCCGCCGTTCCGAGCGTGGAACGCTGCACGATATCCGGCAATACCGGGAGCGCAATCCGGTCTGAGTGTAGATACACCACGAGCCCCACTTTCACGGTCCGGTCGTGCACAATCGTCGACAATAGAAACGGGATAGTCTCCGCCCCGGAGTCGGCACATATCGAAAGGAGTATCGTTGCGTTCAACGAGGGCACCGGTATTTCGGGTATCGATCACGGGCCGATTTTGCACCACAATCTGGTGTTTGGGAACGGTGTCGACTATTCAGGCGCCGCTGAGCCGGGGAGGCTCGATCTTCGCATCGATCCCCATCTGCTCGGTCCCAAGCACGACTACGCGCCTTCGAAGATCTCTCCCGCGGTCGACGCAGGCGATCCTTCCCTCCCCATCGGACCCCGCGACGGCCCGCGAGCCGATCTCGGCGCTCTCGAAGCCCCTCATCTCGATCCCGCGCCGCTGGCGCTCTCCTTCGACCCACCCGAAACGCTCATCGCGATCGGTTCGAGCGCTCGAGTCTCGCTGCTCATCGCCAATCGAACGCCGCGCAGCCTCGAATCGACGCTTCTGGTGCGCGCCGATGGTGGGCTTGCCGAGCCGCGGGAAAGCGTCGTTTCCCTGGCGCCGCACCAGAGTCTGAGACTGCCGATCGAGGTCGTCGCTCCCGATTCCCTGCGTCCGGGCGACTATGTCGTGACGGCGCGAGTGCTGACCGCCGATCCTCTGCCTCTGGCCGGCGGCGCGATTCTCGATCTGGAAATCTGGAACGAGCCCAGAGCTTGGCGCGTTCCCGACGACTTCCCCACGATCCAGGACGCGATCGATGCTGCCGATGATGGCGACACAGTGCTCGTCTCTCCCGGCACCTGGGAGGAAGGCCTCAAAATCATCGGCAAGTGGATCAAGCTTCTGTCGACCGAGGGTCCCGATACGACGGTGATCCTGCCGCCGCATTGGAAGCGAGGAATCGAGTGCGAGCGAGTAGGCAACGACATGGAAATACGCGGTTTCACCGTGCGCAACGCATCGTACAACGGATCCGGTGCAGGGCTGTCGCTCTTCGAGACGGATGCCCTCATCGCCGCTTGCATCGTCGAGAACTGTGAAGCGTGGGGATGGCATCATGACGGCGGCGGGATGTGGCTCGGAACCGGATATGTCAGGGTCGAGGGGTGCGTCGTTCGCAACAACAGCTCCTCCTATCACGGCGGCGGAATCTACAGCAGTTGGCGCGAGAATGCAGTCATCACCGGCTGTGTGGTCGTCGATAACGAAACGGTCGTCACCGGCGGCGGCATTCGAGGTGGACGGCGTATCGAGGGCAATACGGTCGCCCGCAACGCCATCAGGCCGGATTGGCTTTACGAACTACCCGAGCCCGGCGCCGGTTCCGATCTCGGAAAGACGACCGACTACTACGGGTCTGGCATCGCCTCTGCCGACAGCGTCATCGGCAATGAGGTGCGGGATAATGAAGGGGGTGATTCGAGCCTGACCGGAGGCAACTGCGTCGCCGGCAATTTGGTCCTGAACGGCAGCAGAGGCGGTATCGAAGCCTGGCCAGGCCCTATCAGCAACAATATCGTCGCTTACTGCGCAGGTGACGGCATCTATGCTCGCGGGTCCCATGCCGACATGATCGGGAATATCCTCTATCGCAACGCCCAGAGCGGAATCCTGCAATCAGGCAACTACGCCTTCGAGATCACCAACAACGCACTCATCGAAAACGGCATGTACGGAATCCTCAGCTCCGACTCACCGAGCGCACGGATTCATCACAATGCCTTCGACGGCAATATCGTCGATCCCTATTGGGGATTCGATGCCGACTCCACTCAGGTCTACGGCGACCCGCTCTTCTTCGATCCGGCGACCCTCGACTTCCGTCTGCTGCCCGATTCGCCACTGATCGACACCGGAGATCCCGATAGGATCGATCCCGACGGCACAAGAAGCGATATCGGCATCACGCCCTACGACCATTCGGGGGACGCTCGGCTCTATCTGAGTCCCGATCGAGAGCAAGCGAGGCCCGGCGAGCGCGTGTTTCTGCGGGTGATGTTGGCGAGCCATGTCGATTCGCCTCGTGCCTACGAGATCGAGGACGGCGTGCTCACTCCATCCGGAGATGTGCTGCGGCCTCATCGGATTCACGTTGTGCTGGGGCCGCGCGCCACGGCGCTGCGCACCCTGGAGTGGAGGGTGCTCGTGGACGCCGAAACCGGAGTCTACGAAATTGGGGCCCGGGCAGCGCCTGGAGTGACCGATCGTTTCCAGATTGAGGTGATATCGCCATGAAGCATCCGACCCGATCGCTGCTGATATCCGGAGCGCTATACACACTGGTGGCGTTTGGGTTTGCTAGATCGACCCAGAGCGAGCTGATCGTAGTTCCCCGCGACGTGCCGACGATCAAGGCGGGGTTCGATCTGTCGGCCGAAGGCGATACCGTATTGGTGCAGCCCGGAACCTACCCAGAGCGAATCGTTTTTCCGGCGCACGAGATTTCGTTGATTTCTCTGCGCGGTCCAGAAATGACCATAATCGACGGAGAGAACGCAGGCACGGTCGTGAGGTTCGATCCGGGAGATCACCAGAGCACTCTCCTCGAGGGATTCACGATAAGACGTGGTAGCGCGATGAACGGCGGAGGGATCAGGGTCGTGGGTGCGTCGCCGGCCATACGTGGCAACATTATCTCCGGCAATCTGGCGACAGGCGATGGTGGTGGGATTTGGGTAGAGAGCGGCGGTGCTCCTTGGATCGTTGGCAACAGGATAGATGGGAACATCTCCGATGACGATGGAGCGGGATTGTGGTTCTATTACGCGGGAGCAGCCTTGGTGGAGGGGAATGAGATCATCAACAACTGGAGTGAGTCGGCCGCGGGCGGGATCGGGGCTACTGGAACCGACAGTTTGGTGCTTCTCGAGAATCGCATCGAGTACAACGTGGCCACCTCGAGAGGTGCTGTCTATCTCGGCAGCTGCGTTCGTCCCCGGATTGAGGGAGGCTCGGTCTCCTGGAACCAATCGCGCGGTGTCTACCTTTCGTGGTGCGAAAGCGCCGAACTGAGGAGCGTCGACATCGTGGGCAATTCCTCAGCTTCATATGGCGGTGGCATCTACGTCTACGACTATCGCCGTGACGAGTACAGCAGGATAGTCGGCTGCCGTGTCGTGGGTAACAGCGCCTCGTCCAGGGGGGGGGGAATCTACAAGAGCTTCGGAGGCGGGAGCATCGAGCACTGCACGGTGGCCGGGAACACTGTCGACGATCCGGCGGGACAGGGCGCTGGAATCTACTGGTACCAACCGGATTCGACTGCGGCGATCCTCGGCAGCATCATCGCCGGCAACGAACCAGACGGCATCTACGGCTACGACTACTACGACGAAACCGAGATCTCCCTGATCCGCAACCTCATGTGGAATCATACGGGTGGCCACTACGACAATGTTCGCCCCGGTCGCTGGGATGTGCTCGCCGACCCCCTGCCGATCGCACCCGACAGCCTCGATTGGCGCCCCCGCGCCGATTCCCCCGCCATCGACGCCGGGCTCCCCGAATGGGAGGTTCCGGAGGGCGGGGGCGCACTGGCCGATATCGGTGCGGACGAGGCGGTCTTTCCTGATGGTGGCGCTGTGAGCGTCGTGCTCGACTCAGTGTCGGCGGAGATCCGGGACGACTCGCCCCTGCGAATTGCCGCCCGCGTAGTCAACCGAACGAACCGGCGGCTGGATACCCGACTACACCTGGCTCTGACCGGCGTTGGGGGAACGACCGTTGCTTTCGACAGCCTGGTCAGTGTTCCGCGCTTCGGCAGCCTGTGGACCGAGGCCACCGCCGACATCCCGCTGCGGATTTACTCAGGGCCCGCAAGCGTGACAGCGCGCGCGCTCGTAGATCGTCCGCCCGACGCCGACCCCCTTTTGCTGGCGGGTGACGCCGTAGCGACCACACTCGCCCATGTCGGCGATACTCTCAGAGTTCCGGACGATGCAGCGACCATCGGCGAGGCGATTGCATGGGCCGAGGACGGAGACCTCGTGCTCGTGTCGGCCGGCACTTGGTTCGAGCGAATCGACTTCGACGGTAAAGCGATCCGGGTCGTGGGAGCCGAGGGGCCAAGCGCTTGCGTGATCGACGCCGAACGCGCGGGAACCGCCATCGTGTTCCACCATCTCGAGGATTCCTTGAGCGTGATCGAGGGATTCACGATCACCGGCGGCTACGGTAATGATTGGAGAGATATGGGCGGCGGAATGCGCATCGAGCACGGGTGCTCGCCGATCGTTCGCGATTTGTGGTTCGTCGAAAACGAAACCACCGGTTCCGGCGGCGGGGTGTTGCTAGAAGGGGGCTCGCCACGCTTCGAGCGTTGCCTGTTCAGCCGCAACATCGCCGTCGGCTTCGGAGGCGGAGTCGCGGTAGTCGGCGAAACGGCCCACCCCCGCATCACATCGTGCACCTTCTACAAAAATGTGGCGGAGGACGAGGGAGGCGCCATCACACTCGCCGACGGCAACGCGACCCTCGAAGGCTCGATCCTGCTGGCCAACAGCGGCTACGGTGCGGTTGCTCATCCCCCGCTGCTCCTGTTACAGGGAAGCGACAATGTCTACTGGGCCAACGATCCGGCCGAACGCGGGCCTTCACTGATACCGGCCAACCGGCTACCCGGTGACCGCGATGTCGATCCCGGGCTGCGCGATCCGGCCGCCGGCGATTTCCGGCCGCTGCCGGTGTCGCCCGTCGTGAACGCCGGCCCTGCGGCGCTCGATCCCGGTCTCGACGGCGGGCCACGAATCGATGTTGGTGCTTTCGAGCTACCCTATCCGCTCTCGGCCCCGATCGAAGTGTCGCTCATATCCGAGCTCCCACAGCTCGTCGGCGGCGCGGAGTTCGAGTGGTCGTACCAGCTGATCAGCCGCTTCTATGCGACGAACGAATACGACATCTTTCCGAGCATCATCGGCAGAGGTTGGCCGAATCTGGCTGAGCTAGACTCGGATCACACACTGCTTGCACCCGGCGACACCTTGCGGATCGATCGATCCGATCTGCTGCCCGACATCTTCCCGACGGGAACCGCGATCCTGCGCCTGCAGGTCCTTGACGCAGCGGGCGATCCGGTCGCCGCTGCCGTCGCGGATGCGGACTTCCAACACATCCCTCGCGCCCTGCACGTTCCCGCGGACCACCCGAGCGTCGAGGCCGCGATAGAGACAGCGCTTCACTCAGACACCATCGTGGTCGGCCCCGGCACCTGGCACGAAGTGCTGCGCCCGGGCAACAGGCAGATCGTGCTTCGCTCCACTTTCGGTCCGGAGGCGACGGTGATCGACGGCGGTGGAGATGGCCCGGTCCTGCTGCTGAACGAGGGACAGGATTCGACCACGGTGATCGAAGGCCTGACCTTCAGCGGTGGGGTGGCCGACGCGGGCGGCGGAGTGACCTTGGGCGGCACATCACCCGTACTGCGCAATGTCATCGTGAAGAAGAGCTCGGCGCTCCCGGCGCCTGCACCGGGCTACGAGCTCGGCCCGGAGACCTCCACCTTGGCAGAAGAGGTGCGCGGGCACGGCGGCGGCCTCCTGGTCGCCGAGGGTGCACCTCGAATCATCGGAAGCGAGCTGCGCGGCAACGACGCCGATGTGGGTGGGGGCCTCTCGGTCTTCAACGGCAGCCTGATGCTGGACCGCACCCGCATTGCGCGCAACAGCGCCTTGCTCGGCGGCGGCGGGATCTACATCGGCACCGAGGCGCTTCTGGTCGCCACTGAGCGAAGCGTCATAGATTCCAATGCGGTGCCCTGGCCCATGCGGGGTTCGCGGGCCGAGGGGTTCGATCTGCTATCCATCCCCGCCCCGCCCGGTGACATCCGACCCAACACCGGTACCCCGCGACATGCCGGGGGGATTTGGATCGAAGGTGAGGCATTCATGGCCGATGCCCTGGTGCGAGCCAATCAAGCCTGGATTCACAGCGAGGCGGGCATCGAAGTCGCGGGTGAGGGATCTCTCTTCCTCGATCGATCCGAAGTGTCGGCCAACGGAGGTGACGGCATCGCGGTCGAGCGGAACGGCACACTTACGCTCTACGAGGTTCTGTGCAGCGACAACACCGGCAACGGAGTATTCGCTGAGGGAACACTCGACATCGACCGCTCGTGGTTCCTGCGCAACGGCGACGATGGCCTCAACTTCCGCTATTACACCCAGGCCGATATTCGCCGATCCACCCTCGTCGGCAACCTTGGCGCCGGCCTCTATGCGTGGGGCTCGGACGTCGATGGAGTTATGACATCGACGCTGATCGTCGCCAACGGTATGGGTGTGTCCGGCTACTACAGCTGGCCGCAGCTCGACTACCGCTACAACAACGTCTGGGGCAACGATGTCGATTACTACTGGTCCAATCCCGGTCCTACCGACATATCGGTCGACCCCCTCTTTCTCGACGAGGCGGCCGAGGACTACCGCATCATGCCCACCTCGCCCCTGCTCGATGCCGGCGACCCCGAGATCGATCTCGATCCCGACTCCACATTGAGCGAAATCGGAGCCGGTTGGATCGATCAATCCTCCGGTTTGGTGCTCACGGCAACGCCGCAAGAATCCACGTACTTCCCGGGTGTGACCGCACGGGTCATCCACCGACTGACCGACCTCGCGGGTGATGGCTGGGCGGTCGAGCTCGAACGCTCGATCGAGGACCCCGGGCAGCAGCTCCACTCGCTCGAGCCGATCGCCGTCGATGTGCCGGCGGGCGGCTCGATCGCCGTGGAGGACTCGATGATCGTTCCGCCCAACGTACCGCTCGGGCGCTACTTGTATGGCGTCGAAGTGGAAGGGCTCGCCCGCGATGAGCGGGAGGTGTGGGTGAAGTAGAGGGACTTTCGCTACCCCCGCAAAGCCCCTATGACAAACGCAATATGCTCATCGGGCGTGACGCCCAAGAGCCGAATCCCTTCGGCTATATCGTTACGGTCGACCTTGGCCGCGAAGCTCTTGTCCTTCAGCTTCTTCTTCACGCTCTTCGGCTTCAGGGACGCGATCCCGTCGGGTCGCACGAGACAGCACGCTCCGATGAAGCCTGTCAGCTCGTCGCAAGCCAGCAAGGCTTTGTCGAGCATCGATTCGTGAGGCACTCCCCACTGAGTGAAATGGGCGCTGATTGCATGGGCCATCGGCTCTTCGCCCAGCTCTCGCAGATGCTCGACGATCCGCTTGGGGTGCTCTTCGGGCCATTGCTCATAGTCGGCATCATGCAGGAGCCCCGTGATTCCCCAGAGCTCCTCCGCATCGGCACCCGAACCGTATCGATGGGCCGCTGCACGCATCACTTTTTCAACTTCGAGCGCGTGGCGGCGCAACGCATCACCCCGGGTCCATTCGCAGAGTAAGCTCCACGCTTCCGCGCGGGTCAATTTGCAGGTCATTGCGGCTCCTGATTTGTTGGAAAGGG
Organism: Gemmatimonadota bacterium; assembly: GCA_002686955.1. Classification (GTDB taxonomy): domain Bacteria. Next base: position 23,449 of record NYZA01000207.1, read on the forward strand.
TGTGGCCGGAGGGTTGCCGAGAAAACGTTGATGCCAATGAACCACGTTGGCCCAGAGCCGGGTCCACTCGGCATCCGGCATGAAGTGTCGGCAGTTCGGGAACTCCAGGTAGCGCAGGCGATCGGGATGCGATGCGTAGCGCGGCTCGAGCCGCTCGTGAAAGCGACGAGCCCCCTCAGGCGGCACGTTGTCGTCGAGTGCGGCTGTCTGGGAAAGCAGTGCGATCGGTGGGAAGCGGTCGAGATGCCGGTGCGGGCTCTCCGCGAACGATCCGGGCCATTCAGGCGACGCCAGGACCGGGGTCATCGCGCTGATGCGGGTCTCGCTGAGAGCAGCCGCATAGGCGATATAGCCCCCCATCGAAATGCCCACGATGCCGATGCGATCCGGGCTGGCCCCTTCGGTCTCGATCAATGCGTCGATCAGAGAGGGGACTTCCGCCGCGGTTCGAGTCACGACCTCCAGGAAGGGGTCCTCACGCCTGCCCTCACCGCCCCCGAAACGTGCCTCGAAATCGGAGAAGCGACGGGCCCCGTGGCCGACCGCATCGACGCCGACCGCTAGAAAGCCCGCCCCTGCAAGGCTCAGCAGCTCTTTGGTCTGAGCGGCGCTTTCGGCGCCGAATCCGTGGTAGACGAGGATTGTGCCCCGCTCCGATCCTCCGTGGATCAGGCGAAGCGGAATCTCGCCGATCCGTGTGCGTCGATCGATCATGGAGCCGGTGATTATAGACGTCTTTCGCGAACGCGTGTCCTCGATTCCCCCGCGAGGTAGACTGCCCCATGCCGATCCGCCATCTGCTCCGACTCGCCGCGCTCGCGCCGGCGCTGCTGCTCTGGGGGTGCCGGGCGCTGAGAAGCGGCAGCGCGCTTCCCTGCACGACTCCCCCGTCTTGGAGTCGAAACGCCAACATCTACGAGCTCAACCTGCGTCAGTTCACCCCCACTGGAACGCTCCAGGCGGCCGCTGAGCATCTGCCCAGACTCTGTGAGCTCGGCGTCGACATCATCTGGTTGATGCCGATCCACCCAATCGGTGAAGACCGACGCAAGGGCACACTCGGTAGCTACTATTCGGTTCGCGATTATCGAGGGGTCAATCCCGAATTCGGCAACCTCCAGGACATGAAATCGTTCGTGAATCAAGCCCACGACCTGCGAATGCGCGTCATTCTCGACTGGGTGGCCAACCACTGCGCATGGGACAATCCTCTAGTGAGCGAGCATCCCGACTGGTTTACGCGCGACGACGCAGGCCACATGGTTGCGCCAGTTCCCGATTGGAGCGACGTCGTCGATCTGGACTACGACGATCCCGAGCTCCGGCGCTACATGATCGATTCGTTGCTCTTCTGGGTGAGAGAGGCCGATA
>NYZA01000208.1 GCA_002686955.1 Gemmatimonadota bacterium
CCAGCCGATATCCGCTCCAGAAAGCCCTCTCCGCCTCCGGATCGGCGGGCGGAATTCGGGCGGCGCCTCCAGTCGTGATGGTCGCACGCAGCACCCGCCGCGCGCCACCCGAAGCCTCGACCTCGGCTTTCACGTGATCGACGAGTCCAAGGGTGTCGGTGGGAGCGAAGTAGACACAGGCCATCCCCTCGGGCGTCAGCCGTCCCCACTCAGCGCTCCACGTGCAGCGCAGCGGCCTTGACTCGCCCGGCTCCGCTTCTATGCTCAGCCGAATCTTCTCCCCGGCTCCCAGATGCACTCGACTCGGGCCCACCCAACGGATCTGGAGCGGATCGACGTCGCTCGGCACGGGGTTGCGGCGCTTCCGATCCCTACGCCGAGCGGTCGGAGCTCCGTCGAAACCCCCGCTCGGCGCCTCGATCGGGGCCAGAGCCGCTTCGGGCCGCCCATCCCCTTCGCGAAGTCGCGCCCTCACGGACTCTCGTAATAGCTCGGTGGTCGCACTGTCGTCCGGGTCGAGACGATGCGCGAACGCGAGCCGATCGATCGCACGCTCTCCATCCTTCTTCACCAACGCGGCTTCCGCCTCCAAACGAGCTTCGGCCGCAGTGATGCGGCGCAGCAGCGTTTCCCACGTCGCAATCAGACTGTCGGGCAAAACACGCTCCGGCCGGGGGAGCATTCGCTTCGCGCGCTCAACCTCGCCCGCATCGAGCGCGACCGACGCCTCCCAAATCGCCACCTCGGGGCTCGGCCGCCGTTCCACCTGCCCCTCCCAGACGACCCATGTGAGCGCAAACACCGCCGCTAGCAGAGCTGCCATCGCGCCCCGCATTCCTGAGCGCGGCGCCTCCCGCACACGCTCGTCCTCTCTCCGAAAGCGAAAAAGAAACCTGCCGATCCCGATCTCGTCGCCGGAGCGCAGCAAGGTGTCGGCGATCAGCTCCCCACGCACCCTCGTTCCGTTTCGACTCCCCAGATCCTTGATCGAGGGTCCGCCGGCGCTCATGTAGAAGAGAGCGTGCTCGGAAGAGACATCTGGATCGTCCACTGGAATCCAGCAGCCCAGATTGCGCCCGATCTTCGCTCCGTCGTGGACAGGGAATACGCGCGCCGACTTGCCGCCGACCACGAGCTCGATCGCCCCGATCCGCTCCCTCTGCGGTCCGGACAGCGTCGCCCGCTCGCGCTCGGAGCTCTCGAGCCGAAGCTCATAGAGCCCGACATGAACGCTTTGGTTCGGACCGAGCACCAGATCTCCCGTCACCGGCTCACCGTCCGACAAGAGCCGGCACTCTCGGTCGACCGGACTGAGCCGAAGTCCCTCGGGATCGATCCGAACCTCGACATGGCGTGGACGCACCCCTCTCGGCTCGATCCGTATGTCCGCATCCGGTCCGCTCCCGATGACGATCGCACGATCGGCAAGCCGCTGCCGAGCGATCTCCTCGCTGCCGAGCAGCAGAACCAAAGTCCTCGCAACCTCCTCGTCAGGGCCCCGGTCCATCGTCGCCCGGCCCTACTCTTCCGCCGCCGGCCGGCATTCGAGCTGCATCTCCTTCGCCCACTGATATCGCGCATCGAAGGGGTCGGGAATCGACTCGAGAACAACCTGTGCGTGGTAGAGCGCCCGCTCGAGGTCCCCGGCCGCGAAAGCGACTTCGGCGGAGCTGCGATGGAAGCGGAATCGCTCGCAGAACTCTTTCTCAGCGATCAAGATTCGATCGAGGAGGTCGTAGAGCAGTGGAGGACTCGAGGCGATCCCCGCCGCCTCTCGTGCCGCCGCGTTCCAGACGATCATCGCCTCGTACAGATTCCCCCAGGCGAGATCGCGCTCGTTGTAGAGGCGGTCGCCGCCGGCCGCGATCCGCTCCGCCGCTCGCAGATCTCCATCTCCCACACGCGCGGAGATCTCGACCAGATCGGGCACGAAGCTCGCGCAGGGAACCGACTGCTCCGCCCCTCCGACGCGGGCCTGAGGCACAGGATCGGTCTCCGGCGCCGGCGCACCCCGGTGCAAAACTCCCGCGACTACGAACAGAACGACCGCCGCTGCGTAGATCCGCAATCGGCGACTGAATCCACCGGCTATTCCGGGCATTGGCTCAGCCTCTCCTTCCCTTCGAAGCATCGTTCGCGAGTTCGAGCCGCTCGCCGGGTCGAATCGACGCCTTTTCAGCGGCGCCGGCGGCCAACTCGAGCGCATGACGGGCGCCCCGGCCTCCCCACGCCAAACGCCAAGGTCCCAAGCGCGACCGAATCCTCGAGACCCGTCCCTGGGCGTCGGCGAAAACCACGTCGATCGGGAAGGCCATGAAAAAGGTGTGAATCGAGTTGCAGGGCGTGATCCACAAGCCCTCTCCCGGTTCGAGGCGCGAGCGACCGATCAGCCCGATCGCTCGGGAGACGACGGTGCTCGCCAGGCGAACCCGGTCCGCGATCTTCCGATCGCCGCAGATTACGACAGATAACGCGTGCTGTCTCAGAATCCACTCTCCAGCGAACGCATTACCTCGGGCACGTACGGTCCGACCAGGATCAGGAAGACGCAGGGCACGAGAAAAAGTACGGTCGGCAGGCTGATGAGAACCGCCGCGCGCCCCGCCCGCTCTTCGGCGCGCTGGAAGCGTTTCGCGCGAACCTGCTCTGATTGCATCCGCAGGGTCCGGCCGAGGGGAACACCGTAGCGATCCGCCTGAATGATCGCCGAAGCAAGAGTCCTCACCTCGCCGATCCGCAAGCGGTCGGCGAGGTTTCGCAAGGCACCGCGCCGGGTCGCTCCCAGCCGGATCTCCAGCAGCACCATCCGCATCTCCTCGGTCAGCGCCGATGGCGTGGCCCGCTCGATGATCCGCTCGACGCCCGAGGTGAAGTCGAGCCCCGACTCCACGGAGAGCACGAGCAGATCCATGAAACCGGGGAGCAGGCGCGTAATCTCGTTGCAGCGTTTCGCGGCTCGGTGGCGCAGCCAGAGCCAGGGCAGCGAGCCGGCGATCACGGCCAAAAGCAACGACGGAATCGCCGCGACGCCCACCAAGCTGCTCCCCACCGCCGCGATCGCCGCAAAGCCCAGCGAGATCGCCACGAACTCCGCGAATCCGATCACCACCTCTTGACCGGCCCGCTCGATCAAGCGCTCATGCGCCTTTCGCAACCCGGCGATCGATCCTCGGCCCAAGAGCTCCCTCTTCCATCGCCTCGGCGCCTCCCCTCCCACGACACCGAGCGCTTCGGCAACCTGCCTGCGCCGCTCAGCTTCTACCTGGAGCACATAGCGCAAGAAGAGCGCGCCCTGGTGAACGATCACCCCGGCCGAAAGGCCGACGATCGCCAGCAAGAGCAAACGCATCTAGCTCTCCACCCGCGTCAGTTGGCGGATCGCAACGAAGGCCAGCAGGTAGAGAATCGCCACCAGTGTCAGCATCGCCAGCCCGAGCGGCGTTCCGTAGTGAGCCACGGCCCGACTCGGATCACCCACAACGGTCCAGAACAGCAGCAGAGGGGGCACGATCGCCACGAGCAATCCTTGCAGTCTGCCGGCGCTGGTCATCGACTTCAGCTTCCGCGCGACCCGGTTCCGTTCCCTAATCTGCAGCGAGATGTTCTGAAAGATCTCTCCGAGATCTCCACCGGTCTGGTGCGCCACCGAGATCGCAGTGACGACCAGATCGAGATCTTCGGATTTCATCCGACGTGCCAGCGTTCCGATCGCCTGCTCGATCGGCGCCCCCAGCCTCGTCTCGTGCAGCACCAGCCCGAACTCCTCCGAGATCGGCGACTCCATTTCGTCCACCACGGTCCGCACCGCCTGGTGCAGATTGAGTCCGACCCGCAGGCAACTCGCGATCGTGGTGATTCCATCGACGAGCTGAAGCTCGAAGCGGCGCGAACGACGGCTGCGAAGCTGCGCCAGGATCGCCCGCGGCGCCGCATAGCCGATCGCCACCATGACCACCAGTCCGACGCTCCCCATCCCGCTCAGCAGAGCGACGAGAGCGAGAAGAACCGTTGCCAACATCGAGAGAATGAGCACCTGGTCCGCCTGCATATCGGAATACAGATAGTCGAGATCTCTCGCGGCCCGGCCGAGGAAACCGCTCCGAAAAGCACGATATCGTCGCGTCGAGATCCGCAAGCCGGCAAAGACCGCGGCGAACGCACTCAGGCCGAGGAGGCCGAGAATCGCGTAGCTCATCCCGCCTCTCCCCACGGAATATCGAGCCCCCGACCGCGTAGAAGATCGACGAGGCGTGGCCGCACCCCCGTCCACGAGAAGTCGCCTACAATCCGCTGATTCTCATCGATTCGGTTCTGCTCGAAGCGGAAAAGATCGACAAGGTGGAACTCGCCCGGCTCCGCGTCCGACACCTCCGAAATCGCGATGATCTTCCGGCTGCCGTCGGCGAAACGCTGCGTCTGCACGACGATGTTCACGGCCGACATGATCTGATCGCGAATCGCCCGAGAAGGAAGATCGAGGCCGCTCATCAGCACCATCGTTTCCAATCGAGAGAGCGCGTTCAACGGTGAGTTGGCGTGGATCGTCGTCAATGACCCCTCGTGCCCGGTGTTCATGGCCTGCAACATGTCGACCGCCTCGCCCCCGCGACACTCCCCGACGATGATCCGGTCGGGCCGCATGCGCAACGAGTTGATCACCAGCGCGCGAAATGTCACTTCCCCCTTCCCCTCGATATTCGAGGGTCGGGCCTCGAGAGCAACCAGATGCTCCTGAGGCAGGCTCAGCTCCGCCGCATCCTCGACCGTGATCACCCGCTCCGTCGTTGGGATGAAGCTGCCCAGAATATTCAGCAGCGTCGTCTTGCCCGACCCCGCCCCGCCGCTGATCACGGTATTTCGCTTGTACTCCACGCAGAGACGAAGAAAACGCGCCATCTCCCACGAGAGGCTCCCCCGCTTCACCAGGTCGCCGATGTCGAAAATCACCCGCGAGAACTTGCGAATCGTGAGGGTAGGTCCCGTGATCGCCAAGGGTGGAATGATCGCATTGACACGGCTGCCGTCTGGCAATCTCGCGTCGACCATCGGGCGCGCCTCGTTGATCGAGCGTCCCAGTGGAGCGACAATTCTCTGAATCACATTCACGATCTGGTCGTCGGAGAGGAACTTCTTGTCGGTCAGACTCAGCCGCCCCTCGGCCTCGACATACACCCGATCCCGCCGGTTGACCATCACCTCCGACACCTCGGGATCGCTCAGCAAATCTTCGATCGGCCCGAATCCCAGCGAGTCCTCCATCAGCTCCTTGGCGAGCAGCTCCCGATCGACGAAGGGCGGAATATCGCTGTCGAGCTCCCGTATCAGGCCTCGAATCGTACGTTCCGTCTCTGTTCTGAGCGCGGCATCATCGAGGCGACGCAGATCTATTCGCTGAATCAGCGTGCGGTGCAATCGCACCTTCGTCTCGAAAAACGCCTCTTCCTCTTCGTCGGTGAGGACGGAGCCTACACCGCGGCCAGCCTCCGGCTGCAACAAGAGCTCGCATTTCCCTACGCGCACGATATCTCCCGCTGCGAGCACGCGGCGATCGACACGCCGATCATTGACGTACGTACCGCCGTTCGTCCCGACATGCTCCAGAAGAACGGACCCATCTTCGCCCAACCGGATCTCGGCGTGCCGCCCATCGATCCCCTCGTGCGGCAGAAAAATGTCACACTCCGCCGCCGAACCGACGACGCAGCTCTCGTCACCGATCGTATGAGGTTCGATCCGACCATCGGGAGTGTGCACGATCAGCACCAGCGCCACGGTCTCTACCGGCCTTCCGCATCTTCAGGATCAACGCTCTCGTCAGGCGCCGATTCATCGCTCCGCCGCTTCGAATCGATCTGCTCGTCACGCTCCGTACGAAGCTCTTCGAGCGTCCCTCCGCCGATCATCGATCGCCCCCCCGCGAGTACATGGGGTGTCACCAGAATCAGTGTCTCGATCTCGTCGATCTGCGTGCGATTCGACCCGAAAAGAAGCCCGATAAGGGGAATCCGCCCGACGAGCGGAATCGGTAGAGAGCGCCGCGTCTCTACCTCGGCCGTCGAGAGCAACCCGGCGATCGCCAAGGTCTCTCCTGCCCTTACCTGGACACTCGTCGAAGCCTCTCTGGAGCGAATCCCCGGCGTGCCCAGCACCGAATTCGCGTAATCCGGCTCCGATACCTCGGCGTGGATCTCGAGCGCCACCGCGTCGGCCGCGACGATTCGCGGCGCCACCTCGAGAATGGTGCCGTAGTCCTGAAACTGAACCGTCACCGCTCCCTGGCTGCTCTCGACCGGATAGGGCAGCCTCCCCCCCACCTGAAAGCGCGCATTGGCTCCGTTCTCCGCCACGAGCTGGGGCTTGGCCAGCAGCTTCGCATCGCCCCTCTCTTCGAGCGCCCGCAGCTCCACCAGCAGCGGCGATATGCGCGCCATCTTTCCCACCGCGACGGGATTGTCGCCCAGGTCCGCGAGCGTCTCCTCACCGAAAAGAGCCCCCCCTCGCGGCGGCGAAAATTGATACTCCAAACCCCGATCGGAATCGCTGAAATCGATATCGAATTGTTGCAGGGTCTCGAACCATTCCAGCCCAAGCTCCTCGACCCCGTTTCGAGTCAGCTCGAAAACCTTCACATCGAGCTGCACATTGCTGCCGACCGTCAGATTCTCGACCAAATCGATGACATTGTCGAAACGCTCTACGACCTTTCTGTATCGATCCAGCTCGCTCCTCGTTCGAATCGCCCCCCGAACCGCGATATTCGATCCGGCATCGACAACCTCGATCCCGAAAATATCGCCGATCAAGAGCTGCAAATCGTCGGCCGCGATCCGCTGTGAAACGACACGAATCCTCCTGGTCTCCGTGCGTCCCCCGGGATAAACGATCGTAATGCTGGTGCTACCTTCCCCTACTCCCGTGATGATCACCTGCCGGTTCCCGGGCAGCGCCCGCACCGAGACAACACTTCGATCGGCGGCAACGATATTCGAAAAGCGCGCAAGCTCGAGCGTCCTTTGCTCATTCGGATCGAGCTGCATCGCCGGCGCCTGCGCGAATGCGATCGGAGCACATGCTAAAAACAATATCGCCAACAACAATCGCCGGCCGCGCCCAGTTTCGTTGCCAACGCTCCTAACGCTCATAGGTCACCGCCGGCTTCCGTTCAGGCGCCTTCTTCCGCGGCTCGGGCGGATCCAGCTCAAGCAGACGTTCCAGAGTCATCTCCTCGGCCGCATCCGGCCTCGACAAATCGTCGGGATGGCGGAGCACCAGCCGAATCTCCGCCGTCTCACTGGAAAGAGCGAGAACCTCCGCTTCCCGATGGGTCACCTTCAGCGTCACCGTCGTCGCGTTCGCGCGTTTGCGCCCCTTCGTCGCCAACATCGAAAGACCGGGCAGCTGATCCCCGCCGAAGCTGATTCCGGTCCGCTCCCCCACCGCCAGCACCGGCACGGTCTCGGGGATCTCCCCCTCACCTTCACCCTCACCTTCGCCCTCGCCCTCACCTTCACCCTCACCTTCACCCTCACCTTCACCCTCACCTTCGCCCTCACCCTCACCTTCGCCCTCACCCTCACCTTCGCCTTCGCCCTCACCTTCGGC
>NYZA01000209.1 GCA_002686955.1 Gemmatimonadota bacterium
GCAACCAGCCTTCCCGCGGACTCGGCTCCTTGATCTCGAAACGAGCTCGAATACCGGGCTCGAAAGTCTATGCGCAACAGGCTCCTAGTCACCGACCGCCATCTGCACCGCCGCATCGCGGAAGAGCCAGTCCGGTGCGCTCCCGTCGAATTGGGCGGTTTCCGGGGGCACGACGCCGAACAGGCGGAGCATCACCGGCGTCAGATCGATCAGGCTCATCGGGCGCTGATTCTCGCTGGGCGCGAAGCTCGACCCCGATGCGATGAAGATCCCGTTCTTCTGATGCCACCCCTGCATCTCGTGATGAACAGTCTCGCCCTTGTCGGACAACACCCTTTGGAACTCCTCGGTGCCGGGCTCTTCCTTCCCTCTCATGCCGTGGTCGCTCATGATGATCACGTTGTCGGCCTCGACGGAGTTCATGATGCGTCCCACGAGACTATCGAGCAGGCCGTAGGAATCGTGCAGCGCACTAGGATCGTCCCAGAACCAATGACCGACATTGTCGGATGTGTAGAGCACAATCGTCGCCAGATCGGTGGGGTGCTCGCGGACCAGCTTCTCCCAATAATGTACGCACTGCCGATCGGTTTCCCACTGCTCTCGCAGAAACTCCGGAGTGCTCTGGGGTGCGATGCGGGGATGGGCCCGGTATCCCTGCAAAGTGCCGCGGACTTCGGGGGTCATGCGTTGTAGAGGTGCGAAGCGGCCCGGCACGATGTAGCCCCGCATGGCACTCATCTGATAGGCCAGCGGCATATTGTGGAATCCGGTAGAGATGCCGGCTCGATTGAGATAATCCCACAGCTTCGGCACGCGAACATCAGCATAGCTCATGTCCTCGAAACGTCGCTGGTTTTCGTCGAATCCATGGCGATTCGGCTCGAGTCCCGTGAAGAAGGAAGGCCAGGCACAGCCGCTCATTGGCGGCGATACGCTCGCCAGCTCACCGTGTACTCCTCCCTCGATCAGAGTCTTGAAATTCTCGAGGCGCGCGAGCTCCTCGAAGAGCAGGTTGGGGGTCATCCCGTCCAGTCCGATGACCAGGAGCCTTGTTCGCGGGTGGCTGCGCTCGGAGGCGCGGCTTCGATTCGTCGATGGCGAGGGGCTACAGAGAGCCTCGGGAGGTGGGGGCAAGGGGGTAGGTGGAGCGCCGCGCTCTTCGCCGGCAACCTCGCAAAGCTCATCAGAGGGAGGCGGGGGCACGGGAAGGGGCTGCGGCGGCTTCGCCGGCGCCGGCTCGTGCTTCGGCTCCTGTTCCTCCCCGGAGACAACAAAGCCCCCTTCCGTATCGAGTCGGTAGTCGAGCTCGAGACACATCTCCTCGAAGCGATCGGTGCGGGGACAGCCCGCAACAAGGCGGGCGTTCGGCATCGAACGCCATTTCCCGATCTGGGCCGAGTCGATGCCGGAGATCAAGCGCCGCAGTTCGGGAGACTCGAGAAGAGGAACATCGAGGAACTCGGAAACCCTCTCCAGGGTCCTTTCCGCAACCCCGACAAGAGCTTCGAAGGGTACCTCGATCCTCCGCTCTGGATCGATCCCCTCCTTGGCCTGATTCCAAATCTCGTTCCAGCCGATCCACTGATCTCTACAATCCGCCATATTGAAACGCAAGCTCCCGGCAAATCCGCGCCGAGTGTTGCGATGGCGGAATAGAGATTCCATTACGTCGTATGGATGGCGATGGAGGAAGATGTAGCGTGCGGAAGGGAATACCGCCTCGATCTCATCTAGGGCGAAAATGTATTCGGGGTACTTGTCACCCCAGAGGAGGGGGCGGGGAAGATTGAGGGTGTGCGCATCGAAGCAGAGAGAGCGGATGAGTGCGTCGACATCTCCGGAGTCGGCCCACCGCTCCAATGAACCATCTCGCAGGTATCGGGAGAGCACCTGTTCCACATTCGCGAAGATCGCCCGATGGGGTTCCGGCCCCTGCTCGCCTCCGACCCGCCTGAAGGCGTGAAGGAACTCCACCATGCGCAGATTCCGGAAAGCGGCTTTCGATCGACACTGACCGCGGAACCAGATCAACGCGAATCGAATCACACCGAGCTCCGAGCCGAAACCGGCATTCGGATGGGCGCCCAAGATACGCGCCATCAGGGTGGTTCCGGATCGCTGGCAGCCCAGCATGATCACGGGGGCTTCTGCGGTGCATTTCATCGCCGGCTCTCCGTCTTCGACATCGACTACTCGACGTAGCCGACCGCTCTCAAGTGTTCGATCACTTCGGCTTGCTCGTCGTCGTTCAGATAGGTGTCGCTACAGATCTCGTGCAGTGCGCGCCCTTCGGTCATCGGGCCTGGTGGAGGCACGATCCGCAGCAGAGAGAGCACGGTCGGATGAAGGTCCACCAGTGTGGCGTCGACTCGTGCGCCGGAGTAGATGTCGGGACCGGCGGCAAGGAAGGCCGATGCTTCGCCTCCCCCTCCGTATCCGACTACGACCAGATTTGCCTCCGGGAGAGCTGCCGCGATCTCTCCCCACTCCGCGTCGTGGGGCTCTTCCCAGTCGACCACGATGAGCCTCGCATCGGTCGAGATCTGTGCGCTCAGCTCTTCAACGATGTCGCCCGCGGTGTGGACGCAAAGGCACGCCGCGTCGCCCCCCTCGGTCTCTTCGACGATCGAGAAAAGGTCCGGCGCGATCGCTCGCTCCCCCTCTCGGGTGACCCCTTTCAACAGAACCGCGCGAGCGGCCGCCTGCGAGAGATGGGGCTCTGGCGCGACCGTTCCTTGGGCCATGGCGTCCGTGGTGCCGGAAGCCGCCAATTGGGATACATGATTCGAGCTCAGTCCCGGAACCAAAACGAGGACGGTCGTCGTCGGCATCGGATCTCTCCTGGCGGGGCGGCCCGGATCGGGCCGAGGGGTTGGGTGCACCTGCTACGAAAGATCGGACCGGGGTCCCAAGACTTTAGGGGCGGGTCCGCCGTCGACTTCAACCCTTGCGATCGATCACCGCGAAGCCGTCGCTCGTTCGCCCCGGGCGGTAGCTTTGGAGGATTCGGCGCCCCTTCTGAACCTTGGCCTCCTCGTTCCTGAGCTCGCGGCGCACATTCTCGAAACTGGAGAGGATCAGCCGATCCTGCTCCTGAATCTCGTGGACGAGAACGACGCTGGCGGCGATCTCGCCACTCTCGTGGGTCAGGTCCTCGCTAGATGCGCTCGCCATCCAACCACTCGCCTCGGCCAGAAGCTCTTCGAGGATCGTGATCAGGCGACCACGATCGTCGATGAGAGATTGAAGTGTTCCGGTGTCGGTTCCGTCTTCGGCGGCCGCGTTCAGCTCCACAGTCACTCCCTTGAGCTGATCGTAGCCTTCACGCAAGAGTGAGAAAGGGGGTTTCATGGCTAGCCGGTGTTCTTGGTGATCGCCGCGTTCAGGTTCTGCAGGCCCGCGAGCTGAGCGGTGAGAAACTCACCTTGGGTCTGAAAGCCGCTGATGGCCGTCTCCATGGCGACGAATTGTGCGATGAGTGACTCTTCGCGATCGACCAGGCGTTCTTCCATCGACTCGATCTGATCTGCGAGCACATCGATCTGTGACTGAAGCGACGAGATCCGCCCTCCCACCAGACCGGTGGAGGAGGTGTACCCCTCGATCAGCTCGTTCAAACGGAATCCCATGCCACGAGTAAACGACACATGCCCCTGGTTGGTGCCCTGAGTCGCAAGCTCGTCTTCCGTGAGAAGCACCTCGACCGCGAGTCCTTTTGAGGCTCCGTTCTCGGATGTGAGCAGCCGGCCCGTGCCGATCGCCAGTTGACCATTGATGCGCCCTTGCACGTTCCGGCCGCTCGAAACGCCGGTCGATCCAAGGCCGAGGCGATCGTTGGCGGTCGAGGGAGGAGATTCGAGCTGAACGGTCGCGTCGGAACCCCAGGCAAGAGAGCGGATGACCAGTCGGCCCTCATCGGGGTTCAGGCTGTCTTCTTCCCATACGACCTCGGCATCTTCCGCGCCGAAGCTGGTTTCAGCGTATAGAGAACGCTCCACCATTTCGGCGAGGTCTTCGCCGCTGTTGTAGGTGCCTTCCTCGAGATTGAAGATACCGGTATCCTTGCCATCGATCGTCATTCGCAACTTCAGGTGGGCAACGTCGATCGTGACCGGATTGGCGACGGAGACTTCGATCTGATCGCCCGCCTGCTCACCGTGTGTCGCCGCCTGCGTCACTTCGATTCTGTAGCCCGACGCTTCCGATACCGTATCGGTCGTGGAGCTGATGAAGCGGATGTCATCGTCGGTCGAGTCGCCGAGCTCCGAGAAAAGAGCGACGACTTCGTCAAAGTCCTCATCCAGCTTGCTTCGAAAAATCGACGTATCGAAACTGAGCGTTCCGTCGTTGCCTGAGCGGATGCCGACCTGAGCGAGTGTGCGAATGTCTCCCGCGATCTCCGGCTGCACGCCGGTCACCATCGACCGCACTTGACTCTGAAGCGCGATCAGACTCGAGTCACCCAGGAGAACGCCCGCCTGATCGAGCTCCTGATCGTATTTGAATTGATCGTTGATGAGCTGAATCAGGTCGTTGTATCGATCGATGAAGGACTGAATATCGTCTTCGATTCCGGTGTTGTCGCGATCGATCTCGAGCGAGATCGTTGTGTCTTCATCGGCCGTGTGCAGATCGACGGTGACCCCTTCGATCAAAGTCGTGATCTGATTGGTGGCGGAGTACACCTCGATCGGGCTTCCGCCGGAGCCAAACTGAACGATCGCATCTTGCGCATCCTGAATCGTGTTGACTCCGGAGCCTGGAGTCACATCGAGAGTGAACTGATCCCCCTCTTCGACCGAGGCTGCATCGAAGGCGACCTGGAGCCCGTCGCCCAGATCGATCGGATCGCCGGCGGTGTAGCTTGCATTCAGATTGAACTGACCGGAGTTTCCGTAGAGGTCGGTCCAGTCGACGAGTACGTTCTGAGAATCCGAGCCGACGAGCCCGTGGCCGGTCTCGAGATCGACGGTGAACGACTCGCCCTGCACGATCGAGCCGGTGGTTGGAAGTGTGAGCGTGACGCCCTCGGTGCCGACGGAGATCGGACTGCCATCGTAGGTCGGTCCGATCGTGACGGTTTCGGCGGTTTCGCCGTCGGAGAGAGTAAGCTCGATCGTATCGGTACCGAGTGTGCCACCTTGCGCCACGTAGAAATCGTAGGTCTTGTCTTTCGATCCGGTGTAGGTACCACCCATCGTCGGCGTTGCGCCGGTCCAATCATCGAGATCGGGGCTTCCTATCACTGAATCGGCGAGAGTACCCACGGTGAATGTGAAGCTGTTTGCCCTGGTGCCGTAGTAGGCACCCGGAGTGCTGATCGTCGACGTGGAGTTGCCCGTCCAGGCCGATGCAACACTCGATCCCGGTGCTGTGAAGCTCAGCGATTCTTGTCCGCCCGTAAGACTGGATGTGACGGAAATCGTATTGTCCGCGCCGGTCTCGGACGAAGTGAGGATGAGTTGTTTGTTGTACGATGTCTCACCGGTGTCGATGATCGATGCACTGACATCGATGCCGGCCGCGTTGATGGCGTCGCGAATCCCCTCGAGTGTGTCCTGGCCCGATTCGATCGTGACCGATTCCGTCGACTCCCCGACCGAAATCTGGATTGTGCCGGAGCCGAACGATGTGGTGTCGGAATCGTCGTAGCCAACCGAAGCGATCTGGTGATTCTGCGCGAGCTGGTTGACCGTCAAATTGTAGGTGCCGAATGCGGCGTTGCTCTCGGCCGTCGCCGTCAGAATCGTGTCGTCGGACGACAATGCGATGATCGCCGACTCGAAGGTAGTGGACCTCTGGATGATCGAGGCTTGCGATTGCACGCCGAGAATCATCGCCTCAATGCTCTTCCAAGCTGTGAGTTGGTTGGTCTTGGTGATCTGGCGGCTCTGAAGGACCGCGATCGGCCGCCGCTCGACATCCATGATCGCGGTGATGATCGCGGCGGTGTCGAGTCCCGACGCCAGACCGGAAACCGAGGTGGTGGGAGACATCGGACTAGCTCGGCTGTTGGGGGCCGAAGATCGAGAGCAGCAGGTCCGAGATCTCTCGGCTGATTGCTGGAGAGTCGTAGTGGCCCGACTCGATGCGCTGCTCTATCTCGCGGATCCTCTCGCCTCGGGGAAAGGAGAGGTCGGGCATGCGAGCCTGGAAGGTGCGTGCGGTTTCGAGGTCGTCCAGTTTCTTGCGGGCCTCGGATGAGATCTTGACCGAGTCGGCTCTGCTGGGCCCAGCGCGGTCCCGATCCTTTCGTTCGCCCTCGGCGGCCTTGAGCGATGCCTGGTACGCGGCATGTGGTGTGCTGCCTGGACCGATCTTCATGGTGAGTCTCCGGTGGCGGGCCGTTGATAAGGAGTGCCCGAGCTCCATATTCATGTACCGGTCGGCTGTGCGACCTCTTCCTTGAGTGCCGCGTCCGCGGGAACGCCTTCCCATCCTTCCTTGAGTGTGGTCAAGATGTCGATCGCCTCCCGGATCGGCGCGTCGGCCTGGCGCGTATTGGCGTCGATCAGGAGCCTGAAGACGTAGCCGTAGAGCTCGAAGAGGTTGCTCGCGATCTCGCCCCCTTCGTGGTTGAGCGACGACATCAGCTCGGCGACGATGCGGCGGGCGCGAATGATGCTGTTGTGAGCTTCTTCTCGGTTCTCTTTCTCGATGGCGTCCAGCCCCTGGCGCAGAAAACCGGTAGCGCCGGAGTAGAGCATGAGGATCAGATCCTTCTGGCCGGCGGTCATGACCCTCGCCTTCAGATAGCTTTGGTGCGCTGCGGGAGCTGCCATCGATCCGCTCTTCCTCGTTCGTTTCGGGCAGCCCCGGCGGAGGAAGGGGTGGCTCAGGTGAGCCTCTCATCCGCCGGGGCGATGGTTGGATGGCGCCCGCGAGACATCGAAGCCCCGCGGCGCGCCGGTATCACCCGCCGTCTAACCGAGCAGTGCGAGAATCGCCTGCGGTTGCTGGTTCGCTTGCGCCAGCATCGAGATCGAGGCGGACTGCAGGATCTGATGCTTGGTGAAGCTCGCCATCTCCGCCGCCATGTCGGTGTCACGCAACGTGGATTCGGCCGCGGAGAGGTTCTCGTGGGCTATCCGCAAGTTCGACAGAGTCGACTCGAGCACATTGCTCTGGAACGCCCCCAGCTCGGCTCGTTCGGCCGACACCTGCTCGATCGCAGCGTCGATGACCTGGAGCGCATCCTGCGCACC
>NYZA01000210.1 GCA_002686955.1 Gemmatimonadota bacterium
TCTCACGAGATTCCTGCTGCGACCGCACATCTCCCTGCCCTGCCGGCACTTCCCACCGTTTCGCCTTGTGCGACGTAGCACCACTACGCCTCCGCGTCGAACCGGCGCGAAGCACCGGCAGGACAAGAACCTGCACGGTCTCGCTACGGAATCTCGTGAGATATCCGGGCTAGGTCGATAGGCTCGTTTCCGCCTTTGTCGGTTCCGTAGTTAACGTTTGCGATGATCGGAGCCATGGCGGCGACAATATCGACCGGATGTGTCGTCTCCTCGAATGAGGTGATAGAGGGCCAAGCCTCTCGCACTGCCTCCGGCGAGATTCGGCGGCCGATCCGGAAGGTCTTTCCCGCGGCGCGCTCCCAGCGCAACTTCGCGAAGAACCCGCCTCCCACCTCGAAAAGCGCTCCGCTTTCCTCGCAGCTCTCGTGGCAAAGAAAGGCAATCAAGGCGCTGACATCTTTGGGATCGAGCGCCGCGACCAACTCCGCAGGAAGCACTTTCTCCGTGAGTCGCGATGCGGCTACAGGCGCGATGGCGTTGACCAGGATGTTCCGTCTTCTACCCTCGATCGCCAGAGTCCGTGCCATCCCGAACACTCCGAGCTTGGCGGCGCTGTAGTTCGCTTGTCCGAAATTGCCGTAGATGCCAGCGGCGGAGGAGGTGTTGACGATGCGGCCGTACTCTTGATCGCGCATGTGCGGCCACGCTGCACGTGTGACTTTGAAACAGCCTCGCAAGTGAATCGCTTGGATTCGGTTCCAGTCCTCGTCCGTCATCTTGGCGAAGCTCTGGTCGCGTACGATTCCTGCGTTGTTGACGACGACATCGACTCGACCGAAGGTGTCCAGCGCACATTCGATAATCTTTTCCCCCACTTCGACCGAGTCGTAGCTGGCCACCGCATCGCCGCCGCCATCCTTGATCTCTTCCACTACACGATCGGCCACTTCGGATGAGCCACCATCACCGAAGGCATCACCACCCGGATCATTGACCACGACTGAAGCCCCGCGCTGCCCCAAGAGCCGGGCGTGGCTCCTGCCCAGCCCGTTCCCCGCGCCGGTGATCACTGCGACTTTCTGATCAAAACGCAATTCACTGGCCATGGTCAGAAGCTCCGAATCGCCTCATCGTGTGGAATGAATCCAGGGACGCGTCCATCCAAGGTGCCGTCTGGACGGTGAAATGCGGCATTGTCGTGAATCATGCGGAGCAGTTTCGAGCGCTGATCCGGATGAGCCAGATGCGCGATTCCGACGGCGCGTTCACCCAAGCTCAGTCCGCGAGGATCGAACGCTCCATACTCCGTGACGATGATCACCTGATCTGCGGCGATCGCCGTAGTCGTGATGCCCGCGGGGCAACAATCGACGATCTTCGGCACCCCTGCAACTGTTGTCGACTTCAGCGCGATGATCGCGACACCCTGCTCTGAGTATTGGGCACCGCGAATGAAGTCCGCTTGCCCTCCCACCCCGCTGTATACCTTGCGCGCTTGGAGCGAGTCGGCCCAGATGTTGCCGTGGAGATCAACGCCCATCGCTCCGTTTATCGCCACCATGCGCGGTTGGTCCGCGATCCGAAACACACTGTTGGTATAGTCGCAGGAGCGGCTCTGAATCGCGCTGTTGAAATGCAGCCAGCCGTAGCCCGCACGGTCCTCGGCAAGGAAGATCGATGAAATGGAGCAGTTGATCGCCGGCTTCCAGCGGTTTGAGACAACACCGTGCTGGATCAATCGCGCCATTGCGCTTGAAAACAGCTCGGTATGAATCGCAAGGTCCTTTACCCCTCTTCTCAGTATTGCTGCCGTGACCGCCTCGGGAACTTCGCCGATGCCGTACTGGAGGGTGGATCCGGGCGCTTGCCCCGATCCGTCTTCGATGTAGAGCGCGGCGATGATCTCGGCGATCTTGACGGCCCGTTCGTCCGGCTCACGAACCGGGCTGGCCGGAAGCGAATAGTCCGATTCGACCAGGTAGTCGATGTAGGATTCCGGAATTGTGGATCCAAGCACGAAAGGCATCTGAGCGTTTCGCTCGGCGATGATGGTTCCGCCCTTCGCTCTCGCGAACTCGATCGCTGGTAGAACCGCTTCAACCGTAGTTCCCAGGCTGTAGTTGCCGCCAGGATCGGGTCCGCTCACGGAGAGCAATACCGCATCTATCCCCCCGGCGCGAACGAGGTGACGAGGAATCTCGGAGAGGTGAACGGGATGGTACTTTGCGGATCCGCGGTTGACGGCTTCCTTGGAGAGTGCGCCGTTAAAGATCACTCTGTGCGTCAGAGTCTGGCAGCGTTCAGTGGAGAAAAGACCATCCAAGCCCTCACCTAGAAGTAGTACGCTGTAGAGGTCGATCTCCTTGATCGACAGATCGCTCGCGAGTTGACCCAGCAGGCTGCGGGGAGTAGCGGCGTTTCCCGAGGTGTAGAGAACACTTCCGGGAGGGATCACCGAGCGATTTATGGCGTCTGCTACATCGGATACGGTTTTCATTGTGGCGTCGAATCCGGGCGACCGGGCTTCCTTTCGCTACCGTCGCTCAAAACAGGTTAGATGACCATCTGAGAAAGCGACCTCGAAGCGAACCGAAAGGAAGGGGCGTAGACAATCGGCGATGCTGAATATCGCGATCGGCCCTTCTGCTCGCTCCAGAGTTCGCGCCAGTCGCTCATAGAAGCTCCGACCCGGGCCAGTGGGGCGAACCGGCCGGTAGAGGTAATTGCGATCAATCCGGCAAACAGGTCGTCCTCGCCGGAAGATCGCTCAGCTGTGGGGAGGGGCGATCTCGCCTTCCGAAATGTCGAGTTCTCACCCATGACAATCACAGATCGAGATCCCCGGCACTCGTAGCGTTCGCCATGATGAATTCGTAGCGAACGCGAGCGTCCTTGCCGAGCAGACCGGCCATCGTGGTCTCGGTCACGAGGCGATTCTCGTCGTCTATCCACACTTTGAGGATGCGGCGATGTACTGGGTCTAGCGTCGTCGCGAAGAGAACATCCGGATCCATCTCGCCCAAACCTTTGAAACGGCTGATCTGAGGTTTCAAGTTGGCGGGTGCGCCGGAGACGGCTGTATCGAGCTCGGAATCCGTCAGCGCCCACACCGTCTCCTTGCCGAGCTTGATTCGATAGAGCGGCGGCTGAGCCAGAAACACATGCCCACCGTCGATCAGAGGACGCAGGTAGCGATAAAAAAACGCCAGCAGAAGAGTCGATATGTGATGGCCATCAGAGTCCGCATCCATGAGCAAGATGACCCTGTGGTACCGCAGTCGCCTCGGATCGAACTGATCTCCAATTCCGCAGCCGAGCGCCTTCAACACGTCGCCGAGCTCTTTGTTGGCCATGACCTTCGCTCTCGTGGCCTGCTCGCTGTTCAACACCTTGCCCCGTAAGGGCAGTATCGCCTGAACGCGGCGATCTCGTCCCTGCTTGGCGCTTCCGCCCGCGGAATCCCCTTCGACGAGGAAAAGCTCGCATTCCGTCGGGTCGGTGGAAGAGCAGTCGGCGAGTTTGCCCGGCAGATTGAGCCGATGGCTAACCGTGGGTTTCTTGCGGGCTGTCTTGGCCGCAGCTCTACTCGCGGCACGGGCGCGCGCAGCATAGATCGCCCGGGTGGCTACGGCCTCGCCCATGCTCGGATGGTGATGAAGGTGCTGTTCGAGCTGGCGTCCGATCGCTCCGGCCAGAAGGCCTCGAATCTCGGGGTTGTTGAGCTTCTCTTTGGTTTGTCCCTGGAACTGCGGCTCCAATAGAAACACACTGACTACACCGATGAGTCCCTCCCTGAAATCGTCCGGAGTCAATGTCAGTCCCCGTGGTATCAGCTCGTGGGTTTCCATGTAGTTTCGGAGCGCCTTCGCGACCGCTTCGAGGAGACCGCGCTCGTGGGTCCCTCCGTCGATGGTCGGAATGCCGTTCACGTAGCTACGCACGTCGGTCTGAACCTCTTCGGTCCATGTGAGCGCGATCTCGGCTCGGTTGATTCCGTGTCCGTCGTTACCTATCTGGCTGGCTTCCCAAACAAAGGGTTCCGGATGGACCGGCCTGCCACCACTCCTTCCGACCAGGTTTCCCACGAGTGCCGCGACGCCGTTTTCGTGTCGGTATTCGTCTAAAGCACCGGTCATTCGGTTCTTGAAGACGATTCGCAGCCCCTTGTTTAAGTACGTCTTGATCTCGAGGTGGTCGGCGATCAGTGCGGCGTCGAAATCGCTGCCCGTGAAGATCTGTGGATCCGGGCGGAAGAAGAAGGTCGTTCCGGTTCCTCTCGCCGCTCCGCCAGCTTTCACCGGTCCCCGCGGCTCGCCGCGTCGGTATTCCTGGCTGAAACGGCGCCCATCCCTCCGCACCTCTACGCGCAGGTCCACGCTTAGGGCGTTGACTACACTTGCTCCTACGCCGTGCAGCCCCCCCGACGTGAGATAGTTGGCACGATCGAACTTCCCTCCGGCATGGAGCGTCGTGAGGATCACCTCGAGAGCGCTCTTCCCTTCCTTCTTGTGGCGGTCGACCGGAATTCCTCGGCCGTTGTCCTCAACCGAGCAGCTCTGGCCATCTTCGTGCAGACTGACCACTATTGAGGACGCGTAGCCGTTCATTGCTTCATCGACAGCGTTGTCGACGACCTCCCATAGCAGATGATGCAGCCCTGCTTTGCCAGTGCCTCCGATGTACATGCCGGGCCGCCGGCGCACAGGCTCCAGTCCTTCGAGGACGGTAATGTCTTGTGCACTATAGACCATCAGATCTTTCCACAATCGTCATTCAGAATCCAAGGTCGCCTTGCTCGACCGTTTTGGCTCCACTTCCCTCCCCCGATTCCATTTCCTCGTCTGCTGTCAAGTCGATCCGAACCTCCACCGGATCGAATCGACACGACACGAGCTTGCCCCTCTTGAGGATCTCTCTGCCCTTGCCTCCGCGACGAGTCGGTTGGTACTTCGTCGTGCGTACGATCTCAGTTCGACCGCGTGCGGTCTGCACTTCGAGTCCATCTCGCGCCTTTGTGGACAGATTGAATCCGAGCACGCGATCGAAGTCGTTCAGCTTTATTGCTCGCACACCTCGTCCCGGGCCTTTCAGGATGTTGATCTCGTCAACGTAGAACACGAGAGCCCGGCCCCATACCGTCGCCAGCGCGATGGTCTCTTCGTCGCTTTCATCGGAAACCATGACGCGAACTACGCCGTCGTCCGGGACTGAAGGGTCGAATCGGACGAACACCCGTCCCTTGCGATTCGAGGGCTCTGCAAAGGCGGAGAGGCCCGTTCGCAGACATGAGCCTCCTCGGGTCAGAGCTACGAGGTAAGGCGGAGGAGGTAGATCCGATTCGCGCGCCGCCTCGATCTCCTCGCGCGTAATCTCTGGAAGCCCGCGTCGATCGGTTACAGCAACGCCAACGATCCGTTCCTTGTCCGCGAGGTCGAATCGGCGGTGAATCGGTTCTCCGTATCCGGGTGTCTGTATTAGATCGGAAACCCTTGCGGTATAGGCTCTTCCGCGGTCGCTGAAAAAAACTGCCGATTCCTTGGTGCGGGCGGGAAAGGCCCACATGACCTCGTCACCCTCACGAACCCTGATTGCCCCGATCTCGGTGTAGCTCTTCTGGCGCTTCAGCCACCCGTCGCGAGTCACAATTACTCGCGCGTCCTCGTCGAGTAGATAGTCCTCTTCGCTGTACGATGCTTCCTTGATTCCTCCGTTTGGAAGCGAGGTACGGCGATCGTCGCGGTAGAGCCTGTCCAGCTCCATCAATTCGTTTCTGACGAGATCCCAGCGTGGACTCCGTCCGCGAAGGAGGCGGCGAATGCGGGAAGCCTGTTTCTGCTTCTCTTCCAGCTCTTCGACGATCGAGCCGATCTCCATCTTCGACAAACGGTAGAGTCGGATTTCGAGGATGGCCTCGGCTTGAGGATCGCTCAAGTCGAAGCGGACCCTCAGCTTATGATGAGCGTCTTGGCGATCGTCGGCACCGCGAATCAGAGCGATCGCCTCATCGAGGGCATCGAAGACGATCGCAAACCCCTCGAGTATGTGGATCCGTTCGTCCAGCTTGCGAAGGTCGAACTCCAGGCGTCGGGTGAGCACCTCGAATCGAAAGTCCAAAAACGATCGAAGCGCGGTCTTCAGGTCGACTCTTCTGGGCACGAGTCGGCCCGTCTCGGCTTCCGGCGTAAGACAAGTGAGATTGACGTGAAATCTCGATCGAAGCGCAGTGTGTTTGTATAGGTAGGCGACGGCCGCGCCGGGATCGGAGCCTCGCTTCAGCTCGCAAATGATCCGCACGGAATCTGTGGATTCGTCTCGAACATCGACGAGCTGGGGGACTTTGCCTTCGATAATATGTTGTGCGATCGATTCGACGAGCGATGATTTGTTCACGTTGAAGGGCAACGAAGTGATCACCACCGCCCGACCGCCCTCCACCCGTCCCACTTCCAACTCCCCTCGTAATTCGATCGGCCCCTCACCAGTCTCATAGATCTTCTGAAGCTCGCTTGCCGGCGTAGTAATCCTCCCTGCCGTGGGGAAATCGGGGGCGGGGATATGCTCCATCAACTCAGCGCAGGAGAGGGCTGGATCCTCAATGAGTGCCACCAGGCCATCGATGACCTCACCCAAATTGTGAGGGGGAATGCTCGTCGCCATCCCGACGGCGATCCCCTGCGCACCGTTGACCAAGAGGTGGGGAATCTGCGCCGGCAAAACCACCGGTTCTCGGTACGTTCCTTCGAAGTTGTCTCGAAAATCGACGGTCTCCTTCTTCAGCTCGCGCAGCAGCTCGGCTGAAACGCCTTCGAGACGCGCTTCCGTGTAGCGCATAGCGGCGGCGTCGTCTCCGTCGAGACTCCCGAAGTTTCCTTGCCCATCGACAAGTGGGTAACGCATCGACCATGGCTGAGCGAGGCGCACGAGAGCATCGTAGATCGACTGGTCCCCGTGCGGGTGGTATTTCCCCATGACCTCGCCAACGACGGCCGCGCATTTTCTGAATCGGGTCTCCGAAGAGAGCTTCAGATCGTTGAACATCGCATAGAGGATGCGCCGCTGGACCGGTTTGAGCCCATCGCGTACATCAGGCAGCGCGCGGCTGGTAATGACGCTCAGGGCGTAGTTCAGATAGCGCTCGCGTGTCGTTTCGTGGAGCGCGACGGTCTCTGTCGCCATTCTGTCTCCGTCGATCGGGGCGGATCTTCTGCGATGGGGGCGAGTCTACTCTACCCATTCGGACGCAGCCGGCTCAACGCCGAGATCTTCCACCCATCTCCCGCCGCAGTATACTGCTGCGCGGTGGAGGACCTCGGTCTCGTTGGTTTCCCACAACGGAGCGAGATCGTCCGTGACCCACAGCGCTCTCTAGGGAAAGCCCTTGTAAGGACCTATCCAACAACGCGTTCTGGATTGGCCTCGATCTTGGCTCCGTCGCCGCGAAGGCGGTAGTTTTGAATCCTCAGGGCGGGTCTCGAGAATGGAACAGGACCGGTCCGAGGGCTCCCTCGCCGGCATGATCGAGGGGTTGATACTCCGTTCGCTGGAGGGGATCTCCGATCCCGTGAGAATCGGGATCACCGGTGGCGGCAAGGCGCTCTTCGCCGGGTTCGAAGCTGCCCTGATCGAGACCGACGTGGTCTCCACCGCCGCGCCGTAGCCGCCGGATTCCCGAACGCCCGAGGACTCATCGAAATCGGGGTGCATCGCTCGAAGTGGATCCGTCTCGGAGAAAGAGGGGCCCTCGAATCGTTCTCTCTGAACGATCAGTGTGCGGCGGGATCGGACGCCTTCTTGTAGCAGCAGGCCGGTCGACTCGGCATCGACATCGAGGAGCTTTCCCATATGCGGCCAGTGCGCCTCGGGCAGCCAGCATCGCCGGCCGATGCGCGGTTTTCGCGAAGTCGGACATGATCCACCAGCAACAGAAGGGCACCCCGGTGGCGGAGGTCGCCTATGGGCTGTGTCTGGCGATTGCCCAGAATTCCCGGGCGACATTGCTGCGGGGAACCGAGCTCGTGACACCGATCGTGCTCGTTGGAGGGGGCGCATTGAATCCGGGGCTCGTCCGGGCATTCCAAGAGGTGTTCGATTTTTCCGAATCCGATCTCATTCAGGTGGACCATCCCCCTTTCTGCGCGGCCCAAGGGGTCGCGATAGCCGCGCGCGAGCGATCGACCGCCGCGACGAGACCGGAAGTGCTTGGTCACCTGAGCTCGCAATCCGGTCGGGCCTTCAGGGCATCCGCACGCGTGCTCCGGCCCATTCGAGGCTCCGCGCCCCCCCGGCGGCGGAGCCGATCGCCGCGACGGAAGGCACGATCCGCGCCCATCTAGCCCGGACTTCTCACCGGATTTCGTCGCGAGACGGTGTAGGTTCGTGCGGATTCGGTGCTTCGTGCCGGTTCGACGCGGAGGCGTAGTGGTGCTACGTCGCACAAGGCGAAACGGTGGGAAGTGCCGGCAGGGCA
>NYZA01000211.1 GCA_002686955.1 Gemmatimonadota bacterium
ATAATCTGGTCACCGACCGTGAATACCGGATTGAGTGCGGTCATCGGCTCCTGGAAAATCATCGAGACCTCGTTCCCTCGGACCTCGCGCATGCGCGACTCCTCGGCCTCAAGCAGATTCTCACCTCTGAAGAGAATCTCACCGCCGGCAAAGAAACCGGGAGGCTGAGGCACGAGCTGCATGATGGAGAGCGCCGTCACCGACTTGCCGCAGCCCGACTCGCCGACGATCCCCAAGCTTTCGCCTTCCATAACCGCGTAATTCACTCCGTCCACCGCTTTGGCAATCCCTTCGTCTCCGCTGAAATAGGTGCGAAGTTCACGGAGCTCGAGCAGCACATTTCTTGTCTCATCCATCGATCAAGTGCCGTTTCATCTTCGGGTCGAGCGCATCGCGAAACGCGTCGCCGACCTGGTTGTAACAGGTGATCGTGACGAAAATCAGCAGGCCGGGAAAAATCTGGATCCACCAATGCTCCGCCATGCGGGATTCGTTGATCAACGAGCCCCACGAGGGCATCGGGTGCTGGATCCCGAAACCCAGGAACGACAGGGTCGACTCCATCAGAATCCCCGAGGCCACGGCGAACGCCCCGGCCACCAAAACCGGAGCCAGAGCGTTCGGCAAAATGTGAACGAAGATCGTGCGTCGTGACGAGAGACCGAGAGCCTGCGCGGCGAGCGCGAACTCCCGCTCCCGCAGACCCAGAAACTCGCCCCGAACGAGGCGGGCAACACCAGTCCAGCGGATCAGCGCGATGATGATCACGATCGAGAAAATCGGCGGAATGACACTTGGATCGACGAACGCCGATACCATCAGAATCAAGAAGAGCGGCGGAACACAGATGACCACTTCGATGAAGCGGGAGATCAGATTATCGGTCCTGCCGCTGAAAAACCCGGCGATCGCACCCACAATCGTTCCGATCACCACGAGCAGACAGGCCGAGAGCAATCCCACCGAGAGGCTCACCCGCCCGCCCCATAGCAATCGTGTCAAGAAGTCCCTCCCCACCGAATCGGTGCCCAAGAGATGGCGTGTCGGTGCATTTCGAGCGGGCTCGTCGAAACGCACTTCCACAGGCGTCGGCGGGGGCATGAATCCGGTCACGGCGTCCGGCTTCGGAACCCGAGCGCCACGCACGTAGTAGCCGTCCTCGGAGATCTCGGCGCTCGATGCCCATGTGGGTGCGCGATAATTCTCGGAGCTGTGTGTCTCGGCGAAACCGTAGGGAATCGGCGGGAAGACCGCCCTCGTTGCCACAATCTCCCCGCTTGTCAACGCACCCTTGTAGGGTGCGATATTGAACGCGGCTTCCCCGCCGAAAAAGGCCGCCCAAACCAGAGCCGCCACCAGAGAAAAGAGCAACGACCCCACCCATTTCGTCATGCGGCTCCGCCGAATGCGCTCGCGGTCGCCCCCCAGCAACCAAGTGTTCATCCCTCTGTTCCAGAGCGGCCAGGTAAGCGCCAAGAGGCAGAGGACCATGAAGAAAACCTCCCCCCCTCCGATGACAGCGAAGAGGGGGTAGCTTCTGGTTCCGATCAGCGCCGCGCCCTTCTCCTCCCCCGCTTCGTCTCTCGACCCTTTGTAGTCGCCTCGGATCGTCTTGGCCCTCGTCTTCGCCTTTCGAGCCCAATCCCTCGCTTCCTCCACATTCCCCGCCAAAGCGCTCGCCGCGGCATCGTCGACCTCATCCAAGAGCTGCTCCAACGGAGGGTGCAGTTCCGGCGGTAGATACGATTTCAGCGTCTCGACCTGGACCAGGACCGCATTTCGCTCGTTGGCGATCGCTTCGTCGTACGTCAAGACCGATCCGGCCGTTCGGCTCTCGAGGTACTCTTCGGGCGACTGTCGCGCGATGCGCCCTATCCCGATCGTCGCGGGGTAGAGGATTCGCAAGGCTTTGCCGTAGGCCTGATAGTCGATCGCCTCCAAGACGTAGGGGCGGTCGTTGGCGATCAACGGCGCGTAGATCGCGGAGGCGTAGAGCAGCGCCAGAATGGCCAAGGCCACCTTGAAAAGGCGATTCCTCCCGAGCTGCTCCAATACGAGATCCCAGTAGTCCTTCGAGTAGGCGGGCGCGGTTTCCGGATTGTCGATCGCCATGGAGGTCCCTAGGAATAGCTGATTCGAGGATCGACGAGCGCGTAGGCGATATCGGAGAGAAGGATCCCCACCAATGTCATTGCGCCGGAGAGTGTCATTGTCGCCATGATCACGTTGTAGTCGCGTTCCAGCAGCCCCTTGTACATGTACTCCCCCATTCCCGGCAGGTCGAAAACCGTCTCGACAATGAGGGCACCGCCGATCATAATCGGTAGGATCGCCGCGAAAATCGTGATGACCGGAATGACCGAATTCCGTAGTGCGTGCTTGAGAACGACGGCCTTTTCGCTGAGTCCTTTCGCACGCGCGGTGCGGATGTAGTCCTGGTGAATCACCTCGATCATCCCGGAACGCATCTGTCTCGAAAGGTAGGCGAGACCGCCGTAGGTCAGCACCGCTACGGGAAGGATCACATGCTTCACGGTGTCCCAGAGTCGCGCCGAGCGCGAGAGCTGGTCGGCGTCGCGGCTGTGCATCCCGATGACCGGCAGCCAGTCGAGCAGAGTCTTGCCGAAACCGAGCTGTAGCATCAGTCCGGCCCAGAAGACCGGGATCGCATAGAGCAAGAAGAGCGTGAGCGTCGTGACCTTGTCGATTCTCGTGCCGACTCGGTTCGCCGAGTAGATCCCGATCGGCAGCGCCAATGCATAGATCAGAAACGACGAGATCAAGGCGAGTGGCAAGGTGACATCTCGCAGTCGCCGCCGAATCTCCTCCCCTATCGCTTGATTCCTGTTGAAGAGCTCGACACCGAAATCGAGCGTGACGAAGCCGCCCCAAGGGTGACGCCCGTCGCCACCGAACCACTCGTGCCCATCCGGTCTAACGTTGAAGGGACCGATGAATCCGATGTACTGCACCAGGAAGTTCCGGTCGAGCGCGTTCTCATGCTTGAACTTGGCGATCCGAGCCTCGATATCCGCTCCCTCTTGGGTCACCTCTCCCTTTCCACCCCCTCCAAGCCCCAGAATCTGTGTCGCCGGATCTCCCGGAGCCGCGTGCAAAAGCCCCAGAATGATCAAGATGATCCCGAACATGGTCGGGACGGTCCAGAGTAGCCGGCGGACGATGTATTGAAGCACGGTCAGTTCTTCTCGATCGAGGGGCGGGTGCCGGGCGTGCCCGAAGGGAAGTACCAGCGACGAATAGAATACCCCGGTGCGATCTTGAACGCCTGGAAACCCCGAAGCTTCTTGTTCATGGCGAACTTCCTGGGCGTATTCACCCCGAACATGTAGGGCTGCAGCTCGTCGTGCAGATAGCGGTGCAGCTCCCACCAGATCCCCGAACGCACCTCGGTATCGAGCTCTTTCTGCCCCCTCTCGATCAGCTCATCGATCTTGGTGTCCATCACGCCGCACATATTCGAGCTCTTCAGCTCCGGCTTGCCCCATTTCGAATGCCACAGTTGCTCGGGATCGCTTTCGAGCGGCGGCACCCACGCCAGGTTCACCGCGTCAAAATTCCGTTCGAGCATCCGTTCCAGAAAGCTGGACCACTCCAAGTTCCTCATCTCCAGCTTGACGCCGAGCTTCTCATACGCTTCCTGCAAAGAGAGGCCGATCGTCTCGGACGCCTTGTTCCCGGATGGATAGAGAAACTCGATTTCGAATGCAATGCCGTCCTTGTCGATGATCTCGTCGCCATCTCGATCGTACCAACCGGCCTCCGCGAGCATCTCCTCGGCCAATTCCGGGTCGTAGGCCATCGGCTTCACATCGTGATTGTAGGCAACACCGAAGTAGTTTTGGGGGCCGGTGACCCGTTTGCCGAGCCCGAAGTAGTTGCTCTCGAGATAACCGTCCCAATCGAAGGCGTGGCAGAGCGCCTTGCGCACGGACGGATCCTTCAACTGCGCGCGCAAGGTGTTCCATCCGACGTACCCATAGGTTCCGGTGTAGAAGTAGCCCTTATAGTAGTTCTGGGTGAACGCTTCCGAGGCTGTTCCCTCTCCGAAGTAGTCCTCGGATCGCACGCGGGCGAAGAAATCGAGCTCTCCGTTCACGAGAGCCAGAAAGGAGGAATCGTCGTTCTGAATGTGTCGCCAAACGATGCGATCCAAGTAGCCCGATCCCTCCGGCGCATGGTAGCCCTCGAAACGCTCCGCCTCGACGAACTTGGAATCCCAGTTGGACACACGATAAGGGCCTAGGCCCACCCAAGCGGTGTTGTGAGGGTTGTCGTTGATATAGTCGCCGAGCTCGGCCAATGTGAATTCGTGTCCGGTTCCGTAATGAGCATGGGTTTCTGGGTCGTGTTTCTTGTTATCCGGATCGTTCAAATCGTAGAGATGGCGGGGGAGGATGCAAAGGTCACCACACGATTCCAGAGCCTTGAAATACTGTGATTCGTAGAAGAAGCGCACGGTCGTCTTGTCGATGGCCTGAGCGTCCAAGATCTTCTGGTAGCTGAATCGAACTTCGTCGCAGTCGACTTCGGGGTTGTTGTACACCTCCCAGCTGAAGAGCACGTCGTCCGCATCGAAAAGGTGTCCGTCGTGCCAATGAACGTTGTCGGGCAGATGGAAAGTGAAGACCGTGCCTCGCTCCAAGGCCGCCACATCCGACTTGGGAATATGTGTCGTGTTACCCACCGAAACCACGTCGAATCCGTCGCCGCTTTCGGACACCTTGCCGTACAGGATCGATCTCTGGTTGCCCTCGGGGCCTATCTTCGTCGCGGCTTGGTACTTCGCCGCCGCTCCCTCGCTGAGAACGACCTGATCGTCGGTGTCCCAGCTCTTGCAGAGACTCGGCTCGATCTCCCAGGTCTCCCAGTTCTGTAGCACCAATCGATCGTGCAGCTCGTAGAGCATCCAGTTCGATACGGCGGAGTTCTCAATGGCGCGATTCAAGCCCTCCGGCAGCGACGAGAGGTGAACGACCGCCCGCCCCCCGTACGCGGGAGTCACGGGCGTCTCCCGATCGGGATGAAAAGCATCGAAGGGAACGGGGCCGGGTCCGGTCTGGTCGACGCCGGCACTTTCGGGGCTCGCGCTCGCGGCGGTGGAAGCCCACGAAAACAGCAGGGTTGCGGCGATCAAAGTCAGCCGCCAGTGTGTGTTGCGCATCGGTGTCCTCAAAGAAAGTCCTTCATGAAAAGAAAGCGGGGCGTGAGCTCACCCTTGTGCAGAATCACGGCCCGCTCTATCTGCGCAGGTATATCCAGTTCGTCGAAGGGCGCGCTCCAATCCGCTCCTACGATCTCTGGTAGAAGAGGTAGCAACGCTTTACTGAATGTCTCGGAGCTCTCGCGCGGAATCTCGCAGGGCAGGTTGTCGACCGCCATGATCACCGGTCCGTCTCCGCCGACTCCGTCGCTGATTCCACCACCTACCGGGTCGTAGACGTAGCAGGGGTTGTCGCTTTCGGTCGCCTTGGCGCTGCACTCGATGGAACCTTCAATGTCGATTGAGATGTCGCCGATCACCTTCAGCCGCTCGAGTTCTCCGGCCGTCCAGGCGTCGCGCAGAAAGCGCTTCGTCACCAGACGCGGGCAGCGTTCGTCCCAAAAGATCCCGTTGACCAGCATCGTCAGATGAGGAAGAAAGCGATCGAAGACCGACACGTGATCTTCGGGATGGTCGAGATAGTCCTGGAGGACGAAATCGCCGCCGTCCCCCCGTTCGAACATATCTTCCTCGTAGAACACGACTTTGTAGACGCGATCTCCTCTGAGAGTGTCGCGAAGGTTGGAGCTCAGCAGTCTTCCGGGAGTGATCTCTTCACAGGGAAAGAGATCGAGAATCGACTGCGCACCTTGCGACACATTTCCGTAGCCAGTGATTCCTACGACGATTGGGCAGCGCTCGGCGCTCGCTCCATTCAGCCGCCGCCCTATGGCTCCGATCTCTTCGCGGGCGTGCTCGAGCGAAGTGTAGCGATAGGCGGATCGGATATCGGAGAAGACGCTCTCTTCCCCCTCCCAGCGCATCCGCGCGCCGTAGGCCTGCAAGGTATCGATCATGCCGGCATATCCCGCGTGGCGCCCAAAGAACACCAGACGGCGGCCCGCGTCGTCCGCGATGCATTCGTAGTCGACTAGCGTAATCCCTCGCTCCATCATCCGCCGCAACAGGGGCATGTTGTACGGTTGCCCCTTGATCGTGTGAGAGAAGAAGAAATAGCAACGACCCTCGTCGATCATCCCTGCCGGAATCTCCTTCACCGCGAAGACGATATCGGCCCGCGAAAGCTCTTCTTCCACACGGGCGCCGGCGCGGAGATACTCCTCGTCCCCAAACACCCTCGCCGGTGAGGGCTGAACGAGGACCTCCGCCTTCCCGGAGGCCACGAGAGAGCCCACGGCGGCCGGAGTCAGGGGTACGCGGCGCTCCCATTCGTTCTTGTCTTCGCGGCGGATGCCGACGCGGATCTTGGGCATTCTCGTTCCACTGGCACTGTTGAGACGATGGTGGGGCGGTGAGTCTACTCCACAGCTTCTTCTGATAGAGTGCCGATCGCTTCAAACCACCCCATCGAGCATCCAAATGACCGAATCACGAAGATCCCGAGCGGCAGCCTGGCTCGCGCTGATCGTCACTGTTGCCCTCCTCGTCGCCGCTACATACGGGGCCGCCCTGATCCTCTCCCGCCCGATCGCGGCGCGGGTCGCGGCCGACCCATCCGCCCCCGCCATCGTCCCTCTCGACCTTGCCCTGCCCGCCGCCCTGCTCCTGATCGCCGCCTTCTTGGTCGGTCTCTCGCTCTTCAAGCTCTTGGCGGCGATTCAGGCTCCGCCGACGCCCGAGCCGGCCGAACCCGAAGCAACCACCGGCGACGAGGAGTCCGCACCGGTCACCGAAACCGGCGTGCTGAGCCTGCTCCACATCTTGCAGCGCGAAGGCCGCTTGATCGACTTCCTTCGCGAGAACATCGCCGCGTTCAACGATGAACAGGTGGGCGCGGCGGCCCGCGCGATCCACGGCGACTGCCAAAAAGCGCTGGACGAGCATCTCGAAATCGAGGCGGTCCTGAGCCAAGCCGAAGGATCAAACGTCGTGATCGACAAGGGCTTCGATCCCTCCGCCATCCGCCTTAGCGGCAATCTATCGGGCGATCCCCCCTACCGCGGCACCTTGAAACACCACGGCTGGCGCATCACCACCACCAGCGTTCCCGAGCGTCCAGAGTCACAGGATGAGCGCGTGATCGCTCCGGCCGAGGTCGAGGTCGACTGAGGCCACGGCGCCAAGTGGACGATGCGCCTCGTCTCGAGCGTCATGATGACGAGGATATGCTGGACTGATCCGTTCCAGAGGGCCTATCCGCAAACCTCTGCTTGAAGGTCACCGAGCCGGAACCGGGGTCGGGCGCCCGGCGGCTTGGGCTGCGTCGCGGCGCCATGTCGCCCGTGTCTGGAGAAGTTCCCGGGAGGGCGGATCATCGCCATGTCCTGGGGTCCGCGCAGAAACAACTAGCGACTTTGGCATCCCATCTGCACCACATCTGGGCGCCAAAATCACTAGTGTCATGTCACATATGTAATGTTGGGTAGAGTCTTTTCAGCTTTATCCGCGCGTCCTTGGCCGTGAACTGCCAAT
>NYZA01000212.1 GCA_002686955.1 Gemmatimonadota bacterium
CCTCCTGCGGCCCGACCTCGCGCAGAAGCTCACCGATCGAGCGCCAAGCGCTCGACCAACGTCGCTCCGACTCGTTCAGCTCCAATTCGGAGGCGCGCCTCGCGGCGGCCTCGCGTCCATAGTCGATCGAAAGCTGATCCAGTCCAGCCGCCTGATCGGGAACGGTCCAGTTCAACCCTTCGGAGCGCCTCGAGTAATCGGTTCCGATCGCGCAGGGCTCTTCGGGAATGATCCTCGGAATATGGTCGAAGGGGGTCGGATCGGGGGCGTCGGCGAAGAGATCCCACATCGGCTGGGCGATCTCGTCGAACTGCGTCATCGGGGGCAGTCCGAGGATGTGCTCGATCGTCGCGTGAATATTCGCCTCGGAGTAGTGGATGGGCGAAACATATCCGCGCTTCGCCCAGGCGCCGGCGACGAGCAGGATCGAGCGGTGCGGATCGATATGATCGCGGCCCTGCTGCGGATCGTCCTCGATGATGATCACGATCGAGCTCTCCCAGTACTCGCTATGAGAGAGCCAATCGATCAGGCGACCGGTCGCCTCGTCGTTGTCGGCCACCATCGATTCGGGGGAGGGGTAGGGCCACTGGCAGCCCTGGTGGTGATCGTTCGGAAAGAGCATGAAGAGAAACTGAGGGAAGATCCCCGACTCCCACTCCCGAATCCGTTCATCGAGCTTGTCGACGTCGCGCGACTGCATCCAGAAGACCGGCGGATCGTAGAAGCCCCAGTGCACGTAGCGCGGATCGAAGATCAGCCAGTTCTTGCCGAGCCCGACCGCCTCTCCGTAGTCTCTGAAGCTGACCTCGTTTCTGATGCAGTTTTGGAAGATGAAGTCTTTCTTCGGAAAGGTGCTCGGATTCAGGAAGACATCGAGGTCCATCGAGCGGCCGAGTCTATCGAGCGCCTGGTGTCGCTCTGTAAATGCGTTGACCGTCGCCGCCGTCACGAGCTCGTGCCCCTGGATCGATCGTTCCGCGTTGGAATAGTAGTTGTCTCCGCTCGCGAACTCGTCCGCCAAGGCCTTCAGATTCGGTGTCACGTCTCCACAGAAGACACAATTGTCCGGCTCCCCGCGCCCCCCTTCCCAGTCGCCCAGGATCGCATCGTAGGTCTTGTTCTCTCGAACGACGAAGAGCACGTGCTCGATCGGCGAGGGGTCGCCTCGGCGCAGCGGCACCGGACCGGAAAAGTTCTCCTCGTCGACCTCGAAGATCAGCCCGGGAAGGCGATTGTTTGTTCGGACCTGATCGGTCATCCGCTCCAGGGCCAAGGGCCCCGGCACCGAAACGATCTGGGCGACCGAGCGGTTCACCAGCGCCCCCTCGGGCAGAGTCCCCACCCCCTTGCTGCAACCGACGACGAGGGTCTCGTCATCCGGAGTCAGATCGATCGACGTGGGATAGCCGGCGGTGGGGATCCGGCCGATCAGCTCGCCGCCGGGCAGTCCCACGATCGCCACGGCGTTGTCGTCGGCCTGCGCGATGTAGAGACGATCGCCCTCTGACGAGATCGCGATCGAGTTCGGGCTCGATCCGTACTCCTCGAGACCGCCGAAGGGACGAAGATCGATCGTTGCATGGAGCTGTTTGGCGACGAGATCGATGATCGAGAAGGAGTCTTCGTCGGAGTTCACGACATAGAGCCACTTTCCGTCGTCCGAGACGATCATCCCCTCGGGGTTCTTTTGTGTTTTGACCGAGCCGGTCCACAGAATATGTCGCGCAAGCTCGACATTGTAGATGTCGATTCGGTCTTCCCGTTCGGAGCTCACATAGACCTGCTTGAAGACCGGATTGGCGACGACGGTGAAGGGGTCTCCACCGCAGAGGACGCGGTCGAGCTTCTTGCCGGTCGCGACATCTTTCGAGAAGAGCGCGGCGGGGGTCGTGGTCACCCCGTACAGAATTTTCTCGGCGGGACCGAGATCGAGGCCCCCCACATGACCGAAGACATCCCAGCGCGTGCGCTCGGTGAGCAGACCCTCCGAAAAATCGAAGACCAGAATCGCCCCCTGCCCCCCGCCCGAGGCGTAGAGCGTCGTGCCGGCCGCATCGAAGCGAAGCCCCAGAAAAACCGTGGGTTGCTCCAAGACCTGCGAAACCGCTTTCGCTTCAATGTCGATCACCGTCAGCGATTTCGGGCCGTCGCCCGAGCAAGCGAGAACGGCGTGGCGGCCATCGGGCGAGATCCGCGCTGCGTGGGGCAGATTGTCGATCTCGAGCAGATCACCGATCGGCGTAATCAGTCGTCCCGTGGGCATGAGCCATGCCTGCTCCCCGACCGGACCGGTCAAAGCGCGGGCTTGGGGGCGGATGCGGATCCCCTGCGTCGATGAGGCGGGTGCGCTCAACGTCAGAGATATGAAAGCGAGTATCGGAAATCGTAGATTCATCGTCCTAATCCCCCCTAGAGATCGACGAGAAGAGCGACCCGCGCCAAGAAGCCGTGATCGGGCGGCTGCACCAAGACTCCCTCGCGGTAGTACGGGTTCCGCGTAGCCTGGATCACCGCGGCCAGATTCCCCTTGAGCTCGAAGCGATCGGAGAGGCGGGTCCAGAGGGTCGGGCCGGTGGCGATGCGTGCGCCCCCCTCCGCTTCGTTCGGGTCCCAGAAACCCTCGAGGTCCTGGCCGAAGAGCTCGAGCCCCGCGCGGAGACGTTCACCGAATCCACGCATGATCGCCGTGCCCAGAATGATGTCGACCTTGTCGCGATCGGAGCCGAGTGGGAGCTCGGTCAAGTTGTTCAGGCTGAATTCCCAGTCGCTGGCGGCGCGGCTGGCGGTCGCACGGAAGCGCAAGACGTCGTCGTCGCGGAAATCGTGGGCGAATCCGAGCCCCAGGCTGAGCGAGACCGGGTCGGTCAAGACGCCGACAAACGATTCGAGAGCCACCGCGCTGCGTCGCTCGCCCTCGGGATCGATCAAGAGACCGCTCCAGATCTCGGTGGTGATCCGCTCGGAGAGACCGTAGCGCATGCGCAGGCCCTGCTCGACGCCCCCCTGGCCGAAGAGGGCCGCCTCTCGGCTGCCGGCGGCGCTTTCGATCTCGACCGAGAGCAGACCGGCCGTGCCGAAGCCGGTGCGCTGGTAGAGGTAGGGGAGCTCACCGGCCGCGAGGGAGGGGCTCGTGAGGGCGGCGAGGGCGAGCAGGGCCAAGAGTGGCTTGGGGTTCATGTTCGGCTCCGGAGCGCGGGGTGGTGTGGTGGTCGTGAGGTGTTCTTGCTGCTCTGGCGATTGTAGGGGACCGCGCGGGATTACGCTGTGTCGGTCCGGGATTCAGGGACGCCGGTAGCTCACCTCGACCGCATCGATCGTCACCCGGTGGTCGCTGGCCTCGGGGCGCTTGTCGCCGGTGACCTTGATGCGCGCTCGGTAGTAGCCGAAGGGCAGACCTTGGAGCTCGGCAAGCATGACCTGAGGCTCGAACTCGGGTGAGTAGGTGTCGATGCTCACGCCGTTCTTGCCCAACTCCAAGCGAACGAAGCCCTGGTCTGGTCCTCGGGTGCCGTAGAAGCGCGCGCCGGTGCCGGCGAAAGGCAATAACACCGAGGCGCCGACCGTATTCGACCAAGTGTATCCGCGGTTGATCGTCCCGGGCACCTCGTCGACCATTTCCCAACGCCCACTGACAACCCAGGGCTCGTCGCGGGCATCGTCGTAGATCTCGGTCTCCCAAGCCTGCGTCCAGACTTGGCCCCGATCGTGGGAAACGTACATGCCGTCCCAAGCTCCAACCAGCAGGGTGGGGTCCTGGGGATAGGCGGGAGACACCGCCACCGACTGACAGGCGATGGGGGGATCTGCGGCGGACGAGAGGGGATACCAGCTTCCTCCACCGTCGCTGGTCTCGTACACGCCATGCGCGCGGGTGGCGAGCACCGCGATTTGGGAGATAGCGAAGTCCGCGGGAAAGGCGAGGGCGGTGGCGTAAGCCCCTTCCAATCCGTTGACCTGGTGCTGCCAACTCTCGCCGCGATCGGAGGAATGCCAGAGGCCCAAGGGCGTGATGCACCACAGCCGGCCGGTGGTGCCGTAGTCGGGGCTGATGTACAGCGATTTGATCTGGTCGATCAATCCGCCCACGGCCTGCCAGGTGTGCCCGGCGTCCGTCGAACGGTAGATTCCGGTCTCGGTATCCGGGCCCCCGCCGAAGAGGGTCGAGTCTGCGGCGAAATCCGGGGAGATCACCAGCTTCCAGAAGCGGGGAACGGGCGTCAGCTCCACCGACCAGGTCTGGCCGGCGTCGCTGGAGCGATAGAAGCCGCCGTTGGCGGTGAGGAAGATGTGGCGATCCTCTGCGTAGTTCGGCGAAAAAACCGTGCTGCGAATGACGTTGTATTCCACCTGAATGGAATCGTGCGGCGCCAGTACCTGTTTTGTGTAGGAACGACCGGCGTCGTTGCTCGAGCTCAGGCCGTGGCCGGTTCCACAGATCACCAAGGAATCGACCGCGAAATCGGGCGAGGTCGCCATGGAATAGACGGTGATGAAGCCAAAACCCGTGAAGCGGTTGACCCAATTGCGGCCACCATCTTCGGTGACCACCAACTGCATGCCGTAGCCTGTAGCAAAGGCGTTGCCATCGGTCACGAATTCGGGCGACACAACCACATTGCGTCCCATCCGGGTGGGGTTGATGTTGGCCTGATGCCAGTTTTCGCCTTCGTCGAAGCTCGCGTAGAGGCCCTCGTAGGCAGCGCAATAGACCAGTGGTTGGTCGAGGTAGTTCGGGGCGAGGTCCAAGCTCAGGTGATGGTTCTCCGTCTGGTTGGTCAGCTTGGGGTTCAAGTTGGTGCGCACCCAGCCGGCGCCTGCATCGGTGGAGCGATACACCCCTGCGTCTTTGCTGGCCACCCAGAGCTCCGGTGGGGCGGGGAAGGTGGGCAATGCCTGCAGATCGTTCAAGTAGAGGTCGTCGAGTCCATTGTTGATCCCAACGTAGCTCTGTCCGCGATCGGTCGATTGCAGAACCCCGGCGCCCCAAGTGGTGACCCACAGCGTGCTGTCGCTCGGATAGTCGGGCGAAAAAGTGATGCTGCGCGGATGGCTGCCGATGGGCACCCGCGACCAGCTCCGGCCACCATCGCTGGTGATCGCAACGCTCGAATCGCTGTAGGCCACCGCCAAGGTCGAGTCCACCTCCCAGAGGGGCGAAGCGGCGACCCGCGAGATCCGCACCGAATCCTCCACCGCCAGCTCGATGAAGGGTATGATGCTGAGACCACTGTCGATGCTCTGGTAGAGCAAATAGGGAGTGTGAAGGAACAGGGTGGTCTCAGCGCCCGGGCCGGACAGCGCCAGCAGGCGATTGAAGGTGCCCTCCTGCAAGAGTGGTCCCCAGCTGCAGCCGTGATCCGAGGAAGCCTGCAGACCACCGTCACGGCTGGTGGCCCAGAGGATGGGCCCGCCGCCCGGCGGGCTCGAGAAAGCCATATCGAGCACCCGATACCCAGCCAGGCCGCGCGCGCATTCCTGCCAAATCCGGCCGCCGTTCGCCGACATCAGAAAAGCGTTGAGCGATCCCGCGGAAGCCACGTATGTGGTTTGGTCCTGGGCGAAATCGGGGCTCAAGGCCACTGCATCCAGCACATCATGGGGATGGTGTGCAGCCGCCCGCCCTGCGAGGGTCAGACCCAGTAGGGGGATGCAGAACCGATTTCTCTTTTCCATGCTCTCTCCGCAGCCCGGGTTCGGCCAAGGACAACCGGCACTGGCGCGGGCCTTCTTCCTAAGGATACATCGGCCGGCGGCCGATTGCTGCTTAAGGGTCCGCGCAAGAATGACTTGTCATCTTGGCGCCCAGATGTGCCGCAGATCTGGTCGATCGGTGAGCTCCGAAACCGGAGGCGTAGCAGCGCTACTTCGAGATGGGATGAGAAGGCCGACCTCCCCGCGCGCAGTGCCACACTAGAGTGGCCTGCAGTAGCTTAAACCCGGAGCCCGGTCGGGCCCGGGGGCGCACATGCAAAGGAGATCGACCATGAGAGAGAATGCCACGCTGACCGCTGGGCTGGATCTTGGTGACCGGCGGAGCCAGATTTGCATGATCGATGAATCGCTGGCGGTGGTGGAGGAATCGAAGATTCCGACCACTCGAACGGGAATGGAGCGCTATTTTCGGGCGCGTGAGCCGATGCGAGTTGCCCTGGAGGTCGGTACGCACTCGCGGTGGGTGAGCCGGGCGCTCGAGGAGCTCGGGCACGAGGTCGTGGTGGCCAATCCGAGGAAGCTGGCGCTGATCTACAAGAGCCACCAGAAGACGGACCGGGCGGACGCGGAGCTGCTGGCCCGCTTCGGGCGGTTGGATCCGAACGTGCTCTCCCCGATCCGACATCGTGGGCCGGATGCACAAAGGGGCCTCACGCTGATCCGGAGTAGAGACGTACTTGTGCAG
This sequence comes from Gemmatimonadota bacterium, assembly GCA_002686955.1. GTDB lineage: Bacteria. The sequence continues at coordinate 6,401 of NYZA01000212.1, forward strand.
GCACGCGTGAAGCTGATCAACTCCGTACGTGGCACGGTCAAGGCTCACGGCGCCCGACTCCCGACCAAGGCGACCGACCGGTTCCACACGGTCTCCGATGAGATCCCGGAGGACATCAGGGAGTCGTTATCCCCGATCATGGCTTGCATCGAGAAGTTGTCCGAGGAGATTCGTGCATGCGACAAAACCCTCGAGGCGATGGCGAACGAGGATGTCCACGTCGAGGCGCTGAGGCAGGTTTCCGGGGTTGGACCGGTGACGGCGCTCGCATTTCTCTGGACCATCGAGGATCCCGATCGCTTTCCCGATGGTCGGACGGTGTCGGCGTACCTCGGGCTCTGTCCTCGGTTGGACCAGTCCGGGGCACAGGATCGGCAGCTACCGATCAGCAAGGTGGGTGACCCCTACCTGAGGCGACTCTTAGTTGGGAGCGCGCACTACATACTCGGGCCCTTCGGACCGGACACTGACCTGCGGGAGTGGGGCCTTGCCATTGCCGCTCGCGGGGGAGGCAACGCGAAGAAAAGGGCGGTCGTAGCGGTGGCTCGAAAGTTGGCTGTGTTCCTCTACGCGCTCTGGAAAAGCAGAGCCACCTACGAACCGCTCCGCCAGCGACAGCGACAGACTTGTGCTCACGCTGCCGTATCCCCCGCCTGATGGCGTACCCAACTGGCTGGGACGAAACCGCCGATTCCAGCGACGTGCGCGGTGCTTGGAGACGATGAGGCTTCCAGTGGACGACGATCAAAGGTGAAGGGGATGCGGTCTGACTGCCCAGTCCGGGTGACTGCGGAAAATCCTCTGGCTCAGTGCGGATCCCGCTTGGCGAGAATCCGCATGGAGGCCGGTTTCGAGATTGCAGCACCCACGCTGGTCGGACCCCATATTGCACCGGATCGAGCGCGATCCAATCAGAGTGCGGATAGAAGC
>NYZA01000213.1 GCA_002686955.1 Gemmatimonadota bacterium
TCCTGCAGCCCTTCCATCCGAGGCAGGGATATGGTAGCGCGATGGGGCTCGAGCACCTCCTCTTGCAGGGGCGCCGGTTCGCCGCCAATGCGTACCACATGCATCCCGCCACCATCTCCGAGAGCGGCATCGACCCGACTTTCGGCCTCTGTGAGCGCGTCGGATCGCTCGATCAACTTCGGCTTCACCAGTGGCCACCGACCCCGCGACTCCCGCCCATCGAGCAGCTCCTGAGCGTCGAGGGCCGAAATCGGGCGATCGTCCGGGTCTTCGGCGATGAGACGAGCGATCAGTCGCGTCAGGGCTGGGGAGTGGCATTTCGTGTCGAGGTTTTGGGCGAGCGAGTTCAGGCGTGCCTTCCTCTCGAGCAGAGAGATCGCCGAGCCATCGCCTCCTACATTCGCACCGCTCAACGCCTCGACGAGGATCACGCCGAGAGAGAAAAGATCCGCCCGGCCGTCGATCCGGCCCGTGCCCCGGAGAACTTCTGGTGCTGTGTAGGTGGGTGTTCCGGTGGCCTGGTGAATTCGAGCGCCGAGGCTGCGCTGGAGCCCGAAATCGATGATGCGGGCGTTTGGTCGCGGTTCCCCCACCACGAGGATGTTCGCCGGCTTGATGTCGAGATGGACGAGCCCGTGGGCGTGGATGGTTGCGATCGCGTGGAGCACATCCCTCAGAACCTCGCGGAAGGCGTCTCGCTTCGAGTGCCCGGCGAAGCGATCGATCGGTTCGCCCTGAACCAATTCCATCGAGAAGTAGTCGCCGCTCAGGCCCCAATCGAAGGCTCTGGCGATGTGGGGATGGCCGATTCGCCGCATCGCCAGGTACTCGCGGAGCAGCCGGCGGCGCGAGGAGCGATCACCGGCTCCGCGCAGCCGCTTGATCGCCACGTCTTGCTCTCTGGCCAGATCGCGGGCGCGATAGACCTCTCCGGCGGTCCCCCGCCCCAGGATGAGCTTCAGGCGGAAGCGCCCGTCCAGAACAACGGGATCCACTGCGGCCTCCTCGACAATCGGGTCGCTTCGACCCGCGCGGACCTTTTAGAGGGTAAGCGTTGCAGTCCTGTTTCTGGGAGCCCTCTGGATCGCCGGTGGCGACGAAGGGGGGGGTGACGAGCTCGTCGAAAGCGACGGGAGACTCTAACAGGTTGAATTGTAATGGATTCTGAGCGCTGAAGGGCGGTCCGCCAGCTCCGCTGGTCTCTTGGCTCGTTGATTTCAACGAGAACCCCCAGGGGCGCGGCCGGGTCGCCGGGGCAAACCTGTTAGATGACAACGTGTTACATCCTCGTGCACCGAATGGCACAGCTGATGCTTCTCAAAACGGCATCGAATCGCATAACACACAGACATCGGAGAAACCCACAATGTTCCGTCTCGCCCTCGCAGCAGCTTCCGCCCTGGTCGTCAGCGCAACAACCGCCGGCGCCTCCATGGCCGTCGCCAACTTCCTCGACGTACCTTTCACTACTCTCGACAAGGGCCAAGAGACCGGAATCGTGGATTCCGGCTACATGGTCTTCACAGAGGACGCCGAATTCGCGCCCTTTTGGAACGAGCACGCCGCGGGTCTCGACTACCTCCCCCTGATGCCCGCGATCGAATGGGAAAACGAGATGGTGATTGCCGCCTTTCTGGGGACCCAGTACGGCGGGACCGGTGATATCGAGATCACGCAGGTCGATGTGCTCACCAGCGCGGTTTTCGCGCACGTCGCGAAGCAGGGAGAGATCTCGGCACGGCCGATCGCAACGAATCCCTTCCACATCATCGTCACCGATCGTTGGAATACGCCGGTGCTCTTCCCCGATTTCGATCTAAACCCGACGACACTCGAGAGCGGCTTCACCCAGACCAGACTCCTACCCGACATGAATGTCGTCGTCGATAACAACGCCGATTGGAATCAGGTTTGGGGCGCGATTCATCGTGACGACATCGAGGCGCCCGATGTCGATTTCTCCGAGCATCTGGTTCTCGCGCTCTCCAGCGGCATGGTTCCTTCACCCGGCCACGGCATCGACCTGGCCTGGGCCAAGACCGTCGATATCGCCGGGCGGACCTTCTCGCTGGCGATGATCGAGAACACCGTTCCTAGCCGCCCCGCCATCATGATTCCGGGCTACGCCTGGCAGTTCGTGCAGATCGATCGCACCGGCGCCCCGCTTAGCCTCTTCGAGTTCACTCAGGCGACAGAGTAGCATCTTCCAGCTCTCGCGGGAGAAGCGCGGCCCTCTCATTCGGGAGGGTCGCCTTTTTTTGTGCGTTCGGGGGCTCTCTACCCGCTCATCACGTCAAGACCTTGTAGCCTTGAGTACGAACCCGAATCCGACCGCAAGAAAGAGCTCCGATGAGCCACTTTCCCGCCACGATCATCTCCGTCTTCGCCCTTTTCGCGATCTCCTCCGCGCTCGCCATCGATTCGCTCGAGCTGCCCGGCCCCTGCGACGATTCCTATCATTACCGCTACTTCGCCAATGATGTGACATTCCTAGCGACATTGATGAACCGAGGAACCGATATGACCCAATCCCAGGTGCGCTTCTATCTGTCGAGCAACGACTACATCTCGAACTACGACATCTACATCGGCGGCGGCACCTTCACCGGAGAGGCTGGCTCGACCGGCACCTTCGATCTATCGCTTCCTATCCCGACGAGCGTCGCGTCCGGCAACTACTACGTCGGCCATCTCTTCGATCCGAACGACAACGTGAGCGAGGTGAACGAGAGCAACAACGCCGTGGCGCTGAGAAAGCCGATCAAGGTGATGCAATGACCGAACCCAGGAGCGAAGGCCTGCCGCTTAAAATGCCCGGGAATAGACCCCACCCTCGGCGGCAGTATTGGTTGAGGAGCCATGACCAAACCGTCTCCAACCCCGACCGATGAAGACCTGGCCGCCCTGGCCCGCGAAGGTGATTCGGGCGCGTTCGAGCAGATCGTGGTGCGGCATTGCCGCGCTCTCTTCGCGCTCTTCCTGCGATCGACCGGTCGCTCGGCTGACAACCTCGCCCACAGTGGCATGTCGAGACACCACGCAGCCCGTTATCGGGCTCCTGATGGTCAGCTCACTGCCACTACCGTCTTGTCCGTAGATGTCGAGGGCACGCTGTGCGGCGGACTCTTCGGCTCGAGCGCGTCGAAGCGTCGCCTGTGCCTCCAGGAAATCCCGTTTCGCGCCTATTCCCTCACGCTGAAGCTCCTGTTGGCGGGCGTAGTTCGCTTACGCTACCTCTACATTCGCGCGGGTTCTCGTGGCTTGGGCTCTGGCTTCGCCGAGAGCGATGCTGCGTACTATCGCGAGCGGCTGACCGGCTCGAACGCTTTCTCCAATCTAGGCCATTACAGCTGCGAGCTGACCCGAGACGATAGTGGACACGTGCGCCTCTCTGTCGGGCTCCAACTGGATCTCCGCCGGGACCTCTATGCCTCCTTGTGCCGGCGCCCCCTCGACCGTCGCGAAACGTATCCCCATTCGTTCGATGGCATCGGGACTGATATGTACTAGATTCCGACCACCTCGACTCTCGCTTTGCTCATCGTGTTGCTCGTGGTCGTCGTGGCGTGCGGGCGCGAGACGATTGTCGCAGCCGGCGGCCAGGGGTAGGAGTGGGAATACGATCGTCCAGAACGGGCGGAGACTCATCGATCATCCTCGTGCGGCTGCAAGGGCAAATCATGTCGCTCGTCGGGCCATATGTCGGTGCCGATCGAGGCTTCGAGATTCGCGACGGCTTGGAAGTAGTCCGAGTGGGCATCCAGTGCGTCGGATTGGGTACGCAAGAATCGCTCCCGTGCCACTGAGACCTCGAGAATGTCGATTTCGCCGAGCTCGTATGCACGTTGAATGAGGTGCAAGTTCTTCTCGAAAGTGGGCAGAATCTCGCTTCCGTAGCTGCGCACGCGGGCCGCGGCGGCGGTAAGAGCGCTACGATCCTGCTCTAATCGAGCAGCGAGCTGAGCGCTGTAGACCTGTTGCTCGGCCTCCGCGAGACGAACCTCCGCGTGCGCTTTCGCACGCGCCCCCTGATCGCGTGCGAATAGGGGAATGGACACGGAAAACGTGCCGATTACCACGGCCTCGTCGAAGCCGGCGGGAGCGCCCTCTCGCGCATACTCGAGCCCCAAGGTCGGTTCGGGCCAGGCCTCGCGTTCGGCTGAATGCGCAAGGGCTTCCGCCTCGGCCCGAATCGCCCGCAATGTTCTCAACCGCGGTTGATGGCTCTGCGCGGCGACCCAGAGCATCTCGCGCGGAGGCGGATCCAGCGGCGCATCGAGCGATCCGGCCGGTTCTGGGGGATGGGTTTCGGGCCACCCTGCCAGAGCCCCCAATTCGAGGCGCGCATGTCGATAGGCCTGCTTCGCGGCGATCTTGGCGACGCGAGATTGACTCAATTCGCCCTCGGTCACCCGCACAGCCAGCTCCGAAACATCCCCTGCCCGAAACCTGCGCCGCGCGATGTCGAGTAGGCGTTCCTGGAAAGCCAACAGTCGATCGGCGGCCAACATCTTTTCGCGAGCGACGAGTGCCCGATGAAATGCCGCATGCACGTCGCGATGCACATGCCACCGGGCCTCATCGAGCTCTGCGTTGAATCGCCGCCTGGAACGCTCCGCCGCCTCGATTCGTAGCCCCCGTTCTCCCGCAATTTCGACGCGCTGTGAAATCGAGGCGCTGAGGTCGGTGTACCGTCCGGCAACTCCGCGCCTGGGCCCCGCACCGATCGAAAACTCTGGATTATGAGGAAGCCAAAGCGATGCGCCATCGACCGCGGCATCGCCAAGCTCCAGGCGCGCGCGCCCGCGGCCAAGCAAGGGCGAGTGCCGGTCCGCGAAGGCAAGAATCCCATGCAGCGACACTATGCCCTCGGTCAGAGGATTCGGCAAGGGCGCTGCCTGAATCTGAATTCCCGGGAGATCTCGAGATCGTCTCTCAGCATCGGCGTACGTGGCCGCGATCCCGCCAACGATTAGTATGGTCCAAATGCGCAATATACTATTCCCAATAGTTGCCGTCGCCGCATTACTGGGACTCGACACGGTCTTGTTCATTGCTTCAGATGATTCCTACTAGACTCGCGCAGCTCTCGACACCGTAATGGAGCACATCCAAGGGACCGGTGCCGGACACGTGCGGGAGCACGATCAAAAGTGGTGTGACCAAAGTGAGAAACCCCACTGAAGCAAAACGCCGGGGCGGCGCGGGCCGACGATTCGCAGAGTCGAGAAGAAGGTGGATCCGAACTCGGATCCCATCCATTCCGTGGCCACTCAACGCCTCCGCGCGAGCTCTTGCCGAGCCCGTCCGAGCCACGGCAACAATGCCGCTGGCGAGCGAGAGTGGATCCGCGCCAAGCTGTACTGCACGGCGGTCACAAATCGCTTCACGCGCAAACCAGTAGCGTTCGAATTCAGCTTCGAGAATCCGCCCCAGCGGATTGATGGAGAGAGCCAGTCGTGCCACCAGCAGGCGCAGCGGATCCCTTGCGCGGGTATGTTCCAGCTCATGCAGGAGCGCCGCTTCTATCTCTTCGTCGCTGAGCTGATCCGCGACATCCGCGGCGATCTCGACAACCGGGTGGAGCACGCCGCTGGTGCAAACCGGGGCGAAGTTCCTGTCGACGACGCAAACCCGCCGAGCGATGGGCGCCAGGGCGGGGTGTCGGGCGCATACTCGGCGCACGCGGTCGACGACCGCCGACGATTTCGAAACCGGCTTGTGTATGTTCGGGCCGCGGAAACTGCTGATCCCGTACCCGACGCCCGCCAGCGGAACCGCGGAGAGCACGAGAGCAAAGAGGACCACGTCTCGGCAAAACTCCACGCCGAAATATGGTGCGATACAGACAGCGAGCGGCGCTCCCTCCTCGGACTGATGGGCGGCCGCCGATACGAGCCAGAGCACCGGACCGATAGTTGGACCGACGATGAGCATATAGCGCAGTGAGCTTCCGTGACGGTCGATGCAGCATTTCCGATCCGGAGCCGCCGCGAGCAGTAGCCGAGCCGCCACGGTGAGCGGAGGGACCACTACAGAAAACACGATGGTGGCTCCGAAGAGGGGAAAGATGAGCTCCGTCATTCCCCGAGCTCCTTCTTGCGCCTGCGAATCAAGACCTCGAGCATCTCCAATTCCTCGCCATCCGATTCGCGAACCTGGTCGACCAGCAACGACAGAGCCTGGCGATGCCCCAAGCCGGACAGAGACCCAAGCAGCTCACGCGCCATCGTTTCGGAGAACTGCTCTCGGCTCATCAGCGGCCGGTAAACGTAGCGGCGCCCTTCGCGCACCCGGTCGAGCAGTCCCTTCTCGTGCAACCGGCCCACGGTGGTCATCACGGTGGTATAGGCGATGTTGCGCTGTCGCTGAAGCTCCTGCTGAACATCCGCGACAGCGAACTCCTCCCACTTCCTCGCCCAGACGGCCTCCATGATGTCGGCCTCGAGATCGAAAAGCGTGGCACGGAGCCCCGACTGCTCGGGACGAAATCGGATTCCTCTCATCGTGAACCTCAGGTCGAGCAACTACTATAGACCGTAGTAGTTAGTTGTCAACAGCCCGGGTCCAGAAAATGCGATGGCATGGGCTCACCTGTCGTACTAGCAACCGACGGTCGTCCCGCCATCCGCGCATGTCCGCGATTATCGACGATCGAATACACTCCGCCCATGTTTGTTCTTCGTGCGCTGATCGGTCTCCTCTTCTTCTGCGGCGTGGCATGGTTGTTCTCGAGCCATCGACGGGCCTTTCCAGGTCGGGTCGTCGTCTTCGGGCTCGCGATCCAGCTCGCACTGGCCGCGTTCATCCTCGAGACCTCGATAGGGATCGTGGTCTTCCAGGCGATCGCCGACTTCGTGGCGCGCTTGATCGGCATGACCGGCGAGGGCGCGGCGCTGGTCTTCGGGGGCCTCTCCCGGGGGGATTTCGCGGAGGGCGGCTGGGGGTTCGCCTTCGCCTTCGCGAGCTCCGGGCTGACGGTCATCATCTTCTTCAGCGCGCTGATGGGGGTTCTCTACCACCTGGGGATCATGCAGGTGCTGATCTACGGCTTGGCCCGGATAATGACCACGCTGATGGGAGTGAGCGGGGCCGAGTCGATGGCGATGGCGGCGAATGTCTTCGTGGGGCAGACCGAGGCGCCGCTCGTCGTGAGGCCCTATATCGCCGAGATGACCGCATCGGAGCTCAACGCTTTGATGACGGGGGGCTTCGCGACGATCGCGGGGTCCGTTCTCGCGGTCTACATGGGGCTTTTGGGCGCCGAGTACGGTCCCCATCTTCTGACGGCGTCGGTGATGAGCGCGCCGGCGGCTTTCCTCATCGCCAAGATCATGCTCCCCGAGACCGAAAGCTCGGTGACGGGCACGAAGGTCGAGCTGAAGATCGAGAGAAGCGCGGGGAATCTGATCGAGGCGGCGGCCAACGGGACGGGCGACGGACTGCAGCTCTGGCTCAACGTAATCGCCATGCTGATCGCCTTCATGGGGCTCGTCGCTCTGGTGAACTGGCCGCTCGGATGGGCCGGTGAGCAGCTCGTGGCGGTCGGATGGCTGACCGGCACGCTCGATTTGGGACGGATCTTCGGCTGGGTTTTCGCCCCGGTCGCATGGTGCATGGGCGTGGAGGGCTGGCACGACTGTCAACTGATGGGCACGTTGCTCGGCACTAAGATCGCGGTGAATGAATTCATCGCTTTCGAGGGGATGCAGCGAATGCTACCGGGAGGCGATCCGAGCAGCACTTTCGAGCATATTCGCAGCGCCAAGATGGCGGCCTACGCACTCTGCGGCTTCGCCAACTTCGCGTCGATCGGAATCCAGATCGGGGGCATCTCGCCGCTGGCGCCGGAGCGCAAGCCGGCGATCTCGAAGCTGGCCCTGCGCGCGATGCTGGGGGGAGCCTTCGCATCGTGGATGACGGCGACGGTGGCGGGGATGTTCTTGTAGGCGTCACACAGGAGACGACAGGCGCACGATGATTCGAGCAGTCACCCCGGACGATTCTGCGGCGATCCGAATCATCCACAACCACTATGTCGAAAACACGGTCGTTACCTTCGAAGAGAATCCGATTTCCCGCGAGAAGATGCGCGAGACCATCGATGAAGTAACCGCGTATCATCCTTGGCTAGTCTACGAACGTGATGGCGATATCGCCGGCTACGCATACGCAAGCCGATGGCAGAGCCGATGCAGCTATCGCTATTCCGCCGAGAGCACGATCTACCTTGCGCCCGAGGCCGTGGGGAGAGGAAGCGGCACTCGTCTGTACACCGAGTTGATCTCCATTCTCCAGGGCCGCACAATCCACAGTGTCATCGGCGGAATCGCACTCCCGAACCCCGCCAGCATTGCGCTACACGAGAAGTTGGGCTTCGAGAAAGTCGCTCACTTCAAAGAGGTCGGATGGAAGTTCGACCGGTGGATCGACGTGGGCTATTGGGAGCTCATTTTCGACGCCCTCCCACCCTCGTCGCCGCAATGTGAATGAGCCCCGGGAAGTGCTTCCCCATAAACGCGCCAATTCTCCCATGTCCCGTGAAGACGTATTCGCGCTTCCTCGCGGCGATTGCATCGAGCATCACCTTCGCTGCCCGATCGGAGGGCCACATCAGGCGCTGGGGCCGCAGATCTGGGCGGGACGCATCGTAGTGCCCTTGATTGTCGACACGATTGATATCGCTCTCCACGAAACCCGGGCAAAGCGTCGTGCAGGACACACCAGAGCCGTGCAGCTCCTGTGCAAGCGACAATCCGATCGCTCGAACGGCGAATTTCGATGCGCAGTAGGCTGACGTCCGCTCGCCAGCGACGAGTCCAGTGACACTTCCCATCAACACAAGGCGCCCGTGGCTCTTGCGAAGCTCCGGTAGGGCGTGCCTCGCGGTGCTTACAAGCCCGAATAGATTGACGCCGAACTGCTGCTTCCACTCCGCATCGCTCAGTCGCTCGAATCGCCCCACGACGCCCATCCCCGCGTTGGCGATCGCGACGTCGATCCTACCAAACGTCTCGACCACCGCTCCGACCGCGTCGCGCACCGCGTCGTCGCTCGTCACATCGCAGGGCACAACCATCGCCGTCCCCCCCGTGGCCCCGATCCCTTCAGCGACCTCGTTCAGGCGATCGACCCGCCGCCCGCTCAAGGCCACTCGCGCCCCGCGCGTAGCAAACTCCGCCGCCATCGCCTCTCCGAGCCCACTGCCGCCACCGGTGATCCAGACCGCCTGATCGGTAAATCGATGCTTCATTTCGCGCGATGCCTTTCTTGAGCCGCCACTCCTCGAAGCGAGCCGAATTAGGTAGTATGGCACGCGGCGTTCGGAGATCCAAATGGGGACCATGCTAGAGCGATTCTTCAGATTAGACGAACACAACACAACCCCGCGAACCGAGCTTCTTGCAGGGCTGACCACGTTTCTGACGATGCTCTACATCGTCTTCGTCAACCCCACCATGTTGGCCGAGGCCGGCATGGATCGGGGTGCGGTGTTCGTTGCAACCTGCCTCGCCGCCGCCATCGGCACCCTGCTCATGGGCGTCTTGGCCAACTACCCGATCGCCCTCGCGCCTGGAATGGGCCTCAACGCCTACTTCGCCTACACGGTGGTTCTCGGCATGGGACATCCGTGGCAGACCGCACTCGGGGCGGTGTTCATATCCGGCTGCATCTTCGTGCTCCTGTCTGTTTTCAAGGTGCGGATGTGGCTGATCGATGCCATCCCCCCCTCGTTGAAACTGGCCACGTCGACCGGCATCGGCCTCTTCTTGGCCGTGATCGCCTTCCAATCCGCCGGCGTGATCGCCGATTCCCCCGCCACCCTCATTACCCTCGGCGATCTCGGCAACCCCCGGACTTTGCTCGCCTGCCTCGGCTTTGTCCTCATGGTGGCTCTCGACGTGCGCCGCGTTCCCGGCGCCATCGTGATCGGCATCTTGACGGTGACCGGTGTCGCCGCCTTGCTCGGCCTCACCCAATTCGAGGGCGTCTTCGCGCCGCCCCCCGACATCCGTCCCACCTTCCTCGCCATGGATATCCGCGCCGCGTTCGATGTCGGTCTAATCACCATCGTCTTCGCCTTCCTCTTCGTCGACCTGCTCGACACCGCCGGCACGCTCGTCGGGGTCGCCCACGGCGCGAGTATGCTCGACCGGCAGGGGCGTCTTCCGCGCCTCGGCCCAGCGCTTCTCGCCGACAGTTCCGCGACCGTGCTGGGAGCCACACTCGGAACCTCGACGACGACGAGCTACATCGAGAGCGTCTTGGGAGTGCAGGCCGGAGGGCGAACCGGTTTGACCGCGCTGACGGTGTCCCTTCTTTTTCTCCTCGCCCTCTTCCTCGCACCCCTGGCGCAGAGCGTCCCCCCCTTCGCGACCGCGCCGGCCCTGCTCTACGTCGCCTGCACGATGGCTCGCGGTTTCGCCTCGATCGACTGGAGCGACGCCACCGAAGCCTCCCCGGCCCTGGTCACCGCTCTCGGAATCGCCTTGACCCTTTCGATCGCAACCGGAATTGGGCTAGGATTCCTGGCTTTCACAGCGATCAAGCTCCTGACCGGCCGCGGGCGAGATGTCACCCCAGGCGTGTTGGTCCTCAGCATCCTCTTTCTGCTGAAGTTCTCTTTGCTTTGATCCGGTGGCCGCCGAGAATGGCGGGCCCCTACCCCGCAACGGAACGTTGCAGCCGCTTGTTGCGCAGATTGAAACGATGCGTTGCGCCGGCTGGCGCTCGGCCGGATCCTCGTCGGGAAGCGGGGAAAGTCAAAAGGCCGCAACCCGTTGCATATCAACACGCTCAACCGCATGAGCAGCTCATATCCGAAAGCCGGTCTTGCCCAACCCTGAGAATCGTTTTTGCGGCACGATCGATGCGCATGTAACGCATCCGTTCAGGAGTATCCGTGAGGGCTTCCGCCACGGCCGCCGCCCACGAGGCGGCTGACGCCAACCCCGGGCACCACCCGCGCGACAAAAAGGGTCCGGGCCACCGCAAATCGTCGCCAATCAGGCGACGCGGAGTTTTTCATGGGTTGCGACAGCTCGCCCTTGGCCTCTGTGCCCTGATCGCGACAAGCACCTCCGCCACGGCGATCGGTCGGCCGTCTGCTCGCGCCCGTGGCCTATCAGGCGAACGACGAGCTGACCGTCGGCGGCTCGGCCGACCTGGTTTACGCGGGCCTCGATATGCAGATGCTCATCGACGGTGCACAGATGAACGACATGCTCCCGGTCACGATGAACCCATTCGCGACACAGTCGGCGGGCGAGGTCGTTCCCGACGCCACCTTCGCCGGAATGCTCGGCTCGCTCGGAATGCTCCACTACGCCCACTTCGATATGAACAAGGAGGGGGACTACTCCAGTGAGGCGACCGCCTTCGGATTCGCCGGCAAGCTCGGCCTGCTCTACGACGTCAGCGAAACAGTCACGATCGGCGCCTCCTGCCACTTGAAGTCGGCGCTGGCCGATCTCGAAGGCCTCGCTAAGTGCGGAAATAGCTGCCTTCATGGCGTACTCCTTCTTTGGCCGTGGCGGAGAGCCTGCCGCGACCGCGCTACACGACGCGGGTTTGGGCATCTCGCCTTGAGACAACCCGGTCCCCCCACGATCGTGCGTGGGTTCCCGTAGCGCCCCCCCGGGGGGATCCACTCCCGTCCACTTTTCCGGCCTGAACCAGTCTAAGACGATCCTCGATCGTCCGTAAGAGTCCGCGGCGTACTTTTTCGCGGGGGAGAAAAGGTCATCCGCCGTGGGACGGCGCGGATCCCCGGCCAGACAGCTCGGCCCAGGTGAGGCCGTCCCAGTAGATCTCTTGCAGGGCCTGAGAAGAGACCCCAAATTCCGAACCCGCATCCCACCGGCAGCGCTCGCACGCGATGGCAATCCTCAACACATCGGAGAGCGGGCCGGATAGATCCGACAGCGCCATCTTGACGTCGTCGGAGAGTGGCAGCGACGCGATCACGTCGGCCATCGGTGCATCCATCAACGCATCGGCCGTCGAGAACAGGCCCACCGTGAAATGGGTTTCCCCACCCCCCCGCCCCAGCGCATCAGCGATCTGTTCGCACATCCGCGCCCGAATCAGCGAGACCTTCAGCAGCTCGGCCGGCTTGTCTTCGATGCCGGCGATCAGCCCGAGGGTGGCGAAACGCTTGATCTCTCGCAATCCGAGCAGAACGACGGCGTGCCTCATCGAATCGACCCTTTTCGACAGGCCGAAGAGCGCGGAGTTGATGTACTTCAGCAACTTGAAGCTCAGTCCCACATCGGCCTCTATCAGCGATTCGAGCTCTTCGACGTCGACATCGGGGTCCGCGAGTCTCGCGATCAACTCCAAGATCATCAGGCGATTGCTCGGCATCCTCCGCCCACGAACGACCGTCGGCTTGCTGAGGAAGTACCCCTGAAAGTAGTCGAATCCCATGTCATGAAAGTGTCGGAAATCCTCCTGCGTCTCGACCTTCTCCGCCAACAGCCGCACTCCGAAAGTCCTCAACAATCGCCGCTGGCGGTTGATCTCGGCGCGGGAGAGAGCCAGCACATCGATCTTGACGATCTTGGCGATCCGCAACAGCGGCGTCCACGCCGGTGAAAAGACGAAATCGTCGAGCGCGACCATGAACCCCGCCTCCGCAAGGCGCGCGACTTCCGCGACGAGCTCGTCGTCCGGATGAACGTCTTCGAGAATCTCCAGGACGATCCGCTGCTTAGGCAAAGCCATGAGCGTGCCGCCCAGGATCAGCTCGCGCGTGCAATTCACGAATGCGGGGTGGTGTCCCGCCATCTGGTCCAGGCCGATCGTCGTGAAGGTATTTGCCAGCACATCGGCCGTCGCGCGGTTCCCGTCGACCGCTCCGGCGCTGTTCCTCTCTCCGCTACGGAAGAGAAGCTCGTACGCCCGAACGGTTTGGGACCGGTCGAAGATCGGCTGGCGGCCTACAAAGACTTCTGACATGGAAATGGGAGAATCGCTCTCGTCTGAACCCTAACCTATATCGGCCTGGCGAAAGAAAGTCGGCGAGTGAATATCGGTGAAGATCCCCGTGTATGGACTTCGAACAGCATCGGGCGTACGGTACGCGTCCCAATCAGTTCGGAACCAGGAGGAATCCCTTGACCAATGAAACCATTAGCCTCGACCAGATTCGCGAGCTCGTCGCAGAAAGCGGCTACGAGATCGTGGAAAGTGACGACGAGAATCGGGTGCTGCGCATCCGCGATCTCGACAGCGGCATGATCCTGACTACGGTGCTGCAAGAGAGCGTTCTCTTCAACACGGTGCAGCTCGTAAACGTCGAGCGCTCGACCCTTTCGACCGAAGTGCTCTGGACGCTGCTAGACGGCACCAACGGCATCTCTACCTCGAGCTTCCAGCTCTACGAGGGCCCGAAGGGCGTCGCGATCACGCTCAACAACTTCGCCAAGCTTCAGGCGATGGGCGCCGACGACAAAGACGACATCCTCTCCTGCCTCGAGTTTCTCGTCGTCGACGCGTGGGCGGCGCGCGATCTACTTGGTGGATTGCTCGACTAGCTCTGCCCCGCCCCCATCTTCGAAAGGAAAGAAACTGTCATGGCATTTTTCAAACGAATCTTCCGAGTTGCCAAGGGAAAAGCGAACGCCGCCGCCGAATCGATCGAAGACGCTACCTTCGAAACGACGCTCAAACAGAACATCAGAGACATGGACGCGCAGCTGAACAAGGTCGTCAAGGCCTCGGCAGAAGCCATGAGCAATCTCAATCGTCTCGAGACGGAATACCAGCGTCACATCGATCGCTCCGGCGAATGGAAGGCGAAGGCAACAAAGGCGCTCGAATCCGGGCGCGAGGATCTCACCAAGAAGGCGCTCGCCAAGAAGCAAGAGTCGGATCGCCAGGTCGTGGCGCTCGAGTCATCCGTTGCTCAAGCCCGGGCCGCCCGTGAAAAACTCAAGGGGCAGGTCGATACACTCCGCTCGAAGATCGAGGAGGCGCGCCGAAACAGCTCCACATTGATCGCGCGCAAGAACGCCGCCCGCGCCCAGCGGCAAGTGGCGCAGACCTTGGCCGGCGTCAACGTCGACGACAACGCATTCGCCGCCCTGGGTCGCTTCGAGGAATCGGTGGCGCGCGATGAGGCGATGACCCAGGCGTACGAAGAGATGAGCCCCGAAAGTGACGGCGATCTCGACGACGAGCTCGCCGCCCTCGACGTCTCGACCACCGATGACGAGCTCGCCAAGCTAAAGGCGGAGCTGGGTAAGTGACACAATTTCTCGTCCTCGTCCTTTTGCTTCTCTGCGCCGGACTTCTGGTGGCTGCCTACCGCGGGCACAAGTCGAAAGAAGAAGAGGAGAAGAGGGAGGGGGATGGAAGCGATATGCGAAATCTTTCGACTCCATCTATCGCGGACGCAAAGCACGGCGATGCTGTCACAGTCATAGGCGCGTCGGAAGATTTCGATGATCTGCATTTCACGGTCGACCGAGTCAGTACTTATCGCCGCGGAGAAGAACGCTGGGGTGAGATCAGCGGCGTCGCCAAGAACCGCCGCATCTTCGTGGAATGGCACGACGACGATGAGATCACCCTGCTTCTTCGCCGCGCGGACGACCTGAAACTGGCCGACTTAGGCATTGGCGACGAAAATCTCGCCCGCTTCGACGAAGAGGAGTCCCGAGACAATCACATCGTCTACGATGGCGATCGCTACGACTACAGCTTCAGCGGAGAGGTTCTCTACTCTCGCGACGGCGCCGAGGAAGAGGGTTTCTACGCGTGGGACTTCGAAGGCCAGGGCGCCATGGTGGTCTGGGTCGAGAAATGGGCTGGTGAACCCTTCGTAGTGGGCGTCTCGGAGAGGATCCTGCCGCACAACGTGACAATCCTCCGAAAGTGATCGGGAGACTATGCAACCGAAACCGCTCATGTACCTGGCGGCCGCGGTGGCGTGCGTCGCGCTCATTCTCACCCTCACCGGCCGAGGGGGGCTCGACGCTCGAACGCGGACCCTCTTAGAGGTCGAATCGACGAGCTACCCGCGGGCTGAAGACCAATTCACCGCGCAACGAGAGGCGATCGCCGGCTCTCTGACCGATGCCCCGGCGCTCTTCCGGCGCAAGAGCCGGCAGTGGGAGCTGAGCCTCGAAACGGCCGCGGCCCGGCTCGACGAAGGCAAGACATCGCTCCGGGGGGCCGCAGAGCTCGCGCGAGAGAACCGTGGCGAGCTTCGCCCAAAGATCGAAACCGCCCTCCTCGGCGCCCGTGAGGCCCGGATCTTCGCGTTGGCCGAGAGCGCCACGATCGAGGGCGAGATCGAACGTCTCCTGGAATTGAGGGAAGACCGCGAGAAAACCGTGAGCGACGCCCGTGCCGATTTCGAGGCGATTCAGGCGATGAGCTTGAGCGAAACCGAATCGCGCGTCGACCGCGCCAAGCGCGACTGGCCTCCAAAGGAGGCCGACCTTGGCCGTCGTCTCTCCGGGCTTCTGGCGACAAAAGAGAGCGCCGGAGAGGCATGGAATACGGTTCGCGCCGAAGACGCCAAGGCGAGCGATGATATTGACCTCATCGCCCTGGCAAGCGCCTCTGATCTGCTCCGCCGGGGATTGATCGATCTCAGCGAGGCAAATGCCCATCTCGCCGCCCTCGTATCGCAGCTCTACATCTCGTGGGACAAGATCCTGGTCGACATGTCGATCGAAGAGGGCGAAGAGGTGACGTTCCAGCACAAATACCGAACCGTGCGCGTGACCGCGGGCGAGGGAGAGGCCCCGAACCCTCCGAGCGAAAAGTGGGAGGCCGTCAGCCGCGCCGATTACGAGCGACACAAAGAGAACCTCGGCATGACGGTCGCGTCGAAACCGGCGGGGCTGTACGACAGCGAAATCGACGCCGCGGCGGCCCAACCCGCCGGTTTCGCCTACATCGCCACCCCAGAAGAGGGGCGAAACGAGTACGGCCAATGGAGGCGTGACGACCGCGGGAACAGCTTTTGGGAGTTCTACGGCAAGTACGCCTTCATGCGAAGCCTCTTTTGGGGACCGATGTACTCGCCGATCCATATGGGGGACTACCGAGGCTACCGAAGATCGTACGACGCCGGACGAAGCTACTACGGCACGAGCCGCTCGGGTGTAAAGCAGTACGGATCGAGCGCCCAGAAGACCCGAACGCGTCTCGCATCGAGCCGATACGTCGGAAACGACGGGTTCAAAGGGAGCCGATACGAGCAATCCGGCGGCAAATACAAGGGGTCGAAGTACGAAACGAAAGCGTCGCGTTCTCGCGGAGGAACCCGCGCGGCATCGACCAGCCGGAGCCGGTCGACGCGATCCCGGAGCTCAAGCCGATCGAGGGGAGGCAAGTGATGCCGGTACCGGAAGGACTCGCGATGAGTCTGGCATATGTCGCGTCGGGTCTTGCATTGCTGATCTTGGCCAAGATCGCAAAAGATATCACAACACCTTTTTCCATCGATGAAGAGCTAACAGCGCGCGACAACAGAGCGCTGGCTCTCAGCATATCGGGTTACTACCTGGGCGTAACGGCGATCTTCATCGGGGCCGCGACCGGCGCCGATATCGAAGCCGCGACTCGGCTCGAGGCCGCGGCGGAGCTCGGCGGCGATCTGGCCTACGCCATCGGAGGAATCGTTCTGCTCAATCTGGGCAGATGGCTTCTCGATCGCCTCGTGCTCCCTCGCTTCAGCACACGCAAAGAGATCATCGAAGATCGCAACATCGGTACAGGGGCGGTCGAGGCCGGCGCTTATGTCGCGACGGCTTTGGTGGTGGCCGGCGCAGCTCACGGCGAGTCGGGCGGCGCGATGAGCACTCTGGCCTTCTTCGCGGCGGGGCAGGTGGCTTTGATCGCTTTCGCGAAGCTCTACGACTGGATCACACCCTACGATCTGCACGAGGAAATCGAAAGCGACAATGTTGCCGCGGGGGTGGCATTCGGTGGCAGCATGGTCGCGATCGGCGTGGTGCTCTTGCGGGCGACGATGGAGCCCTACGTTGGCTTCGCGGAGAACGCGGGCCATTTCCTTCCCTTGATCGTGATCGGATTCGTCGCACTGGTGGTGGCGCGTTTCGTGACCGACCGAGCCCTGCTTCCCAACTCATCGCTTAGCCATGAGATCGCGAA